>JALFSO010000085.1 GCA_022778785.1 Dysosmobacter sp. | reverse complement strand
CGTGTTCACCATGATGGCGTGGGTGGTGGCCACTCAGGGTGCTGAGATCCTGGGCCATCTGGCGCTGGTGCTGCTGTGCGCGTACCTTGGCTACATCGTCCACGCGGTGCTGGTGTACTCCCTGTCCGCGCAGGTCTTTGCCGGCATGAATCCCATCCGGTTCTTCAAGGGCGCCGCCGCGGCCATGATCTTTGCCTTCACTTCCACGTCCTCCGCCGCCACGCTGCCGGTGTCCAAGGAGTGCGCCGCCGAGCTGGGCGCGGATGACGATATCTCCGCCTTCGTTCTGCCCCTGGGCTCCACCATCAACATGGACGGCACCGCCATCTACCAGTGCGTGGCCACCGTGTTCCTGGCCACCTGCGCCGGCGTCCACCTGACCATGGGCCAGATGGTCACCATCGTGGTGACAGCCACCCTGGCCTCCATCGGCACCGCCGGTGTCTCCGGCGCCGGCATGATCATGCTGGCCATGGTGCTCACCGCCATGGGCATCGATGTGAACCTCATCATGATCATCTACGGTGTGGACCGCCTGTTCGACATGGGCCGTACCTGCCTGAACGTCACCGGCGACATCTCCTGCGCCCTCTGCGTCTCCAAGTGGGAGCGGGACAAGGCGAAGAAGAACGCCAAGTAAGTCCTTCCATACAAGACGAAGCGCCCCCGCTGTTTCAAACAGCGGGGGCGCTTTTTCGGTTTGTCTCAGATCAGGCACAGGTTCTTCAGCAGCAATATCCACAGAAACAGGGTGAAGCAGGACAGTCCCGTAGTCAGCAGCACGATCTCGGCGGCCAGATCGGCGTCGCCCCCCAGCTCCACCGCCATGGTGAAGGAGGCCACCGCCACCGGGCAGGCAAACACCAGCATCACGCCCGCCAGCGGCACGCCCCGGAAGCCCAGCAGCACCGCGATGCTGATGAAGATGGCCGGGCTGATCACCAGCCGCTCCACCAGACAGATGAGGGCACTGCGGAGGGAGTTCCCGAACTTGCTGAAATCCAGGGACGCGCCCAGCAGCACCAGTGCCATGGGCGTGGCGGCGGTGCCGATGCTGCGGACGGCGCTCTCCACGATCCCGGGCAGCCGGAGGCCCGTCAGGGACGCGCAGATGCCCAGCCCCGCGCCGATGACCAGAGGGTTGGTGGCCACGCCCTTTGCCATGTGCCGGACGTCGGGCCTGCCGCCCCGGTACATCTCCAGGGCGATGACCGACAGAATGTTGATCAGCGGCACGATGACGGAGGACAGGATATTGATGGGGCCCACCTCGTCCGCGCCGAACAGGGAGATGGTCATGGGGAGGCCCAGCAGCACCACGTTGGTGCGGAAGAAGGCCTGGAGCATGACACCCCGGGCGGGGAGCGACTGTTCGAGGCGGGGGATCAGCAGCATGCCGATGCAGAACTCCGCCAGAACGCCGGCGCAGCAGAAGATGATCAGCGGCCAGTTCAGGGCGGTCCGCAGATCGGAGCTGTACACGTTGTGGAACAGCATGATGGACATGAATACCCGGAAGCACAGGGAGTTGGCCTGCCGCACCGCGGAGTCGGAGATCATCTTCCGCAGCCGTGCCAGACAGCCCACGCCGATCATCAGGAACATGGGCAGCACCGCGTTCAGGGCGACGATGAGATTTTCCATGGTGATTTTCCTCAATTTTCCTCTGGCTTGAATTTACAATATCTTAACACTCTATTTCCCCGCCGTCCATAGGGATTTTGCACAGTTCGGGCCGCGTCCGGCGGAACGGACCCCGGTGCGGATATTCTGCCCGAAAACGCCCATACTATGGGGCGTTGCCGGAGGTGGGCTATGGAACGACTGTCAAACAGCTATCAGGAAAACGTGGTATGGATGGACCGGACGCTGGGCGTGGGCCGCAGCTGCGACATCGTCAGCCGGGACTTTCTCATCGGCGGACGGCGGGGCCGCATCTGGGTGGTGGACGGCTACGGCAAGGACGGCACCCTGGAGCGCATGGGGGCCTTCTGGCTGTCCCTGACCCCGGCGGACGTGGAGGGCCTGACGGACATGCAGGCCTTTGCGGACCGTCACATCACCTTCTCCGAGACCAACGTGACGGAGAACACGGAGGACATCGTCACCTCCGTGCTGCTGGGCAAGACCCTGCTGCTGATGGAGGGTCTCCGGGGCGGCGCCCTGATGGACTGCAAGGAGTACCCCGCCCGCAGCGTGGGGGAGCCGCTGGACGGCAAGGTCCTCCGGGGCTCCCACGACGGCTTCGTGGAGGCGGTGGTGCCCAACATGGCCCTGCTGCGCCGCCGCATCCGGGACCCCCATCTCACCATGGAGAGCCACAAAGTGGGCGACCGCTCCCGGACGGACGTGGTGCTGTGCTATCTGGACGACCGGGTTGACCAGTCCCTGCTGGGGGAGCTGCGGGAGAAGCTGGCAAACGTCCAGGCCCGGTCCCTGACCATGGCCCAGGAGAGTCTGGCGGAGGCCATCCGGCCCAGACAGTGGTACAACCCCTTCCCCAAGGTCCGCTACACCGAGCGGCCGGACAGCGCCGCCGCCAGCGTGCTGGAGGGGAACATTGTGGTGCTGGTGGACAACTCCCCCTCGGTGATGATCCTGCCCACCACTTTCTTCGACTTCGCCCAGGAGGCCAACGAGTTCTACTTCCCGCCCCTCATCGGCACCTATCTGCGGCTGCTGCGGGCCATCGTGTTCCTCATCTCCCTGCTGATCACCCCCGCCTGGTATCTGATGGTCAGCGAGCCCAACCGCCTGCCGGGCTGGCTGGAGTTTCTGTCCTCCCCCGAGCCGGCGTCCCTGCCGCTGCTGTGGCAGCTGCTGGTGGTGGAATTCCTCATCGACGTGCTGAAGCTGGCGTCCCTGAACACGCCGGACTCCCTGTCCAACTCCTTCTCCATGCTGGGGGCGCTGATTTTGGGCGACTTCGCCGTCCAGGCGGGCTGGCTGGGGCCGGAGGTGCTGGTGTATATGGCCTTCGTGTCCGTGGCGGGCTTCGCCCAGCCCAGCTATGAGATGGGCTACGCCTTCAAGCTGCTGCGGGTGGCGCTTCTGCTGGTGACGGCGGCCTTCGACGTGTGGGGCTTCGTCCTGGGGGTGCTGGGCATTCTGCTCCTGCTGGCCACCACCAAGCCCATGGTGGGCCGGGGCTACCTCTATCCCCTGGTGCCCTTCAACGGCAAGGCCCTGAAGCGGCTCCTCATCCGGGAGCCCATCAGCCGGGACAACACGTGACGTTCTTCGCCCAAAAAGCCGCCGGAAAATTTCCGGCGGCGCAGGCGGTTGAAAAAGTCCGGAGACTTTTTTAACCGCCTGACTAATGTCTCGATTTTTGGACCGCTGCGCGGTCCGAAAATCTGCCGCTGCGCGGCGCAAACGCCTGCTGACGCAGGCTTTTTGCAGACATTCGATTTCGTTCGAGGCGGGCTCCGCCCCCTCGAGCTCCCCCACTTTTCAGAGAGCTTTCTATATGAAAGGAAGTCTCTCGCCCAAAAAGCCGCCGGAAAAATTTCCGGCGGCTTTTTTGCAATTCCCTATTGACAAGTTTCCTTGTCAGTGCTATCCTACGTTTGACAATGATACTTGTCAATTTGACAGGGATTCCTGTCAGGCAGGAGGAATGCGCATGCCGCTGTATAACCGGCTGAAGGAACACCGGGCCCGGCTGGGGGTCAACCAGCAGGAGATGGGCCGTCTGGCGGGGGTGTCCCGGCAGACCATCAGCCAGATCGAACGGGGAGACTACTCCCCTTCCGTGACGCTGGCGCTGAAGCTGGCGAAGATCTGTCAGGTGTCCGTGGAGGACATCTTCATGTATGAGGAGGAAGAAAACGATGGAACAGAATGAGATCAAACGGGACAACCGGAAGGCCCTGCCCAAATATCTGCTGATCCTGCTGGTGTCGGGCGTCATCGGCGGCGTGCTGGGCTTTGCCAGCGGCTGGATGGGCCATGACAGCCTGTCGGAGACGGTGATCGCCGCCGTCAACGCCGGACTGACCGCTATCGCGCCCTGGACCATCCCCGTCACCAGCGTGGTGTCGCTGGCGGTGATCCTGGGGCTGTACCGGTCCGCCAGGGGCCTGTTCGAGAGCTGGGACGGCGAGGACGAGGACGTGATGGATCAGGCGGACGAAAAGCTGAACTGGGCGCTGATGGTCACCACCGCCCAGCTGATCCTGGACATGTTCTTCTTCGCCATGGTGGTGCTGTACGGCACGGGCTGGGCCACCCTCATCGGCGTTGGGGCGTTTCTGGTCTTCGTGTTTCTGCTGGTCTTCGCCCAGCAGAAGGTGGTGGACCTGACCCGGCGGATGAATCCGGAGAAGCGGGGCAGCGTATACGACGTCAACTTCAAGAAGAAGTGGTTCGAGAGCTGCGACGAGGCGGAGCGGAATCAGATCGGCCGGGCGGCCTACAAGGCCTTCAATGTGGTGAATGTGGCCAGTCCGTTGATGTGGGTGGTGTTCGTGCTGCTGTCCTTCGCCTTCAACGTCAACACGCTGCTTCCGGCGCTGGCGGTGTGCCTGCTGTGGGGGCTGCTGAACGTGAGCTACTGTCTGGAGTGCATCCGGCTGGGACGGCGGAAGCATCCGGGCGGAGACGCCGTCTGACACTGGGAACGCTTGGCTGCAAGGCCGCTCCGCTTGCACGCGGGGCGGCTTTGTGATATCATAGATAAAAATATCGCTGTTTTCCACCGTCAAGGCGAAAAACAAAGTATCAGCGGAGGGGACTATGAAGCAGTCGAAAAAAGCGCGGCAGCAGGAAAAGCAGTGGCGGAAGCGGACCTTCAAGGAGGCCATGGGCAAAGAACTGCGGGAGCACAGAAGCTCCTTCGTGGTGTTCTATCTGCTGCGGCTGCTGGTGTTCGTGGTGCTGGTGCGCCAGTTCTTCCTCCGCAACTATGAGGGCATGTTCTTCTGCATCCTGACGGTGATCCTGCTGTATATCCCCAGCTGGATCCAGGTGCGGCTGCGGATCGAACTGCCCCCGGCGCTGGAGATCACCATATTGTGCTTCATCTTCGCGGCGGAGATTCTGGGCGAGGTCAACGCCTTCTACGTCAACGTCCCCAACTGGGACACCATGCTCCACACCCTCAACGGCTTCCTGGCCGCCGCCGTGGGCTTCTCCCTGGTCTTGCTGCTGAACGACGACGAGCGGCTGACCTTCGACCTGTCCCCCTTCTTTCTGGCGCTGGTGGCCTTCTGCTTCTCCATGACCATCGGCGTGCTGTGGGAGTTCTTCGAGTTCTCCATGGACTGGTTCTTCCACACCGATATGCAGAAGGACACGGTGATCCACTCTCTCTACACCGTGGCCCTGGACGCCACCCGCTCCAACAAGGTGGTGGGCATCACCGGCATCACCGACGCGGCGGTCAACGGCCAGAGCCTGGGCCTGGGCGGCTATCTGGACATCGGTCTCATCGACACCATGAAGGATCTGTTCGTGAACTTCATCGGCGCGGTGGTGTTCTCCGTGACGGGCTTTTTCTACGCCAAGAGCAAGGGCCAGCGCCGCACGGCGGCCCAGAGCTTCGTCCCCAGCCCCAAGGCCGCGGACCGGGACTATCTGACCCAGGCCCGGGAAAAGACCCCCGCGCCGGAGACGGAGGACGGGACGGACGGCACCGGCCCGGCGGAATAAAACGCGGTTTCACGCAGAAGGACCAGTCCCTCCCGGGACTGGTCCTCTTCGCGTTTCCGGCGTGAAAAGAGCGCCCTGACGGGAGCTCTTCAGACAGACTATCAGGTATCCATGGGGGCGCCGCACTGGGGGCAGAACTTGCTGTCGGACTCCGCGCCGCAGATGGGGCAGGCCTTCATGGCGGGCTGGGGCTCGGCGGCGGGGGCGGGCTCCTCTTCCTTCCTGGGCTTGCTGGCCTCCAGATCGGCGATCTTCGCCTTGGAGGCGGCCACGGCCTCTACCAGCTCCTTGACGCCCTCAGGGATCTCGCCTGTGTACTCGGAGACGAACCACTCGCCGATGGCCTTGTAGTTCTTCTCGATCTCCCGCTGTTCACCGGCAATGGCCATGTTGATCTTGGCCAGCTCCACGCCGTCCTTCGTCTTCTCAGTGGCGACGGAGGCCACGTCCTTGACCTTCTTGCTCAAATCATCAAAAAATGCCATGCTGAAAACTCCTTTCCCGTTTGGGTGCTTTGCGCCTCGGTATTTTGTGCAACCAGTATAACCCAGAACCGCAAAAAACGCAACTGCTTTCCGAATCGTTTACAAATCGTTTCCACAGTTTTCGCGCCGCCCTCACTCCTCCGCCCAGGCGGCGGACCGCTCCACGGCTCTCCGCCAGCGGCGGTAGTCACCGGCGCAGGCGGACTCCTCCCGCTCCGGACGGAACACGTGCTGGCTGCGGCGGAGGCCCTCCAGCTCCTCCATGCCGCTCCAGACCCCGGCGGACAGTCCCGCCAGAGCCGCCGCGCCGAAGGCGGTGGTCTCCACCATGGCGGGCCGGTCCACCGGCAGGCGCAGCAGGTCCGCCTGGGTCTGCATCAGGATATCGCTGACGGACGCGCCGCCGTCCACCCGCAATGTGGTGATGGGACAGTCCGCGTCGCCGTTCATGGTCCGCACCAGATCCGTCACCTGGAAGGCGATGGAATCCAGGGTGGCCCGGGCGATGTGGGCCCGGGTTGTGCCCCGGGTGATGCCCACGATGGCGCCCCGGGCGTACATGTCCCAGTAGGGGGCGCCCAGTCCCGTGAAGGCGGGCACCAGCACCACGCCTCCCGCGTCCGGCACGCTCTCCGCCAGCCGGTCGCACTCCGGCGCGGAATCAATGAGCTTCAGCTCGTCCCGCAGCCACTGGATGGCGCTGCCCGCGTTGAACACGCTGCCCTCCAGGGCGTAGGTGGGGGCGCCGCCCACGTCCCAGGCCACGGAGGTCACCAGTCCCGATTTGGACCGCACCGGCGTCCCGCCCACGTTCATCAGGGTGAAGCAGCCGGTGCCGTAGGTGTTTTTCGCCTGACCGGGCCGGAAGCAGGCCTGGCCGAACAGGGCCGCCGGCTGGTCGCCCGCGCTGCCGCAGATGGGGACGCCCGCCAGGGCCTCCAGCCCCGGGATGCCCTCCGCCACCCGGCCCCGCTCCCCGCAGGAGGGGACGATGTCCGGCAGCAGGCACATGGGGATGTCCAGCAGGCGGCACAGGTCCTCGTCCCATCGGAGGGTGTGGGTGTTGAACAGCATGGTCCGGGAGGCGTTGGAGCAGTCCGTCACATGGGCCCTGCCGCCGGTGAGCTGCCAGGTGAGCCAGGTGTCCACGGTGCCGGCGCACAGCTCCCCCGCCTCCGCCCGCCGCCGGACGCCGGGGACGTTGTCCAGCAGCCAGCGGAGCTTCGTGCCGGAGAAGTAGGCGTCGATGAGGAGGCCCGTCCGGTCCGTCACCAGCCCGCCCGCGCCGTCGGCTTTCAGCTGTCCGCACAGCGCCGCCGTCCGGCGGCACTGCCACACGATGGCGTTGTACACCGGCTCCCCGGTACGGCGGTCCCACAGGATGGTGGTCTCCCGCTGGTTGGTGATGCCGATGGCGGCGACGCTGCGGGGATCGATGTGGGCGCTGTCCACCGCCTCCGCCAGTGCCCGCTTCTCCGTGGCCCAGATCTCCATGGGATCGTGCTCCACCCAGCCCGGCTGGGGATAGATCTGCCGGAAGGGATGCTGCGCCCGGGAGACGATCCTCCCCGCCCGGTCAAACAGAATGGCCCGGGAGCTGGTGGTGCCCTGGTCCAGCGCCGCGATGTAAGTCTCCATGGAATTTCCTCCTGTCTTTTTCCGTCCCGGTGTGGTATGCTTTTAGAAAATGATATCACATCCGGGGAGGTTTTTCCATGGGAAAGCGTGAATTTACCTATCCCTCCGCCGACGGACGCACCCTCATCCACGCCGTGGTCTGGACGCCGGAGGGGCCCGTCCGTGGCGTTTTGCAGATCGCCCACGGCGTGGCGGAGTACATCGGCCGCTACGAGCCCTTCGCCCGGTGGCTGACGGACCGGGGCTTCGCCGTGGCGGGAAACGACCACATCGGCCACGGCCAGTCCCTGGCCCCCGGTGCGGCCCGGCTGTACTTCGGCCCCCGGGGCAGCTGGAACTGGGTGGCGGAGGACGTGTACGCCCTGCGGCGGCGGATGGGGGAGGAATTCCCCGGCGCGCCCTATTTCCTGCTGGGCCACTCCATGGGGTCCTTTCTGGCCCGGACGTATCTCATCCGCTGGCCCGGCACCGTGGACGGGGCCATCCTCATGGGCACCGGCGCCATGCCCCCGCCGGTCATCGCCGCGGGACGTGCCATCGCCGCCCGGGAGAGCCGCCGGGTGGGCGAGGAACACATAAGTCCCGTGGTGGACCGGCTGTCCTTCGACACCTACAACCGGGTCTTCGCCCCCAACCGCACCCGCTGCGACTGGCTGTCCGTGGACGAGGCCAACGTGGACGCTTACATTGCCGACCCCCTCTGCGGCGGCAACGCCTCCATCGGCCTGTTCCGGGAGATGCTGGACGGCATCGCCTTCATCCAGCGGCGGGAGAACCTGCGGAAGATGGACCCGGACACGCCGGTGCTGCTGATCTCCGGCTCCATGGACCCGGTGGGCAACCGCGGGAAGGGCGTCCGGCAGGTGTACCGGGCCTTTCAGCGGGCAGGCGTCCGGGACGTGACGCTGCGGCTCTGTGACGGCGCCCGCCATGAAATTCTCAATGACCTCTGGAAGGAGACGGTGTACCGGAGCATTGAGTCGTGGATATCCGCCCGTCTGCCCCGGGAAAAGGAGAGCGGCGTATGAAGGACACCGGAAAGACCCGGCGGTACTATCTGGCCGCCCTGGCCGCCCGGACGGCGGCCTTTGCCGCGCTGGTGCTCTACGCCCTGGCGTCGCCGGAGGGCTTCGCCGCCAGTCTGGCCCTCCCCTGGCGGTGGTCGCCGGCGACCGTGGCCTGGTTGGCGCTGATGGTCTCCATGGCGCTGCGGCTGTTCCCCTCCCGTTGGGAGAGTCTGGGCTGTCAGAAGGCCTTCGCCCACCGGCACCGGCCCACCGGCGTCACACCCTCCCGTCAGGAGCGGCGGCAGGGGGACACGGGCGCGGCGAAGGTGCTGGCGCTGTGGTGCGCCGTCAACTCCCTGTTCCTGTTTGGACAGGCCTGGGGCTGGCTGGATAGCCGGTTCATGGTCTGTCTGGCGGGGTTCTACGGCGTGTGCGACATCGTGTGCATTCTATTTTACTGTCCCTTCCAGAGCTGGCTGATGCACAACCGGTGCTGCACCGTCTGCCGCGTCTTCGACTGGGACTATCTGATGCTGTGTACGCCCCTGCTGGGCATCCGGAGCCCTCTGACCGTCTCCGCCTGCGCTCTGGCGGCGGTGATCTTCCTGCGGTGGGAGCTGGGCTGCCGCCGCCATCCGGAGCGGTTTTACGAGAGCGGCAACGACGCCCTCCGCTGTGCCGAGTGCCGGGAGCATCTGTGCCGGTACAAGCGGAAGCTGGCCGGGAAGCTGTCCCGCCGGACGTGACGGATCACATCCGTCTCCCGTAGGGCAGAGCCAGGGCCTCCGTGTCCCCGGTGACCCACAGCACCCGGAGGGACACCACCGCGTCCAGGGTGAACAGCAGCAGCGCCCCGTAGGTGATCCAGGCCGGGACGGCGGCCAGTACCGGCGCCAGCGCCGTCTGGACGGTGGGCAGGGCCAGTCCCAGCAGCAGCCCCCAGACAACGGAGAAGGGCAGGCACACCCGGCCCCGGAGATTCCCCGGCAGGCTGCGGTAGTCCCAGAATTGGACGTGGACCAGCCGGTCGTAGGTCAGATGGACGGCGTATTCCACCGCCGTGGCCGTCAATCCGCCCCAGACCGCCCGGCCCCAGAACCCCGCCGTCAGGACCGGCGGCAGGGCCAGCACCGCCAGCACCGCCAGTCCGTACACCGGACACAGGGGCAGCAGGAGAAAGCACTTCCGGGTCCGGTGCTCCGCGTGGGTCACGGCGGCGAAGCCCTTCTCCAGCAGATAGCCCAGAAAGCTGTATGTCCAGAATTCCCACAGCAGCAGCGCCAATTCCGTCCCTCCTCTTCTTCGACCGGATACCAGTTTGTCCGGCGGGACGCCGAAATATCCGGCCCGGCGGAAAGGAGGTTTTTCCAGCCGTCCGTTGCGCGGCGGCGGATTTTGTGGTATCCTGACAGCACATTACATCGCACGGGGAGGTTTGAAACATGGCGGACACCTGGGAAGCGCTGCGGGAGGAATGCCTGCAATGCCGGGGCTGCGCCCTGGCGGAGACCCGGACCAACGTGGTCTTCGGCGACGGGGCAACGGACGCCGAGATCCTGCTGGTGGGCGAGGGCCCCGGGCAGGTGGAGGACGAGCAGGGCCTGCCCTTCGTTGGACCGGCGGGCCAGCTGCTAGACGATATGCTGGCCATGATCGGCCTGGACCGCACGAAGGTCTACATCGCCAACACGGTGAAGTGCCGCCCGCCCCGGAACCGGGATCCCCTGAACGTGGAGCAGGAGGCCTGTCTGGGCTGGCTGCGGCGGCAGACGGCCCTGCTGCGGCCCAAGATCATCGTCTGCCTGGGGCGCATCGCCGCCAAGGAGCTGATTCGGGAGGACTTCCGGATCACCGCGGAGCACGGCCAGTGGTTTGAGCGGGGCGGCGTCCAGATGACGGCCATCTATCACCCCTCCGCTCTGCTGCGGGACGTGAGCAAGCGGCCGGAGACCTTTGAGGATCTGAAATCCATCCAGGCCCGCATCCGGGCGGTGTGCACCCGCACGGACATCTGACATGAGAAAAGACCGGGAACGAGAGTTCCCGGTCTTCGTTTTTACAGGTGTTCCGTTTTTCCGGCCCTCAGCAGGCGATCTTCTCCCGCCACTTCAGGTCGTAGGGCTCGAAGACGACCTTCTCATAGGCGTCCACGTCCAGCAGCACGCCGGTCCAGTCGGAGTGGATGTCGCCGTTCTGCTTGATGAGGATGTCATACAGGATGTCGTAAGTAACGCCGTCGTTGGGATCGGTCTCCACGATGGTGGAGTAGGGCAGGGTCTTGTGGTAGGTCAGCTCCATGCCCTTGTAGTCGAAGTGGAAGCCGCAGCGCATCCGGCAGCCGTCCAGGCCCGTGTAGGGGGCGATGGCCTTCAGATCGTGGAGGATCTTGTCCCCGTCCTGATCGTACAGGTTGTCCGGCGTGGTGGCGGTGTAGTCGAACCGGAACTGGATGGAGGCGCCGGGGATCTTCCGGAACCGCTCCAGATAGGGCACCAGCTGGTCGGCGGGATAGTCCTTGTACAGCACGCAGTTGATGCGGAAGGGCACCGCCAGGCGGGCCAGCAGACGGTCGTTGGACTCCACCACGTACCGCTGCATGTGGCGGGAGACGTTGATGCAGGTGATCTTGTTCCGGTTCTTCTCGGTGAAAGCCACGATGTCGTCCTCAGACTGGTGCTCGGACACGGGCAGCGTAGTGTTGATGTACACCTTGTGGGTAGTGGGGATGGTGTCCAGCATGACCTGCAGGGACTCCAGATTGGCAAAGGGCTCGCCGCCGGTGAACACGAAATCGCAGTAAGGCGTAATGGCGTCCATCCGCCGGATGCTCTCGCAGATCTTCTCCCGGGAGAAGCCGGTCAGGTCCGCGTATTCGCCTTTGTTGATGCAGAACGGGCAGTGGTTCCCGCAGTCGTAGGGAACGAAGATGGTGACCGTGGCGCCGCCCTCCCGTGTCTTATAGGGATGTTTCATGTCGATCTGACCCCTCAGAAATAAAATATACGCAATATGCGTGAGATGTAAAAAGTACGCAAAAAAAGCCTGTCCACCCGATTTTATGGACAGATAAACATTTTATACGATTTTTCCCCGAAGGTCAAGTGCAAATCTGAAATTTCGGCACGTAAACTATTCCAAAACCGCAGAATCTCCGGCCGTTCCCCGCCCTTTCCATGGGCAGTCTGCACATTTTCCGCCCAGAGCGCCCACCGGAACGGGAAAAGACCGCCCTTTCGGGCGGCCTCCAGGCTGTCGAGAAACCCTGTCTGAAGGAAAAGAGTTCTTTTTTGCAGGGGGAGTACGAGGGGGCTCCCGCCCCCTCGTGTTGGATCGAATGCCTGCAAAAAGCCTGTGTCAGCAGGCGTTTGCGCCGCGCAGCGGCAGCTTTTCTGCCCGCGCAGCGGGCCGAAAAGCGAGGCATTGTGAAGGCTGTCGAAAAAGTCCATCGGACTTTTTCGACAGCCTGAGGCCGCCCTTTTGGGCGCCCTCTCATACGCTCATCACTTCATGGCCTCCACGCCTGTCAGCCAGTCCCGGCCGGCCTGGATCTGTCTCCGGACCTCGCTGGGCGCGGTGCCGCCGTAAGACATGCGGGCGTCCACGCAGGCCTTGATGCTGATGTCCCCCAGAGTCTCCCGGGTGACGCGGCTGTCGATGGCCTGGAGGTCCTCGTCCG
>JALFSO010000021.1 GCA_022778785.1 Dysosmobacter sp. | reverse complement strand
CAACGGAGCGGTATGAGGGATGCCCTCCCCCGCAGGGCGTCCCGAATATAGCGCAGTTTGACCCGACGACGAATGGGGGGCGCATCCTGCCGGGAACCGGCACCCTCCCGTGCCCACGGAAAAAGGGAAATCCCCCGCGAGGGACCTCGCAAAGCCATCGGCCTTCGCCGATCTATTCCGCACCCCGCGAGGGGGAAAACGCCGCACCCCCGCGAAGGGGGTCACTCATCCCGCGCCGGGAAAGGCGCAAAAACCCGCAATTTTGGAGGTACCGACATTGAGCTACAACGTATCATTTATCTCCCTGGGCTGCGCCAAGAACCAGGTGAACTGCGAACAGATGATGGCGTCCGTCCAGGCGGCGGGCCATGCCATCCAGGCGGACCCGGACGGGGCCGACGTGGTGGTGGTGAACACCTGCGGTTTTCTGGCGTCGGCCTGTGAGGAGGCCATCGACAACATTCTGGAGATGGCGGAACTGAAAAAAGAGGGCCGGGTGAAGAAAATTCTCGTCACCGGCTGCATGGCCCAGCGGTACAAGGAGGATGTGCTGACGGAGCTGCCGGAGGTGGACGGCATCCTGGGCACCGGCAGCTACGGCGACATCGCTCAGGCCATCGACGAGGTGATGGCCAAGGGCCTGCGGCCCTGCCACATCGGCAACATCCACACCGCCAACCAGAGCGGGGAGCGCATTCTGTCCACGCCGCCGTGGTACGCCTTCCTCCGCATCGCCGAGGGCTGTGACAACCACTGCGCCTACTGCGTCATCCCGTCCCTCCGGGGCAAATACCGCAGCCGTCCCATGGAGGAGCTGCTGGAGGAGGCCCGGGAGCTGTCGGACGCCGGGGTGCGGGAGCTGATCGTCATTGCCCAGGACATCACCCGCTACGGCACGGACCTGAACGGGGAGCATCAGCTGGCGGCGCTGCTGCGGGAGCTGTGCAAGCTGAACTTCCACTGGATCCGTCTCCACTATCTGTACCCCGACGAGATCAACGACGAGCTGATCGACACCATCGCGGCGGAGCCGAAGATCGTCAAGTATCTGGACATCCCCATCCAGCACTGCAACGACACCATCCTGAAGGCCATGAACCGCCGGGACACCAAGGCGTCCCTGACGGAGATGCTGGGGAAGCTGCGGGGCCGCATCCCCGGCCTGGTGCTGCGCACCAGCATCATCACCGGCCTGCCCTACGAGGACGAGGCGGCCTTCGAGGAACTGTGCGACTTCCTGCGGGAGACGAAGATCGAGCGGGCGGGCGTGTTCCCCTTCTCCCCGGAGGACGGCACCCCGGCGGCGAAGATGGACCACGTGGACACGGAGGAGGCCCAGCGCCGTGCGGAGCTGGTGGTGGACGTGCAGTCCGATATCATCGACGCGTACAACGACTCCCTGCTGGGTACGGAGCGGGAGGTACTGTGCGAGGGCTTTGACGGCCAGGCGCAGATGTACTTCGGCCGCAGCGCTGCGGAGTCCCCGGACATTGACGGCCGCATTTACTTCACCGCCGACGGAGAGGTACCGGCGGGGACGTTTGTGACGGTCCGGCTCACCGGAACCATGGATGGGGAGCTCACCGGAGAGATGGTGGATTGATTCCCCCTGCCGGGGGAGTAGCGGAGGTGCGCCCGTTCCGGGCGCGGGGAAGTGCCGGTGGAGACCGGCAGCTTCAAAACCCCCATTCTCTTTTTCCTGGAGAGGAAAAAGAGAATGCGCCTTTTGATGGTGTAAGAGAAAAAGGCTCTGGCGGCGGCATTCCGGGCTTCGCCCGGAACGCTCGCAGCGCCTATTACGGGGGTTTTGGCCCGGCGTAGACTTGTGGGCTGTGCCTCCTGTATCAGCCCTTGACATCATCGGAACTCCGGGTCCCGCCCGGATGCACCGCCGTCCTCTTTTCGCTGCCGCACCCCGGCATTCGCAGAGGCGTTCCGCCTACATTTCCAATCTTCCGCAACCACCGGACTGCGGCAGCAAAAGAGAAGAACAGGGTATCCGGAAGCGCCCCAGCGCCAGCCTCCCGCAACCACCGGACTGCGGCAGCAAAAGAGAAGCAGAGAGTATCCGGAAGCGCCCCTTCCACCAATCTCCACCCAACAACCAAGGTGCGGCAGCAAAAGAGAACGGCAGAGCATCCGGAAGCGCTCCTTCCGCCAATCTCCCCCAACCACCAAAGTGCGGCAGCAAAAAGAGAAGAACAGGGCATCCGGGGGCGCCCCCAACTTTTGCAACTGCCATATTCGGTTGAGTGGTCAACGCCATCGACCGCCACCAGACCAAAACCCCCGTAACAGGCGCTGCGAGCGTTCCGGGCGAAGCCCGGAATGCCGCCGCCAGCGTCTTTTCTCTTGACACCATCAAAAAGCGCTTTCTCTTTTCGGCGCAACCGAAAAGAGAAAGGGGGTTTTGAAGCCGCCGGGCTTCCCCGGCACCCCCGTCTCACGGGGAAAGGTCCTGCCCCGCGGCGGAGCCGCAAGCCTGCGGCCTTCGCCGCACCACCCCCGCGCCCCGGGACGGGGCGCACCCCAGTCTCCCCGCGAGGGGGAAAAACCCACGTCCCCACGAACAAAGTACCGTCCAAGGAGAAACCTTCAAAAGGAGAAACAACATGAATCTTCCCAATAAACTGACCCTTCTGCGCATTTTACTGATCCCCGTGTTCATGGTGGTCCTGTACTGGGGCTTCCCGGGCGCGGGCTACGTGGCGCTGGCCATTTTCATCATCGCCAGCCTGACGGACCTGCTGGACGGCAAGATCGCCCGGGCCCGGAATCTGGTGACGGACTTCGGCAAGTTCGCCGACCCGCTGGCGGACAAGATGCTGGTGACGGCGGCCATGCTGTGGTTCGTGGAGACGGGCCGGATGCCCGCCTGGGCGCTGCTGATCGTCATCTGCCGGGAGTTCGCCGTCAGCGGACTGCGGATGCTGGCCGCCGACAAGGGGAAGGTCATCGCCGCCGGCTGGTCCGGCAAGGTGAAGACCGCCTCCACCATGGTCTGCATCGTACTGATGTTCCTGGTGCAGATCGACCTGCTGGACACCCTCTGCGTCTGGGTCATCGTCCTGACCACCCTGTACTCCGGCGTAGAGTATTTCGCCAAAAACAAAGAGGTCATCGCCTCCATGTGAGCGACAAAAAAGAGAGACCGGAGCCGCGTGGCTCCGGTCTCTTTTTTGAAAACAGTGGAAAATACTTGCAACCGGCGGGGAACCTTGCTATAATCGACATGAAAAACAAAAATGCGGCAGCTTACGGGTGCGCCAACACTCGCAAGCCTATGCAGGTGATACCAGCACCTACACAACGGCCAAAAGGCCGCACCGCAGGGATATTATACGACATTCCGGCCCTTCCTGCAAGGGGCGGTTTTTGCCGTTGTATTCTTTGCGTCCGTGTTGCATGAGAAGTCTGCTTCTTGCGCTGTGTGGGAGTTTCTCCTGCGCGGCGTTTTTGTTTTTCACCCGGCGCCTTTGGGGGAGGACGCTCCCCCCGGGCGCTGTGGGGAAAAACAGATGAAGAAAGGAAGAATCACATGAAACACAGACAAAAGGCGACCTATTTCCTCGCGGGAATTCTGGCAGCCCTCCTGATCACCACATTGGTCTCCCCGGCTATGGCGGCACTGACGGACAAGACTATTCAGGTGCGCGGCGGCGTGGGCATCTACATCGACGGCCAGAAGCTGAATCCCACGGACGTCAACGGCAACCCGGTGGACACGTTCATCTACAACGGCACCACCTATGTGCCCATCCGGGCTGTCAGCACCGCCTTCGGCAAGAGCATCCGCTATGACTCTCCCACCCAGAGCGTCTATATCGGCAAGGAACCGGGAAGTACAAGCTACCTGCTGACAGTCTGCCCGCCGTATCAGACATATTGTTATGCGGCTGATCCGACTTACACAATAATGGGAAAGAAATATGCCAACGGGTTTACTTTGGGAATGGGAGGAACCAGCGGCAATGCACTTTTTAATCTGAATGGTGATTATGAGACGTTGAGCTTTGATATTGGACATATTGATGGAAGGTCGGGCGTCAGTGGAGCATATGACATTTATTTGGATGGTGAATTGGCGCTCTCTGTGGATCTGGATGGTGAAATGCGATTGGAGCATTATGAACTTCCGCTGGATGGGGCACTTCAGATGAAAGTGGAAGCCCGTGGAGGCTGGTTGTCTATCGAATACAATTACGCCATGTGCAATATTCAGGTTACCTAACCATGAAAAAACAAGCGATGCGGTATTTCCGCATCGCTTGTTTTTTTTTGCAGTACTTACACTCTCTTCCAGCTGGCGCCGCCGGGGACGTCGGTGATCTCGATGCCCTGGGCCTTCAGCTCATCCCGGATGCGGTCCGCCTCGGCGAAGTTCTTCGCCTTCTTGGCCTCGCCACGGGCCAGCACCAGCGCGTCGATGGCCGGGTCGCCCTCACCGGTGACGGTGTAGCCGCCGGCGGTCTGGGCGCTCTGGGCCGCCGCCTTCTTCCGCAGCTCCGCCGCCTTGTCCAGCAGGCTCAGGGACAGCACGCTGTCAAAGTCCCCGATGAGGGCCAGACGGGTGGCGTCGTTGGCGGGGGCCTTCAGGGCGTCGTACAGGGCCGTCACGCCCATGGAGGTGTTCAGGTCGTTGCCCATCTGCTGGAGGAACTTCTCCTTGTACTGCTGGAACACCGCCTGATCCACGGGGCCGTCCTCCGGCTTCAGGGCGGCGATCTTCTTCAGCAGCTTGTTGTAGGCGCCCTGGGCGTTGTCCAGATTCTCCCAGGTGAACACCAGGGCCTTGCGGTAGTGGCTCTGGAGGCAGAAGAACCGGTAGGCCAGGGGATCGTAGCCCTTCTCCTCCAGCAGGGAGACGGTCAGGAACTCGCCCTTGGACTTGGACATCTTGCCGTCGGAGGTGTTGAGATGGTGGACGTGGAACCACTGGGGGCACCAGGCGTGGCCCAGATAGCTTTCGCTCTGGGCGATCTCGTTGGTGTGGTGGGGGAAGGCGTTGTCCACGCCGCCGCAGTGGAGGTCCAGATACTCGCCGTTGTACTTCATGGAGATGCCGGAGCACTCAATGTGCCAGCCGGGATAGCCCACGCCCCAGGGGGAGTCCCACTTCAGGGCCTGGTCCTCGAACTTGGACTTGGTGAACCACAGCACGAAGTCGTTCTTGTTGCGCTTGTTGGTGTCCTCCTCCACGCCTTCCCGGACGCCCACGGCCAGGTCCTCCTCGTTGTGGTCGTTGAAGACGTAGTAGCGGCTGAGCTTGGAGGTGTCGAAATACACGTTGCCGCCGGCAAAGTAGGCGTAGCCGGTGTCCTCCAGCTTTTTGACGATCTTGATATACTCGTCGATGCAGCCGGTGGCGGGCTGGACGGTGTTGGGCCGCTTGATGTTCAGCTTCCGGCAGTCGTCGAAGAAGGCGTCGGTGTAGAACTGGGCGATCTCCATGACGGACTTGTGCTCCCGCTTGGCGCCCTTGAGCATCTTATCCTCGCCCTCGTCGGCGTCGGAGGTGAGATGGCCCACGTCGGTGATGTTCATGACGCGGTTCACATCGTAGCCTGCGTAGCGCAGGTACTTCTCCAGCACGTCCTCCATGATATAGCTGCGGAGGTTGCCGATGTGGGCGAAGTGGTACACGGTGGGGCCGCAGGTATACATTTCCACGTGGCCGGGGGTGTGGGTTTTGAACTCCTCTTTTTTATGGGTGGCGGAATTGTAGAGATACATATCAGACGTTCCTTTCCTTTTCGTTTTTCCCTGACGCCTCCAGCTCCTCGATGCGGCGGCTCAGATAGTCCAGCTGCTCCTGGACGGGGTTCTTCACGTGGATCTGATCCACGTCGTCGGCGTAGTACACGGGCTTGCCGTCCACCCGGACGATCTGGGCGGGGACGCCCACGGCGGTGGCGTTGGGGGGGACCTCCTCCAGCACCACGGCGCCTGCGGCGATGCGGGCGTTGTCGCCCACCTTGAAGGGGCCCAGCACCTTGGCGCCGGAGCCCACCAGCACGTTATTGCCCAGGGTGGGGTGGCGCTTGCCCTGGTCCTTGCCGGTGCCGCCCAGGGTGACGCCCTGGTACAGCAGGCAGTCGTCGCCGATCTCGGTGGTCTCGCCGATGACGATGCCCATGCCGTGGTCGATGACCAGCCGGTGGCCGATGGTGGCGCCGGGATGGATCTCGATGCCGGTCTTTTTCCGGGCGTGCTGGGAGATCCAGCGGGCCAGGAAGTAGCGGTGGTGCAGATACAGCCAGTGAGCGATGCGGTGATAGATCACCGCGTGAACGCCGGAGTACAGCAGGAAGATCTCCAGCTTGCTGCGGGCTGCGGGGTCCCGGCGCTGATAGGCGGCCAGCAGGCCCCCCAGCCGGGTGACGCGTTTTGCCATAGAGAATTCAGCTCCTCATGTGGGACGGGAGAGAGATAAAAACGCCTCCCGTACCGAAGTACGAGAGGCGATCGCTCGCGGTTCCACTCTCATTTATCGCTCAAAAGCCCCTGACGCGGGCCGGACGGGGGGCATCCACATCCCCCGCGCTCCCGGACGCACTTCGCAGTTCCCGCCGCAGGCACGCTTTCAGCCGGTGACGCGCCCTCTCTGGTCTTTGGGTGGACTGTTACTCTTTCCGTTCATCGCGCTATACGATTTACCCCAGTATATTAGCAGGATTTGTCCGGCGTGTCAAGATGGGGAGGGAATTTTCCCCCTGCGCGGGGGGGAGCGCGAGGGGCCCCCTCCGCAAAATCCCCTACCCGGCGGCAGCCTGCCAAGCCTTGACAAATCCCCCCGACCCGATTACTATAGAAATGCAAAGAAACAATATTTTGCCCATTTGCCGGAGGAGGCCGCTGTACATATGGAACTGAACCGCGCGGTGGCGGAGAATATCAAACGCATCCGCAAGACACAAAAACTGAGCCTGGAGCGGACGGCGGCGGAGGCCGGCGTGTCCCGCAGTATGCTGGGCCAGATCGAGCGGGGGGAGGCCAATCCCTCCGTGGCAATATTGGGGAAGCTGGCGGCGGCATTGAAGGTCCCGGCGGAGGAGTTCCTCCGGTGCGACGCCTTCGAGCCCACGCTGCTGAGCCGGGAGCTGGACAACAAGCCCGCCCGTCTGGACGGCGGCAAGGTGCTGCTGCGCCGCTCCATGCCCTATCAGGAGGCCACCCGCATGGAGAGCGCCTTTCTGGACGTGTACATCAGCGGCAAATACGTGCCGGAGCCGTCGGTCAC
This sequence comes from Dysosmobacter sp., assembly GCA_022778785.1. Classification (GTDB taxonomy): domain Bacteria; phylum Bacillota; class Clostridia; order Oscillospirales; family Oscillospiraceae; genus Oscillibacter. The sequence continues at coordinate 8,902 of JALFSO010000021.1, read as the reverse complement.
CGGGGCGCTGTGCACCGTCACCATGATCTCCGGCACCGGCTTCCTGACGGTGGACGGCGAGACTTGGACCCTCCAGGAGCGGGACGCCCTGCGGTTCGCGGCGGACCAGCAGTGGCAGCTGGCGAACCAGGGCAACGCCACCGTCCGGGCGTATCTGCTGTGGCAGTATCGGAACAGGGAGGAACAGGCATGAACATCCGCAACGCGACCATGGAGGATCTGGAGATTTTGACGGCCATCGAGGCCGCCTGCTTCCCGCCGGCGGAGGCCGCCACACGGGAGTCCTTCGCCAAACGTCTGGCGGTGTATCCCAACCACTTCTGGCTGCTGGAGGAGGACGGGCAGGTGGTCAGCTTCGTCAACGGCATGGTGACGGATGAGCCGCTGCTGCGGGACGAGATGTTTGAAGACGCCGCCCTCCACAACGAGGACGGGGCGTGGCAGATGATCTTCGGCGTCAACACCCTGCCGGAGTACCGCCGCCGGGGTCTGGCGGGAGTGCTGCTGGAGCGGGCCGCCGCCGACGCCAGAGCCCAGGGCCGGAAGGGCTGCGTCCTCACCTGCAAGGACCGGCTGATCCACTACTATGAGAAATTCGGCTACCGGAAGGAGGGCGTGTCCCAGTCCGTCCACGGCGGCGTGGTCTGGTACGACATGCGCCTGACGTTCGACAAAACCGGGGACGAGAGGTGAGAGCCATGCCGAAAAAGACGGAGAGGAAGGACAGCTTCGCAGGCGGACTGGGCATCCTCCTGACCGTGGGGTACGTGTGCATCCGCGCCCTGAAGCAGGTGGACGCCCACCTGAAGGAAAAGGCGGAGCGGAAAAAGTAAAGAGCCGACAAAAAGGACTGCTTCCCTCGGGAAGCAGTCCTTGCTGTTGATAAAGCTGATCTCAGTGGACGTGGGGCTTCAGCACCCGGGTCAGTCCCACCGCCAGGGCGATCTTCGCCAGATCGGGGATGACGAAGGGGAAGACGCACCAGCCCAGAGCGGTGCCCAGGCCGATGGCTCCGGAGTTCCGGGCGTAGACCACCATAAACCAGGCGGTGCCGAAGGCGTAGCAGACGATGAGGCCCAGCACCATGGCGGCCACCATCACCGGCGTCTTCTCCCCCAGGGCCTGGGTCATGGCCCAGTACAGCAGGGCGGAGAGCAGGAAACCGATGATATATCCGCCGGTGGTGCCCAGCAGGACGCCGATGCCGCCCTGGAATCCGGCGAACACCGGCACGCCCACGGCCCCCAGCAGGATGAACACCAGCACGGCGAAGGTGCCCCGGCGTCCCCCCAGCACGCCCACCGCCAGGAACACGGCAAAGGTCTGGAGGGTGAAGGGCACGGTGGTGGGAATGGAGATCCAGGAGCAAATGGCGATGACAACGGCCATGATGGCCACATAGGCCATGTCCTTGGCCGACCATTTGGACTTGACAGCGGCTGCGGTAGACATGAAAAGACTCCCTTTCTGAATCAGACTGAGGGGAGTATAGCATGAAACCGCCTGCCTGTCAACTTGTTTACAGATAAAAAGTTAACATGTTAACGGACACGGGGACGCTCCGTTTCCTTCAGAGCGCCGCTGAGGTGCAGCACCGCCTCCAGCACGCCGCCGCCCACGGCCAGGGCCTTGTCGGAGGCGGTGTAGCAGTGTTCGATTTTGCACCGGGGGTCCACGTCTCCGGCCTTCATGCCCTTGAACACCGGCGTGCCCTCCGCCAGAATGCCTCGCAGCACGCCGGAGATGGTGCAGACCATGGGCCGGCCGTCCACGGTGGCGGCGATGTCGCCCTCCCGTACCTGGGCGCCGATGTCCAGCAGCTGGTGGAACACGCCGTCCGCCGGGGCACGCAGCACCCGCTCCCCGGCAAAGCCGCCGATGAGGCCCGGAATGCCGGTGTTGGGCAGGGCGCTGCCCTGATAGTACACCCGGCCCAACGTGTGGCCCCGCATGGTCTCCACCACCGCGTGGCAGTCCACCCCGGCGGTAAAGCCAGGGCCGACGGCTACCACCACGGGGGCGTCGGTGATGGCCGTCCCCAGGTTCTTCTTGGCCAGGATGGCGTCCACCACCGCGGCGGGACGCAGCACGGGGATACAGGCCCCCGCCGGGTCCGCCAGCACCGGGATGATGCCCTCCGCCAGCAGGGACAGGGCTTCCTCCGCCGTCTCCGCCCGGCGGGCGGAGACGCCCTCCACTTCCGTCTCCCCGTGGACGATGGCCTGGGAGAAGCACACCGTCCGCCGGATGGCGGTGGGGGCGGGGAGGTCCGTCATGACGGTCTGAATGCCCGCCCGCCAGAGCCGCAGGGCGATGCCGGTGGCGATGTCACCGGCGCCTCGGATCACGACCAGCATGGGAAATACGCTCCTTTCTGTAAGGACCCCACCGCCGCGCCGCCGGGCAGCAGGGAAGCCAGCTCCCGCGCCCATGCCCAGCGCTCCGGCGTGTCCGCCTGATTGATGAAAAACCGCCAGCCCGGGCCCTCCGCCCGGAGGACGGCGGCGGCCATATCCGCCGTCACCGGCGTCTCCGGGGAGACCCCGGCGAGACGGGCGTACCGCTCCGGCCGGTGAGCCGCTTCTTCGATGGGCCGCCCCAGCCCGGACAGCCCCACCACGCAGACGGTCTGTCCCGTCTCCGGCGGGATCACCGGCTCCCAGGGGGCGTGGGCCTTCAGGGGCCGTCCCGCGGAGCCGTCGGCCTCCGCCAGAATGTACTCCGCCAGCGACGCCAGACGGGCCATGGGGATGTCCGGGGCCGTCAGCTTGCCGGTGCCGGGCACCGGCGTCCCGGCGCAGACCAGACGGTGCCGGGACAGGGCGTCCGCCAGCGCGTCCTCCGCGGGGGAGATCAGATTGGGCAGGCCGTCAAAGGGGAAGAGCTTCGTCGTGGCGCACAGCAGCACCGTGTGGCCCGACCGGGCCAGCTCCGTCCCCAGGGTCCGCAGGAGGGTGGTCTTGCCGCCGCTGCCCACCACCGCCGTGACCCCGGGCCGGACGTCCAGCAGCTCCGCCAGCTCCATGGCGCTCCCTCCCTTCGTTCTTCTTCCGATAGAATAACACGCCGGGGCGGCAGCGTCAAGAAAGCCCGTCCGGAAGGGCTGTTTTCCGGCCCCGCAACCGCCGGTTGACAAAATTTCAAGCCCGCTTGGTGGACTTCCGGGCCGCCGGTCTGCTATACTGGAGCCGAAAAGGAGGGTGCGCCATGAGTCTTGGAACCAACATCTGCCGCCTGCGGACGGCGAACAATCTGTCCCAGGGAGAGCTGGCGGAGGCCCTGGGGGTGTCCCGGCAGTCCGTCAGCAAGTGGGAGACCGACGCCAGCGTGCCGGAACTGGACAAGCTGGTGAAACTGGCAAGCCTGTTCGGCGTCACGCTGGACCAGCTGGTGACGGGGGAGACGCCGCCCATCCCGGAGCCATCTCCCGCGCCGCCCCAACAGGGGATGACAGGGCAGCGCATCGCCGCCGTCATCCTGACGTGCATGGCGTTTCTGGTGCTTCTGCTGCTGACCGTCATGGGCGGTCCGCTGGAGGGACTGACCCTGGCACTGCCCTTCGGGATCTGCGCCGCCGTCTGCTTCCTGACGAAGAAGCGGGCGGGGCTGTGGTGCGCCTGGACGGTGTATCTTCTGGCGGAGCTGTACCTCCGCTGGGCCACGGGCATCACCTGGCAGCTGACGCTGCGGACCTTTTCCTTTACACCGGAGCAGAACTACATGCGGCTGGCCATTGCCTGGGTCCAGCTCATCGCCATGCTGGCGATGTTCCTTGTGACCTTCCACTCCTTCCGGCGCGTCCGCATCGACCTGCGCGTCCGGCGGAACCTGCTGGCCTTGGGCGGCGGCTGGGTGCTGCTGGCGGTTCTGCACATGTTGAAGGAACGGCTGTACCTGCTGCTCTATCAGGACCCCACCGTGAATTTCAGCCTGGGCGTCCGATTTCTCCTGCGGGCGGGAGACCTGCTGGTGCTGGCGCTGTTGGCCGTGCTGCTGACGGCCACCGTCTGCGCCCTGCGAAAACCGAAGGAATGACCGAGGGGACGCCGGTACGGCGTCCCCTTCCTCATGCTCCCGTCATGCTCCCGTCCCCGGAAAGGTCGCCCTTTCCCTTGACATTTCCCGGGGAACTGGTACAATGATACCAGATGAAAGCGTTCATCTCAAACGAGTATCACGAAAGGAGCGCGGCGCTATGGTGGACGGCTGCGGGCGGACCATCGACTATCTGCGACTGTCGGTGACGGACCTGTGCAACTACCGGTGCCGCTACTGTATGCCGCCGGAGGGCGTGGTGAAGCGGCCCCACGGGGACATCCTCTCCCTGGAGGAGCTGGCGGAGATCGGCGAGGCCGCCGTGGCCTGCGGCGTGCGGAAGATCCGTCTCACCGGCGGGGAGCCCCTGGTACGCCGGGGCATTCTGGAGCTGTGCCGCCGCCTGCGGGCCATCCCGGGGCTGGAGGAGCTGTGCCTCACCACCAACGGCAGCCTTCTGAAAGACTTCGCCGTCCCGCTGCGCCAAGCGGGGGTGGACCGGCTGAACATCAGTCTGGACACCCTGCGGCCGGACAGGTTCGCCGCCATGACCCGGCGGGGGAACCTGCGGGACGTGCTGGACGGCATCGCCGCCGCGGAGGCGGCGGGCTTTGCGGGATTGAAGCTGGACACGGTGCTCATCGGCGGCTTCAACGACGATGAGATCCCGGATTTCGTCGATCTGACCCGGACCCATCCCTGGTCCGTGCGGTTCATTGAGCTGATGCCCATGGGCCCCTGCGCCGGATGGGAGCGGGCATGCTTCCTGTCCTGCGCCGCAGTGTTGGACGTCTGTCCGGCGCTGGAGCCGGAGCGGGCTGACGGCGTGGCCCGGCTGTACCGTCTGCCGGGGGCCGCCGGGACGGTGGGACTGATCTCCCCCGTCAGCCATGACTTCTGCGGGGAGTGCCGCCGCGTCCGGGTGACGGCGGACGGCAAATTGAAGAGCTGTCTCCACTCGGCGGAGGAGCTGCCCCTGCGGGGACTTCACGGGGCGGAGCTGGAGGCGGCCATCCGCCGGGGGATCTTGCACAAGCCCCCCCGGCACCATCTGACAGACCGCCCCAGCGACACGCCCCGGCGGATGAACGAGATCGGAGGATAATCCCATGGCGGAACTCACCCATTTCAACGAACAGGGCCGCGCCCGCATGGTGGACGTGACGGAAAAGGCCGTCACCCACCGCCGGGCCGTCGCGGCGGGCACCGTCCGGGTCAGCCCGGAGACGCTGCAAAAAATCCGGGAGGGCACCCTGAAAAAGGGGGACGTGCTGGCGGTGGCCCAGGTGGCGGGCATCCAGGCGGCGAAGCACACCTGGGAGCTGATCCCCATGTGCCATCCCCTGCCCCTGACGGGCATCGACATCGCCTTCCGGCTGGAGGAGGACCCCTGCCGGGTGGAGATCTGCGCCGTGGTCACCTGCACCGGCGTCACCGGCGTGGAGATGGAGGCCCTCACCGCCGTCAGCACGGCGGCGCTGACCGTCTACGACATGTGCAAGGCCGTCCAGAAGGACATGGTCATCGAGAACATCCGCCTGCTGGAGAAGTCCGGCGGCAAGAGCGGCGACTACATCGCGGAGGTGTGACCATGGCGCAGGTGGTATCCGTCAACATCAGTGAGCGGAAGGGGACGGCCAAGCACCCCGTTCCGGAGATTCAGTTAAAATACCGCCACGGCATCGTGGGGGACGCCCACGCCGGGGACTGGCACCGCCAGATCTCCCTGCTGGCGGAGGAGAGCGTGGACACCATGCGGGCGCTGTCCCCCGTGCCCCTGGACGCGGGGGTCTTCGCGGAGAACATCAACACCCGGGGCATCGACCTGAAGCGCCTGCCGGTGGGGACCCGTCTCCGCGTCGGGGAGACGGAGGTGGAGGTCACCCAGATCGGCAAGGAGTGCCACAGCGACTGCGCCATCAAAAAGGCGGTGGGGAAGTGCGTCATGCCCACGGAGGGCGTCTTCGCCGTGGTCATCCGGGAGGGCGCCGTCCGTCCCGGGGACGACATCGAAATTCTGGAGAAGAGGGGAGACCAATGAAGCTCATCAGAACGGAGGAGGCCGTGGGCCATGTGCTGTGCCACGACCTGACCCAGATCATTCCCGGCCAGTTCAAGGGCGCCCGGTTCCGGAAGGGCCATGTGGTGGCGGAGGAGGACATCCCCGTGCTGCTGTCCATGGGCAAGGAGAACCTGTACGTCTGGGAGATGACCCCGGGCATCGTCCACGAGAACGACGGGGCGGAGCGGCTGTGCCGGCTGTGCATCAACGACAACATGGTCCGCGGCGAGGTGAAGGAGGGCAAGATCGAGCTGACCGCCGCCCGGGACGGACTGTTCCGGGTGGACTCCCGGCGTCTGGTGGCCGTCAACTCCTGCGACGAGGTGATGATCGCCACCCGGAAGGGCAACACCGCCGTGAAGGCGGGGGACAAGCTGGCGGGAATGCGGGTGATCCCGCTGGTCATCGAGGAGGAAAAGCTGCAAGCGGCGGAGGCCGCGGCGGGGGACGCCCCCCTGCTGGAGCTGCTGCCCTGGAAGCTGAAGACCGCCGCCGTGGTCACCACCGGCGGCGAGGTGAAGAAGGGGCTTATCGAGGACGCCTTCACGCCGGTGGTCATCCGGAAGTTGGCGGCCTACGGCATCGAGACCATCGCCCAGGTCCAGTCCGGCGACGGCGTGGACAACGTGGCCGCCGCCATCGCGGACATGCGGGCCCGCCATCCCGACATTCTCCTCTGCACCGGCGGCATGAGCGTGGACCCCGACGACAACACCCCCGGCGGTATCCGGAAGAGCGGCGCGGACATCGTGGCCTACGGCGCGCCGGTGCTGCCCGGGGCCATGTTCCTGCTGGGGTACTATGACGACGGCACGCCGGTGTGCGGCCTGCCGGGCTGCGTCATGTTCGCCGGGGCCACGGTGTTCGACCTGATCCTGCCCCGTCTGGCGGCGGGCGTCCGGGTGACGAGGGCGGACCTGGCGGCGCTGGGAGAGGGGGGCCTGTGCCTGGGCTGCAAGCCCTGCCGGTATCCCGTCTGCCCCTTCGGGAAATAACATCGGAAAATGCCGCGCCGGGCGGCTGTCCACCCGGCGCGGGTTTTATAGAACCGTGATTCTTGCTTGAGTATCACGGTGGACACAAATCGGAAAGAAGGAGTTTTGTATGATGAAGAAGATGCTCTCTCTGATCCTCTCACTGACCATGGCGTTTGCCCTGGCTGGCTGCGGCAACGGCGGCAGCGGCGGCGCTTCCTCCTCTTCCGGTGCCGGCTCCGCCGCGGCCTCCGATGCCCAGGCGGAGCCGGTGGAGCTGACGGTGTTCGCCGCCGCCTCCATGACAGAGACCCTGAACGAGATCGCGGAGCTGTACAAGGCCGTGGCCCCCAACGTGACGCTGACCTTCAACTTCGACTCCTCCGGCACGCTGCTGAAGCAGATCAAGGAGGGGGCGGAGTGCGACCTGTTCATCTCCGCCGGACAGTCCCAGATGAACGCCCTGGACGGCACCCTGAAGGACAACGCGGACAAGAATCCGGACGGTCTGGACATGATCGTCACGGACAGCCGCGTCGACCTGCTGGAGAACAAGGTGACGCTGGCGGTGCCGGAGGGCAATCCCGCCGGTATCGAGACCTTTGACCAGCTGGCGGAGCGGCTGAAGGCGGGGGACGTGTTCCTGGCCATGGGCAACAGCGACGTGCCGGTGGGCCAGTACACGCTGAAGATCTTTGACTACTACGGCCTCAGTGAGGACGAGCTGAACGCCGCGGCGGTGCTGACCTACGGCTCCAACGTGAAGGAGGTCACTACCCAGGTGTCCGAGGGCAGCGTGGACTGCGGCATCATCTACGCCACGGACGCCTTCTCCGCCGGTCTGACGGTGGTGGACGGCGCTACCGCCGAGATGTGCGGCCAGGTGATCTATCCCGCGGCGGTGCTGTCCGGCAGTCAGGCCCCCGACGCGGCCCAGGCGTTCCTGGATTATCTGGACACCGACGCCGGCGCCGCGGCCGTATTTGAGAGCGTGGGCTTTACTCCGCTGGGGTAAGATGGTATCATCGGGGTACATATTGCTGGCCCCTCGCGGGGGGCGTTGAGGGTTCCCCCCTCGCGGGGGTGCGGGATATGCGCCCCGTCCCGGGGCGCGGGGAAGTGCCGGGGAAGCCCGGCGGCTTTTTGCGAGGTTCCTCGCGGGGGATTTCCCTTTTTCCGTGAGCACGGGGGGTGCCGGTTCCCGGCAGGATGCGCCCCCCATTCTCTCCCCCGGGGAGAGAATGCGTCGCGCCCGGTGGAAGAGAGGCGCCAGGGGAACCCTTTCGATGGGGTTCCCCTGGACCCCTCCGCGACGACACAAAGAGGGGGGACCCGCGTGTCCCCCCTCTTTGGAAACACCCTCCCTGGGAGACGGGAGCAGGGAACCCCCCAGCCACGTCCAAAAGGCCGTGCCCGCCCCCCTTTTGCGAAAGGGGGGCATCCCCCGCAACCACCTGGCTTTCAGTGGGAAGGTGCCCAGCTATCCCCAACAGCCAAGGTGCGGCAGCAAAAAGAGAAGCAGAGAGCATCCGGAAATGCCCCCAGCTTTTTCATGCTCATATGCGGTTGAGTGGTCCAAACCACCGGCCACCACCGGGCCAAACCCCCGTAACAGGCGCCGCGAGCGTTCCGGACGAAGTCCGGAATGCCGCCGCCCGAGCCTTTTTCTCTTACACCATCAAAAGGCGCTTTCTCTTTTTCCTCGGAAAGGGGCACCCCACAAAAGCCCAGCGAAGCGGGTTTTGTGGGGAAGAGGAGGGGCAACGGAGCGGTATGAGGGATGCCCTCTCCCGCAGGGCGTCCCGAATATAGCGCAGTTTGCCCCGACGAC
>JALFSO010000020.1 GCA_022778785.1 Dysosmobacter sp. | reverse complement strand
GCTGCCGCTGCGCGGCGCAAACGCCTGCTGGCACAGGCTTTTTGCAGGCATTCGATCCAATACGAGGGGGCTCCCGCCCCCTCGTACTCCCCCTGCAAAAAAGGACTCTTTTCCTTCAGGCAGGGTTTTTCGACAAGCTGAAGATCGCAGGCACTTCCGTGCCTGCGATCTTTTTACCACTTCAACCAATGGCTCTGTGGCTATTTATTTTGGGGATTCTTCAGTTCTCGCTGTAGTTGGGGGTGATGACCAGGTCGCCGGACTTGATCTGATCCACCACGGCATTGACCTGCTCCACCACTTCAGCGGGCACCTTGTCGCTGAAGGAGGCCATGCTCACCACGCCGTCATGCAGGCCCGGGAAGGACTGGCCGCCGTAGCCGCCGGCCTTGATGAGGTCGATCTGGGAGGAAATCATGTAGGGGATGTCGATGAGCATGGAGGTCAGGCACAGGCCGTCAGAGACCAGATTGGACTGGTCGGTGGTGTAGCCCAGGCAGTAAACGCCTTTCTCGCTGCAGGCCTCCAGCACGCCCAGGCCGGTGTGGTCGCAGGTCTGGAGGATGACATCCACGCCGTCCTCCATCATGGCGATGGCAGTCTCCTTGCCCAGGGCGGAGTCGTCAAAGGTGCCGGTGATGACGGTCTTGACCTCCACGCTGGGGTCCACGCTGGCCACGCCCTCGATGAAGGCGTTCTTATCGGACTGCTGGGTGGTGTTGTTGCCGCCGCCCACGTAGCCGACCTTGCCGCTCTCGGTCATCAGGGCAGCCACAACGCCGCAGACATAGGCACCCTCGCACTCGCGGTAGTCGCCGAACATGATGTTGGCGGGCAGCTCCTCAGCGGGCACGTCCTCGGGGGCGTTGCCGGTGATAAAGAAGTTCACATTGGGATAGTCCTCCGCCACGCGGCAGCAGGCGTCGCCGTACTGGGCGCCGTGGCCGATGACGAAATCATAGCCCTCCTCGCAGTAGCTTCTGAACACGGCCTCCATGTCGTTGGAGCCCACGTTCTCGGTGTAGGCGGTCTCGTAGCCCATCTCCTGGATCTGCATCAGACCCTCGTAAGCGGTCTGGTTCCAGGACTCGTCGGTGATGGAGCCGGGCAGCAGCACGGCAATCTTGGAGACGGTGGAGCGGTCATTGGCGGGCTCAGCGGTGCTGGAGGCCGCGGCAGAGCCGGTGCTGGCGCTGGGGGTCTCGGTCTTGGTGCCGCCGCAGGCGGTCAGGCTCAGGGCCAGGACCAGGGTCAGTGCAAGAGCAAAAATACGTTTCATGTTGTTTCAATACCTCCTGAAATATTCACTTCCCGCGTCCGCGGGGAAGATACGGGTTTACCGGCTCTCCTTCTCAAAGGGAACGCCCAGTTCCCGGGGAGCGCGGATGTTGTGTCCGGCCAGTGCCAGCACCAGCACGGTGATGAGATAGGGCAGCGCCACGAACACCTGGTAGGGCAGCGCGGAGCCCTGGACCTGCAGACGGATCTGCAGCGCCTGGATGGAGCCGAAGCCGAAGCTGGCCGCCACGGCCACCAGGGGGTTCCACCGGGACAGGATGACGATGGCCAGGCAGATGAAGCCCCGGCCGGCGGAGATGGACTCCGTGAAGGTGCCCACGGATCCCAGTGTCAGGGAAGCGCCGGCCAGACCAGCCGCGAAGCCGCAGAACATGTACGCCAGGATGCGGAAGCGGTAGACCTGGATGCCGGAGGCCTGGGCCGCCCGGGGATTCTCACCCACGGCGGTCAGCTGAAGGCCCAGCTTCGTCCGGCGGAGGACAAAGAACACCACCGCCGCCAGCGCCACGGCGAGATACGTCAGGATATCCTGGTTGAAAAAGATGTCGCCCACAAAGGGGATTCTGGACAGCCCGGGTATGGCGATGGGCTGGAAGGTCGTGATGCTGATATTGGCGTTGGACGTGCCGAAGATGACACGGTTGAGGAAATTGGTGAAGCCCATGGCCAGGATGTTGAACATGATGCCGATGATGGACTGGTCCTGTCGGAAGAGCACCGACCAGACCGCCACGATGAGGCTGCTGAGCATCCCCGCCAGGGCGCCCATCAGGACGCCGGTCCAGAGACTGCCGGTCCGCAGGGCAAAGAGATAGGAGAAGAAGGCGCCGAAGAGCATCTCGCCCTCCAGGGAGATCCCCATGACGCCTGCCCGCTCGCCCACCGTGTCACCCACGGAGCCGTAGATCAGGGGGACGCTCTGGCGGACGCCGGAGGAGAACAGGGCCACCAGAAAGGCGGAGGAGAAAAGACTTGTTCCGTTCATCAGGCCTTGCTCACCTTCTTTCGCTTGCTCTGGGCGGCGCTGACGGCCATGCCCAGCAGGATGAACAGCACGATCAGGGCCTCCAGTACGCTGGTGAACGAGGTGGGAATGCCGGTCTTGACCTGCATGGTCACGGAACCGGCGGACAGCAGGGCCATGAACAGCGCCGCGATGACGACGCCCACGGGGTTCAGGCTGCCCAGCATGGCCACCACGATGCCGCTGAAGCCGAAGTCACCGGCCACGCCCTCCATGAGGCGCATGGTGTTGCCGCTGATCTGGATGGCGCCGGCCAGGCCGCAGAAGGCGCCGCTGATAACCATGGCCAGGAAATAGTAGCGTTGCCTTTTCACGCCGCTGTACTCCGCGGCCCGCTCGCTGCCGCCCAGCGCCCGGAGGTGATAGCCGAACCGGGTCCGGCGGATAATCACGCCGTAGACCACCACCAGCGCCAGGGCGATAAGGACGCCGCAGTTGATGCGGGACCCCTGCCAGAGCTTGGGCAGGGCGCAGGCGATCTTGGCGGACTGGGGCTCCGCGCCGCTGCGGAGGGGATAGAACACTACGTAGCTAATGAACTGCTCCGCGATGTAGTTGAGCATCAATGTGACCACGATCTCGCTGGCGTTGAAGCGCACCCGGAAAAAGCCGGCCGCCGCTGCCCAGAGGGCGCCCATCAGAATGCCCAGCAGGATGCCCACCGGCAGCGACCAGACGCCCAGCAGCTCGCCCACCGGCGGCACGCCCACCAGGGTCATGCCCAGGGCGCCGAAGAGCATCTGGCCCTCGCCGCCCAAGTTGCTGAGCTTGGCGTGGAAGGTGAAGGACACGCCCAGGCCCACCAGCAGCAGCGGGGTGAAGTACATGGCCACCTCGCCGATGGAGGTGATGGAGGTCAGGGGGCGGACCAGCATGTAGTAATAGGCCTGCAAGGGGTCCGCGCCCACCGCCAGGATCAGCAGGGATCCCACCAGCATAGCGGCCACCACGCTCAGCAGCAGGATGGCGACCTTCCGCAGGCCGCTGGCGTTTCGATAATGGGCGACGCTGTCCCGGAAGGACGCGCCGATTCCAGACAATGTACTCATGCCTTTCCTCCCATCATCATCAGAATGACCTCCTGGGTGGTGCTCTCCTCCGGCCGCAGCTCACCCACCACCTTGCCCCGGTAGAGCACCACGATGCGGTCGGAGATGGCAAACAGTTCGTCCAGGTCGCCGGAGAACAGCACCACGCCGGTGCCCCGCTCCTTGGCCTGGGTGATCTGGCTGCGGATGAACCAGGAGGCCTTCACGTCCAGGCCCCGGGTGGGATAGGAACAGATCAAAACCTTGGGTTCGTTCTTCAGCTCCCGGGCCAGGATGAATTTCTGCAGGTTGCCGCCGGACAGGTTGGCGCTGCGCTCCATGCAGCCGGTGGTGCGGACGTCGAAGTCCGCCATGGCCTGGGTGGCCTGATCCTGCACGGCCCGCAGGTCGGTGAGGCCGTGCTTCCGGGGGTACTTCCGGTTCCGCAGTAGCCAGTTCTCATACAGCGGGAAGTCCGGCACGGTGCCCACCTTGTTGCGGTCAGAGGGGATGTAGCCCACGCCGCTGCCGATAAATCCGGCGGGGTCGGAGAGGTCCAGCTCCTTCCCCTCCACCTGGATGCGGCCCGCGGAGGCCCGGCGGACGCCCGCCAGCACCTCGGCCAGCTCGTTCTGTCCGTTGCCCTCCACGCCGGCCACGCCCACGATCTCGCCCCGGTGGACCGTCAGCTCCACGCCGTTGAGGGTCTTGACCTTCCGGTCGTCGCAGGCCTCCAGCCCGCTGCAGGAAAGGGAGATCTCCCGGGCGGGAGGCTTTTTCACGTAGCCGCTCATGTCCGGCACGTTGTCGCCGGACATCATCCGCACGATCAGGTCCTTGTCCGCCGCCGCGGTCTCCACATGGCCGGTGACTCTGCCGTGGGACAGCACGTCCACCCGGTCGCTGATTTCCAGCACTTCGTCCAGCTTGTGGCTGATGAAGATGACGCCCTTGCCCTGCTCCGTCATGTGGCGGATGATCTCGAACAGGGAGCCGCACTCCTGGGGCAGCAACACCGCCGTGGGCTCGTCCAGGATCAGGATGTCCGCGCCGGTGTAGAGCAGCTTCAGAATCTCGATCTTCTGCTGCATGCTGATGCTCAACTGTTCCACCGGGCAGTCCAGATCCACCTCGATGCCGTAGCGGGCCTTCAGCTCCTCCAGGGAGGCGCGGACCTTCTTCTGGTTCAGCAGGGACAGCGAACCGCCCGCGCTGATGAGGCTCACGTTCTCCACGGCGTTGAATCGGCCGATGAGCATGAAGTGCTGGTGCACCATGCCGATGCCCAGGGCCATGGCCTCCTTGGGAGAGGTGATCCTCTTCTCCTCACCCTTCACCAGGATGTGTCCCGCGTCGGGGCGGTAGATGCCGTAGATGATATTCATGAGGGTGCTCTTACCGGCGCCGTTCTCCCCCAGAAGGGCCAGCACCTCCCCCCGGTGTAGCCTCAGGTCGATGGCGTCGTTGGCGGCCACGCCGCCGAACAGCTTGGTGATCCCCCGCAGTTCCAGCAGGGGCTGTTGGGTCTGGTCACTCATTTGCAGTGGACTTCGCACCACAGCTCCTGGACCGGGGGGATCTGCTCCCGCATGCCCGGGGCCAGACGGCTCCAGATGATGCCCTTGCTGGGACGGGGGAACTCGTGGCGGGTCTCGATGATGCGGGTGGGAGTGACGATATAGTCGATGGCGGTGTCATACTCCTCCACGGTGACGGGCACGTCCGCCACCTGGCAGTCGTGACCGGCGCCGATGATGACGGTGCTGTTGTCCGCGATGCCCTTGCTGGAGAGCATGGCCCACTCCAGATCGAAGTAGCCGTGGCCCTTGCCGAAGCGGATGCCGCTGGGAGTGATGGCGGAAGCGCCGGTGACCATCATGTCGATGTGGCCCACAGACTCCTTCAGCTGGGCCAGGGTCTGATGCTTCCAGTAGCGGGAGACGCCGTCCAGCAGGGAGGCTACCTCCTCCTTGCCCTCGGGGATCTGGCCGGGGGCGATCAGGAAGAAGCCCCGGGTGATGCCGTAGTTGGTCATGACCACAGTCTTCTTATCCCGGAAGGCCTGCTCCCGCAGAGTCTCCAGGTTGTTGTCCGGGGTGATGAAAATGACCTTGGCGTTTTTGTACATGTCCGTGGCGGTCAGCAGGGCGGTGCCCTTCTCGCTGCCCTCGTAGTCGCAGATGAACTCAGAGAACTGCCAGCTGAACTTGGAGTCCGGCTTGGCCACCTTCAGCAGCTCTTCCCAGATGCGGACCCGCTCGGTCTTTGCGTCGACTCTCGTTTCCATGTGATACTCCCTTTCTCTTTCGGCATAAATCATTAAAACAGCGCCTGCAAACGGGATCAACCGAGTCTGCAAGCGCCTTTGTTACTTCCATCATGTGATATCAGTCTCAGCCAGGAAGCCATGCGCTCTCCGGTCTACTCATGGTATCAGTTTTGCTTTAAAGATAATACCTTATCTGAATCTCAACCTTTTAGACTATATCATAAACCTTTTTCAAAATCATTCAGCAATTTGCTGAATTGTGATATCTTCACAGCACTTTTTTCATCAAATTCCCACGATATCATAAAAAATACGGTAGGCATCGCGTTTTGGATGCCTGCCGTGCGCCGCCAGCCATCCATTGAGAAGCGAACCGGCATAGACAGGCGGCCCCCGGAAGAGTACGAAATCTGAATGATATATTATCATTATGACACCGGAGACGCTCCGGCGATCTGGCGTGTCACGGGCATTCCCGGTAAATTTTTCAGGAAAGAAGGACTTAAAATGGCAGCAAATGTGGAAACGATGATGTATGTAAGAGAACGGCCCTGGCACGGTCTGGGGACGGAGGTGTCCGAAGCGCCCAACAGCCAGGATGCCCTTCGGCTTGCGGAACTGGATTGGACCGTCCGTCAGGAAAGCATTTATAATGCCGGCGGCAGTGTGATCAAAGGCTTCAAAGCAAATGTGCGGGACAGCGACGGCAGTGTTCTCGGCGTGGTAGGTGACCGCTATCAGATCGTTCAGAATTCCGACGCGTTCAGGTTCACCGATGATCTGATCGGCGGCGATGTTCACTATGAGACCGCCGGTTCCCTGCGGGGTGGGAAGCAGGTCTGGCTGCTGGCCAGGATGCCGGAGCGGAAGATCGCCGGGGATGAAGTGGAACCCTACCTCTGCTTCACCAACGCCCATGACGGCAGCAGCGGCGTCCGGGTCTGCATGACGCCCATCCGGGTCGTCTGCAGCAACACCCTGAATGTGGCGTTGGCCACCGCCAAGCGTACCTGGTCCATGCGTCACACCGAGAGTGTTCACGAGCGGCTGAACGAAGCCCGGGACTGTCTGTTCCGGGCGGAAGCCTACATGGACGGTCTGGCAGAATACGCGGATATGGCGGCCAGTAAACCGCTGCGGGATGGTGAGCTCATGGATATTCTCGGTGAGCTGTTCCCTGTTACGGAAAAGACCACTGAGCGGGAGAAGGCCACCATCGACAAATACAAAGATGCGTTTATGGTCTGCTATTTCGCCCCGGATATCATGAAGTTCCGCGGAACGGCCTGGGGTGCTGTCAATGCCATGAGCGATCTTGTGACCCACAGCATGCCCCACCGGAATACGAAAAACTACGCGGAAAACATCTGGAGCAAAGTGATGAGCGGCCATGTCCTGATGGACAAAATGGCTGCTCTCTGCATGAGGTAAGGAAATGACAAGAGGACTGAAACGTGTATCCACCAGACATATGAGCCGTGAAGAATGGCTGGAGCGGCGAAAACAGACCATCGGCGGGTCTGACGCCGCTGGGATCGTGGGCTTGTCCAGATGGGCAAGCCCCTTTTCCGTATGGGCGGACAAGACCGGACGGACAGCGGAAAAGGCGGACACGGAGGCCATGCGTCAGGGACGCGATCTGGAGGATTATGTGGCCCGGCGCTGGATGGAAGCGCAGGGCAAGCGGGTATACCGTCTCTCCGCTATGCTGTATAACCCCAACTACCCATTTGCCCATGCCGACGTCGACCGTATGGTGCGGGGTGAAAACGCCGGTCTGGAGTGCAAGACCACTTCTTCCCTGGACCTGAAGCAGTTCAACGATGTGGAGTTCCCGGCGCAATATTACGCCCAGTGCGTCCACTATCTGGCTGTGACCGGAGCGGACCGGTGGTATCTGGCGGTTCTGGCCTTTGGGCGGGGATTCTTTACCTTTGTTCTGGAACGTGACCAGGCGGAGATCGATGCTCTGATGGAAGCAGAATCCGCGTTCTGGAAGCACGTGGAGCAGGATAGTCCCCCCTCCCCTAATGGTTCCGAAGCCACCGCAGCAGCTTTGCAGGAAATCTATCCATCCAGCCGACCTGCCACCGCGGCGCTGTTTGGCCGGGACAAGATTCTTCAGGAATATCTGTGCCTGAAAGAGGAGCAAAAGGCGCTGAGTCTCCGTATGGGCGAGATCGAGAACACCATCAAGGCTGATCTGGGCGAGGCAGAGAACGGCTGCTGCGGTCCATTTCACGTCAGCTGGAGATCGCAGGCCCGGCAGACCTTTCAGATAAAAGAATTTGCCATGGACCATCCCGATATCGATCTGACGCCCTACTATAAAAATACGTCTTTCCGTCCGTTCAAGGTGACGGAGAGGCCATTGGAGGCTGTATAAATGAGTAACGATATGATTCAGAAGGCCGCCGCGCAGACCGCGGCGAAGCCCGTGGACGCGAAGGCGTCCATGCAGTCCTACATCCGGCAGATGCAGGGTGAGATCAGGAAGGCGCTCCCCGCTGTCATGACCCCGGAGCGGTTTACCCGGATCGTCCTCTCTGCCCTCTCCGCAAATCCCAAGCTGGCGCAGACCACGCCCCAGTCTTTTCTCGCCGCCATGATGACGGCGGCACAGCTGGGTATGGAGCCGAACACTCCTCTCGGGCAGGCATATCTCATTCCCTATTACAACAGCAAAAGCCGGTGCAATGAGTGTCAGTTCCAACTTGGTTACAAGGGACTGATCGACCTCGCCTATCGCAGCGGAGAGGTCAGCATCATCCAGGCGCAGGTGGTCTATGAACACGATGATTTTACCTACTCCTTTGGTCTGGAACCTGTTTTAAAGCATACCCCCGCCGCCGCAGACCGCGGCGAACCGACCTTCGTTTACGCCATGTTCCGTACCAAGGATGGGGGCTTTGGATTCGATGTGATGAGCATGGATGCCATTCGCACATTCGCCCGGCAATACAGCAAGTCCTTTAGTTCCGGTCCCTGGCAGACCAACTTTGAGGAGATGGCTAAGAAGACTGTTCTCAAAAAGGTACTGAAATACGCGCCTCTGAAGTCCGACTTCCTCCGCGGCATGGCGCAGGACGGCATCATCAAGACCGAGGTCAGCGAGGACATGTATACTGTGCCCGGAACGGTGGTAGAAACAGACGATGAGACCGGACCGGTCACAGATGCGGAGTGAAGCCTTCCCGTGCAAGCCCCCCGCGGACCGTCAGCCGCAGCGTTCCGGCACGATGGTTTTCATACTAGAATCCATTAAAAATAAGACATTTGTCTTATTTTTATAGCGCCAACGGCGCGTTGGATTCTTATGAGACGTGCCGACGAGCGAAGCGCGGCGGCTCCCATTAAAATATCTATGGCAATACCGCATAATGCAAAAATAGTCAAAATGTGATATACTATTTTTATGGATAAGCAAATGAGTCTGTCCGCACTGAGCGATGAGCTTGCACAGGTGCGGACGAAGAAAAAAGAATTTCTCGCGCAGATCGACCGCATCATTCCGTGGGGAGAGTGGATGGAACTTATACGTCCGTGTTATTACAAAGGAGAACGCGGCAACAAGCCCTACGATCTGGAACGAATGCTTCGAATCTACATGATTCAGAATCTGTACAATCTTTCTGATATGGCGACAGTTGCCGAAGTGATCGACAGCCGCGCCTTTTCGGACTTCTGCGGCGTTGAGTCCAGCAATCAGGTACCAGACGGAGACACGCTGGGTCGATTCCGCAATCTGCTGATAAAGAACGGACTTCAGGAAAAACTCTTCACGCAGGTTGTCGAGCTTCTTACAAAGCGTGGCCTGATTCTCAAGAAGGGTACGATTGTGGACTCAACCTTCATCGAAGCTCCATCTTCCACCAAAAACAAGGATAAGAAGCGCGACCCGGAGGCGCATTCCGCAAAAAAGGGCAACACGTGGCACTTCGGGTACAAGGCCCATGTGGGAGTTGACCACGAAACTGGCATTGTGCACTCATTGGAAGTTACATCCGCCAACAAACACGACGTCTGTATGGTGGCAGAACTTCTTACCGGAGAGGAGCAGCTTGTCTACGGAGACAGCGGCTATCTCGGGGCCGAAAAGCGCACGGAAGCGGTAACCAGAAACAAATATGGCAAGCGTATTCATTACAAAATCAATCGTCGTCCATCCCAGAGCAAGCACAACTCCAATCGATCCAGAGCACAGATCAAGCGCAGAGAGCGCGAAAAATCTTCCGTCCGAGCTAAAGTGGAACATGTCTTTGCTGTTGTAAAGCAACAGCTGCATTTCCGAAAAACACGATACCGAGGTTTGCAAAAACAGACCGCAAAACTGAATATCCTGTTCGCACTTGCGAATCTGATTCTGGCTGACAGACCATGTCTGGCGGCTTGAGTCAGTGCGCACATGTAGACATTTTAGAGGGGTATCCCAATCATGATTCATGGTCGGGATACTTTTTCTACTCAAAAGGTCATTTGAGCGGTGTTGCCCTATTTTAATGGGAGAATAGTATCAATCGTCAGAAATAAGTTGGTACGGGAACGCCGTTTTTACAATTTCGATCAGATCAGCATGAGAAAGGTCATGATCCATGATTTCCCATGACAGAGCGTTATTTTTAATCACGCTGTCCCAGGTATGCGAAGAGAGGGCTGTATCAGACAGCCCTCTCTGCTTACTTCACAGGGATGACCGGAAAATGCGTGACCTGCTTGATATGTTTCATAAAATCATAGTAGTCCTTTTTCCTCCCCTGATAGCGGTGTCCGTCAACACAGGAGATCTGATTCATCACAAAATGAATATGGGTGTCGTCCGTGTTCTCATGGACGGCATAGATCATCTGGTACTCCGGTGCATAGTGCCGGATGATCTCCTGCGCGTACCGATCCGCCTGTTCAGGCGCGACGTTTTCCTTTTTGTCGAAGCTGAGCACAGAGTGTCTCACCTTTTTACCCTTGGTCTTTCCAAAATCCACAGTGGTCTGCTCCATCTCCTGTGCCGCTGTCTCCGCGGATGCAACATTGCAGCCCCCAACATAGGCCGCTTTTTCCGGATCAAAAATGTAGTTCGCTGCGGAGCGGTAGGCATCGTCATCAAAAAATTTTCCGTGCTCCCCGACTCCGATTACTTTGTATGTAGACATTATGTATTCTCCTTACGTGTGATTATCTGTAAGTTAGGGCTTACTGAACAGTGGGAAAAAGCTCGGAAACCATTGAAAATACTAGGAAAAACAGGGGTAATGCGGTAAAATATCTGCAAAGGGATTCAGAAGTTTGAAAGAAAAAGTTTGCAGGTGATGAAGATGTATCGGCAC
>JALFSO010000018.1 GCA_022778785.1 Dysosmobacter sp. | reverse complement strand
ACGGGGCTTTATACCAACTTCACCTTTCCGCAGAATGGTGTTCGCTTCATCGCCATCAATGACAACTACGACACCATTGACCCCAATCGGGTGGACAACGATTTTGCGGGCATCAAGAACTGGTTCAACGAGTTCTATGCCCGGGACACCAGCCGCAAGATCAGGGCTGTCCAGAAAGCCAAGGGTGAGCGTGGTGTACCTCTTACCACCAATGTGCCCTATGGCTATGTGAAGGACCCGGAGAATCCCCGCCGCTGGGTGGTTGACCCGGTAGCCGCTGATGTGGTGAAACGCATCTTCGACCTGTGTATGGAGGGCCGTGGTCCCATGCAGATCGCCAACCAACTGAAAGCGGACAAGGTGCTAACGCCCAGCGCATACAGGGCCTTGCAGGGAATCAAGACCCCAAACAAGAAACCGGAGGACCCCTGCGACTGGCACAGCAGTACCGTTGTGGCGATTCTGGAACGGCGGGAGTACACGGGCTGTACGGTGAACTTCAAGACCTATACCAACTCCATCTGGGACAAGAAGCAGCGGGACAATCCCCTTGAGAAGCAAGCCATCTTCCCCAATACACATGAGGCCATCATCGAGGAAGCCGTGTTTGAGAAGGTACAGCAGGTGCGCCAGCAGCGGCATCGCAAGACCCGTGCAGGCCGAAGCAGCATCTTTTCCGGGCTGGTGTACTGTGCCGACTGCGGTGAGAAGCTGTATTACGGGGCGACCAACAATTACCGACCGGAGGGCGCGTTCTTTGACTGTTCTCTCCATTGGAAGCACAAGGACAAGTGCGGTACTCATTACATCCGGGAAACCGTACTCAGCCACATAGTCCTGAAACACATCCAGGCTGTGACGGGCTACATTCTGCGGCATGAGGCACATTTCCGTGCAGTGATGGAGGAACAACTCCGGCTGGAAAGCAGTGAGCAGATCCGCATCCGCAGGAAACGGCTGGAGCGGAACGAAAACCGCATCGCTGAACTGAAACGGCTGTTCATCAGGATTTACGAGGACAACGCCAGCGGGCGGCTGAGTGATGACCGCTTCGATATGCTGAGCCTGACCTATGAAACGGAGCAGAAGCAGTTGGAGAACGAGTGCGTCACCTTGCGGCAGGAAATTGAAGTACAGGAACGACAGAACGAAAACGTTGAGAAGTTCATTCAGACGGCGCACAAGTATGTGGGAATCGACGAGCTGGACGGCTACGCTCTGCGGGAACTGGTGTCCGCCATCTATGTGGACGCACCGGACAAATCCAGCGGGAAGCGTGTGCAGCACATTCACATCCAGTACGATGGGCTGGGCTTCATCCCGCTGAATGAGCTGATGAAAGAGGAAACGGCGTGACCGAAGTCACGCCGCACCCCTTGAAAACTCAAGGTTTTCACCATTTTTTGATTTTACTGTTTTACGACCACCCGGCGGAATTCCACCGGGGCTTTTTGATGGGAAACAGAATTTGCGAGGGCAATACGATAAAACGACCATCCTGTGCGCGGCTTTCTGCCGAAAGCGAAGAAAAAGCCCGTCCGGCGCATAAAAAAGCCCTGAGGTTTTTTCATCGCCTCAGGGCTTTTTCTGAGCTGGTACGCCCGACTGGATTCGAACCAGCGGCCTTTAGAGTCGGAGTCTAACGCTCTATCCAACTGAGCTACGGGCGCATATACAATTCTATCTGCAAGTGCAGATGATATTATAGCAAAAGATTTCCGGACTGTAAAGCCCAAACTGAAATTTTTTCAAAAAATATTTTGAAAGATTGTTAAAAAAATTGACAACTTTGCCGTTTTACGGTACACTGATATCAATTATAAAGACAAGCTAAACGCAGCCTGCCGTTTTGAAGGAGTGATCCGTTTTGAAGAAGGAAAACATCTCAGATGCCGTTATCCGGCGGCTGCCCCGATATTACCGGCAGCTGACGGACCTCTGTAACCGCGGCGTGATCCGCATCTCCTCCCACTCGCTGGGGCAGGAGATGAATATCACAGCCTCGCAGATCCGTCAGGATTTCAGCTGCTTCGGGGAGTTCGGACAGCAGGGCTATGGCTATAATGTGGAGGAGCTGCGGGCGGAGATCGGACATATTCTGGGCGTGGACAACGACCACCATCTGATCATGATCGGTGTAGGCAATCTGGGACACGCGCTGCTGCAGAACTTCGTGTTCTCCCAGACCGGCTTCACCGTGGACGCCGCCTTCGACGTCTCTCCCGCTGTGGTGGGAACGGAGATCCGGGGCGTCCCCATTTACCACATCGACACCCTGGAGGACTTCCTGAAGGACCATCATGTGGACGTGGTGGCGCTGACCATCCCCCAGTCCGTGGCCCAGGAGACCGCTGACTGGCTCATCGGCCTGGGCATTCAGGGCTTCTGGAATTTCACCAACATCGAGCTGGTCAGCAACCGGCCAGAGGTCAAGTTCGAGAACATCCACTTCGCGGACAGCCTGCTGACCCTCAGCTACCGGATCTCCAATCAGTGATATGAAAAAGAAAACACGGATCGCCCTGCTGGGGCTTCTGGCGGTCTCCGGACTGCTGATCTGGGCCGCGGCGGCGGGAAACGACGCCCAGGATTCCCTGGTCTCCCTCAGCTATCTGAACGGTACATACGCCTCCGCTGTGGACGCGGCGGTGGAGGACCGGCTGGACGACGCGGACCAGACATTGCTGGACGCCGCGAAGGAGCGGGACTCCGGCGGCGCCGGTGTTCTGGTGGCGGAGTACGCCGATACCTGGACGGAACAGCGCCTGAAGGAGAACGACATCCTCGTGGGCTACACCGGCCTCAGCGCCATGTCATTGGCCGGCGACGTGACGGTGGTCTATTCCTCCGGCGCTGTGGTGGACGCCACCGCCGGCGCTGTGGTGCCCAGCGGCACGGTGCTGACGGCCAACCACCGCTATCTGGTGGCGGAGGACACCAGCGCCCTGTTCACCGTCACCTCGGCCACCGCTGTGGTGGACTATGCGGGCTATTACACGCTGACGCTGTCGGACGCCGTGGATTACAACGCCATGGCCTCCGCACTGAAGACCATGCACCTGTTCCGAGGCAGCTTCACCGGCTACGGCCAGGGCTTTGATCTGGAGAAGGCCCCCACCCGTCTCCAGGCCCTCATCATGTTCATCCGGGTGCTGGGGGAGGAGGACGCGGCCCTGTCCTGGAGCGGCACCATCCCCTTCACGGATCTGGCGAAGGGCTCCGAGGCCGCCAAATACGTGGGCTACGCCTATGAAAAAGGCTACACCAACGGCTTCACGGCCACCCAGTGGCGTCCCGGCCAGGCGGTCAGCGTCAACCAGTACACGGAGTTCGTTCTCCGGGCGCTGGGCTACAGCTCTGCCGCCAACACGGACCTGTCCGACACGCTGGCCCGGGCGCAAAGCTGCGGACTGCTCACCGGCCGGGAGGCGTCCGCCCTGGCGGGCACGCCTTTCCTGCGGGCACAGCTGGTGTACATCTCCTATTACGCGCTGGACACCACTGCCGCTGGTACGAGCAAAACACTGGGAGACCTCCTGATGTCCAAGGGCGTCTACACCGCGGAGGAGGCCGCGGCCGCCCGGCGTCTGGTGCCGGGAGACCGTACACTGGGGTGACACACTTTTCCGGACCGCACATATGATGGACTGAGGCCGGTGCCGATCGGCCTACATTTCATGGGAGGTCCGGATATGTGGAATAATAACGGCATCTTTGGCGGTAATTGCTGCTGGATCATCATTATCATCCTGCTGTTCTGCTGCTGCGGCAACAACAACTGGGGCGGCTGCGGCAACAACTGCGGCTGCAACAACGACTGCGGCTGCAACAACAACGGCTGTTGCTGAGTCAGGCACGATTCCCGACGGGATATGGCCCCGCGCCCAAAAGGGCGCGGGGCCTTTTATACAGAAAACGGACGGACAGGAATGTGGCGGATTTCGTGAAATTCCGCGCATGGAAGCCGTCCCGCCGGGACAAGATAAGACCGGGGTGATGAAGCATGAAAAGCGAGACCGGGGCCTATCTCTGCCTGACGGATCTGCTGGACCAGGATCTGTCGGCCTACGAGTATTTCCAGACCCTGCCGCCGGAGGTCCAGAGCAGACTGCGGCGGTCCGACGGCAATGTCACCAGCTTTCAGGAGCTGCAGGCCCAGGCGGCGGCTCTGAGGGCCATGCCCACGCCGGAGCTGTGAAAAGAGACAAAAAAGCGCGCTCCCGCGGCCTGTGCCGTGGGAGCGTGTTTCTGCAAAGACCGGCGAAAGCTCACAGACCGGCGGCGAACACGGTCTGCACCAGCAGCATGTACACCGCCGTGCCCCCGGCGATGCTCAGTAGCACATTGCCCCGCCAGCGGTGGAGCAGCACCACCACGGCGATGGCCAGCAGCTCCGGCGCGCCGTGGGGCGCGGTCAGCCAGGCGGCGTCCTTCAGACAGTAGACCACCAGCAGGCCCATCATGGCGGGCGGCAGCACCCGCCCCAGATAGATCACTACCGCCGGAGGCTGCTTGTTCTCGGGAAACAGCCAGAAGGGCAGCCAGCGGGTGATCTGGGTGCCGGCGGCCACGGCCAGGATGATGGCCAATGTTTGGACAGGCGTCAGGTACACAGTTTTTTCCTCCCTCCCAGCAGCGCCGCCAGGATGAACACCATGGCGGGAATCATCAGATCGTCGTGGAACAGGACCAGCGCCAGCACCGTGCAGCCGATGCCGATGAGACCCGCCGGACGGTTCTCCGGCTTTTTCCAGTGTTCCAGAAACAGCACCACGAACAGGGCCGTCAGGGCGAAGTCCATGCCGGTGGTGTTGAAGGTCAGCAGGCTCCCCAGCAGGCCGCCCAGGGCGGTGGCGATGACCCAATAGGAGTAGTCCAGCAGGGAGACGGCCAGATAGAAGGATCGCCGGTCCACGCCCTCCGGCGGGGCCACCGTGGACACCAGAGAGAAGGTCTCGTCGCTGAGGGTGTAGATCAGGGGAAGCCGGGCAGCGCCAAGGCCCTTGTATTTGCCCAGAAGCGAGAGTCCGTAGAAAATGTGCCGTGCGTTGACCATAATGGCCAGCAGGAAGGCCTGCAGGGGGTCAAAGGCGGACACCAGCAGATTGATGGCCACGTACTGCATACTGCCGCCGAAGCCGATGGCGCTCATGAGCGTGGACCACAGGGGGCCGTAGCCGTGGGCCTGCATCAGCAGCCCATAGGCCAGACCGAGACAGAGATAGCCCGTCAGCACCGGGATGGTGACGGGAAAAGCCGCCTTCAGCGCCCCTAGGCGGCAGGGGGATCGGGTGGGTTCTGATTCCATGAGAGATCCCTTCTTTTGGGCCCCCTGCGCGGGGGGCGGGTTTGCGCCCCGGGACGGGGCGCGGGGGAGTGCCGGGGAAGCCCGGCGGCTTTGCGCCCCCCATTCTTTTTCTTCTTGAGAAAAAGAATGCGTCGCGCCCGGTGGAAGAAAAAGTCGCCTGGGCGGCGGCATTTCAAACGCAGTTTGAAATGCCTTTCTCCGCCTGTTATGGGGGTTTTGGTCTGGTAATGGCCGGTGGCTTGGACCACTCAACCACATATGGTTTTTTCAATAACTGGGGCTATTTTCGGATGCACTCTGCTTCTCCTTTGCTGCCGCACATTGGCAGTTTGGGATAGCTGGGCACCATTCATTGCCAGTCTTCCGCAACCACCGGGCTGCGGCAGCAAAAAGAGAACGGCAGAGCATCCGGGCGGGACCCCAACTTCCGCAATTGCCATATGTGGTTGAATGGGCAAAAGCCATCGATTAGCGCCGGGCTAAAACCCCCGTAACAGGCGCCGCGAGCGTTCCGGGCGAAGCCCGGAATGCCGCCGCCAGAGCCTTTTTCTCTTACACCATCAAAAGGCACATTCTCTTTTTCCTCTCCAGGAAAAAGAGAATGGGGGTTTTGCCCCGCGGCGGAGCCGCAAGCCTTCGGGCTTCCCCGGCACTCCTCCTGCACTCCGGGACGGGGCGCAAAACAAAGGGGGCGGCATCCGCCGCCCCCCTGTTTTCCGGTTACATCTTCTCCGGCGCGTCCACGCCGATGAGCTTCAGACCGTTTTTCAGCACGATCCGGGCGCAGTCCGCCAGCTTCAGACGGGCCGCAGCTACCTGGGGCTCCTCGCCCTTGATGCGGCAGGCGGTGTAGAACCGGTGGAAGCAGGCCGCCAGCTCCTGGAGGCAACGGTTGATGTGGCTGGGATCGTAGTCCCGGGCTGCCAGACGGATCTCCTCGCAGTACTGGGCGATCTGCTTGATGAGGGCTTCCTCGGCCTCGCCGGGCAGCAGGTCCATGTCCACGTCCGCCACAGCGGGGACGGTCATGTGCTCCGCCTCCATGGCCCGCAGCAGGGAGCAGATACGGGCATGGGCGTATTCCACGTAGTAGATGGGATTCTCGGAGTCCTCCCGAACCGCCAGGCCCAGGTCGAATTCCATCTGAGTGTCGGGCTTGGCGTTGAAGAACCACCGGGCGGCGTCCACGGGCACCTCGTCCAGCAGATCGGACAGGGAGATGGCCTTTCCGGTGCGCTTGCTCATCCGAACGACCTCGCCGTCCCGCAGCAGCTTCACCAGCTGCATCAGCACCACGTCCAGACGGTTGGTGCCGTCCAGACCCAGAGCGTCCACGGCGCCCTTCAGACGGGCCACATGTCCGTGGTGGTCGGCGCCCCAGATGTTGATGACCCGGTCAAAGCCGCGGACGCCGAACTTGTTCCGGTGATAGGCGATGTCGGCTGCAAAGTAGGTGTAGAAGCCGTTGCCCCGGCGCAGCACGTCGTCCTTCAGATCCAGCTTCTCGATCTCCTTCTCGGACTTGCCCGCCTTCCGCAGATTCTCCGCCAGGATCTCGGCGGTCTTCAGCCACAGGGCGCCGTCCTTCTCATAGGTCCAGCCCCGGTCCGTCAGCAGCTGCACCGTGTCGGCCACAAAGCCGCTCTCATGGAGGGAGGACTCGAAGAACCACACGTCGTAGTTGATCTTGTAGCGCTGGAGGTCGGACTTCATCTTGGGCAGGTTTACGCTGAGGCCGTACTGGGCCAGGGTGTCCCGCCGCTCCGTCTCGGGGGCGTTCAGCAGCTTGTCCCCATTGGCGTCATAGTAGGCCTGGGCCAACTCCTTGATGTCCACGCCCTGATAGCCGTCCTCGGGGAAGGGGACATTCTCCTCGCCCTTGATGATCTGGAGATACCGGGCTTCCAGGGATTGGGCGAACTTGTCGATCTGGTGACCGGCGTCGTTGACGTAGAACTCACGGGTGACGTCGGCACCGCAGGCGGAAAGCACGGAGGCCAGGGTGTCGCCCAGCACGCCGCCACGGGCATTGCCCATGTGCATGGGGCCGGTGGGGTTGGCGGAGACGAACTCCACCATGATCTTCTGGCCCTTCAGGTTTCCGGCGGTGCCGTAGTCCGGGCCCTCGGACTCCACGGCGGCCAGCACGTCCCGGTACCAGGTGCGGTTCAGACGGAAGTTCAGGAAGCCGGGGCCGGCGATCTCGGCGGAGGCGAAGTAGCTGCCCTCCAGGTCCAGATGCTCCAGCAGGATCTGGGCGATGTTCCGGGGCGGCATCCGCAGGGCCTTGGAGGCGGACAGAGCGAAGGTGGTGGTGAAGTCGCCGTTCCGGGTGTCCTTGGGGATCTCTACGGGAGCGGTCTTGACCTCCGCCTGGGGGAGCTTTCCGGCGGCCGCGGCGGCCTGATAAGCGGCCATGGTCAGGCTGGCGGCCTGGTCTTTTGCGTTCTGGATCATGTTAATCATATGAATACCCCTCTTTTTAATTAGGAATTAGGAATTAGGAGTTAGGAATTAAGAACCGGGAGTTGAGAATCAGGAATTTAGCAGCGGCCAATTTCTCATTCCTCATTCCTGATTCTTAATTTTTCGTCCGTACCCGGATGCGGAAGGCGTTCTGTCCGGTGGCGGTGTGCTGGATGGCGATGGAGTACCGGATGTCCAGCAGGCCGCCACGCTCTGTCAGGCTGCATCGGAGACGGCTGGTCTGGATGTCCACGCTGAGGGCGCCGAAGGGCGTCTCATACAGGGAGGTGTGGCGGCAGCCCTCCTGGAATACCATCTGGGAGTTCACCTTGCCGGTGCGGGTCAGCACCACTTGACCGTCTTTCACCGTGAAGGTGGTGGTGGTCCCATCCAGGCCGGTGAGGGCCGTCTCCTCGTAGGACAGCAGGAAGCCCTCCTCCGTGACGGTCATGGTCCCCTCGGTCATCAGCTCCGAGTGGTCGCCGTCGGTGCCGTCGAAATTCTGGATGGCCCGGATCGTCAGGATGACGGGAATGGTCTTGGTGTCGGTGTTCGTCAAAGTCAACCCTCCTATGCTGCTGTGCAGATCCTCCCGGAGAAATGGGGAGGGCGGCCACGGAAACAATGGCCGTTACAAATAATATATTATACTATGGCAGAGCGGGGGTCGCAAGACGATTTTTCCGGCTTTTCAAAATTTTTGCGGCAATTTCTCGCCGAAAGAGTATAGCTTTTTTATGGAGAGTTTGCTATAATCCTCTCGAGTATCAAAAACATGCGCAAGAACCATTGCCTGGACGACTGGATCGGAGGTGTCTGAAGTCCATGAATATTGAATTGACGGAACAGCAGTACCGGTATCTGCTGGATTTGGTGTACGTAGGGAACTGGGTGATGAATTCCGCCCGGGAGAATGACCGCATCCGGGAATATGACCAAGTGGAGAGTCTGATCTTCTCCCACGCGCCGGCCCACGGCATGAAGAAGCTGGTGGAGCTGCTGGACGGAGAGATCATCCCGTCCCGGGCCTTTGCCGACGGCGGCATCCATGAGGCCATCGCGGACTACGAGGATGTGGCGTTTTACGAGATCCTGGCGGAGGAGATGGCCCTGCGGGACATGGACGGCGAGCCCCTGACACGGGAGAACTACGAGCAGCTCATGGAGCGCATCGACACGTATCTGGACGAATTCGACCAGCACGGGACGGATCATATCTCGGTGGATCTGGATGATGAGTAAAGCGAGTAAAGGGGGAGCAGGCTCCCCCTTTAGAATCCCCGCCACCAGTCTGCGGAGTGGTGCCGCCCAGGGCGGCTGGGGTCTCGGTATTTTTCCGCCGCACAGAAGGTGAATTGCCCCGCAGGGGCAAGAGAAGCCCCTCTGGAGGGTGTCGCCGGAAAAATGATTATGGCATCTTTGTTTGCCCGGAGGCAAACAAACCGGGGGAAACCTATGGTTTCCCCCTGGCCCCTCTTCCTTTTTTGAGGGGCTTTTTTCTTAATCGATCATTTTTACATAAGCAGAAAAGAGGAGCGTTATGGAGGAGAAAGCGAAGGTCTATTTTGCGGATTTCCGCGCCGACTGGCGGGAGAATCTGCCGCAGAAGCTGGCCCGTCTCATGCGGACGGCGGGCTTTGACACCATTGACATGGACGGCAAGTACGTGGCCATCAAGATGCACTTCGGCGAGCCGGGGAACCTGGCGTACCTCCGGCCCCAGTGGGCCCGGGTGGTGGCGGATATGGTGAAGGAAAAGGGCGGCAAGCCTTTCCTCACCGACTGCAACACCTTGTATGTAGGCGGTCGGAAGAATGCCCTGGACCATCTGGAGTCCGCCTATCAGGATGGCTTCACTCCCTACGTCACCGGCTGCCACATCCTCATCGGCGACGGTTTGAAGGGAAGCGACGACGTGGAGGTGCCGGTGGAGGGCGGACAGTACGTCAAGTCCGCCAAGATCGGCCGGGCCATCATGGACGCCGACGTGTTCATCTCCCTGACCCACTTCAAGGGCCATGAGCAGACCGGCATGGGCGGCTGTCTGAAGAACATTGGCATGGGCTGCGGCAGCCGGGCCGGCAAGATGGAGATGCACAGCGCAGGCAAGCCCTTCGTGAAGCAGAAGAAGTGCATTGGCTGCGGGGCCTGCGCCAAAATCTGCGCCCACGGTGCGCCGCTGATCGCCGACGGCAAGTGCACCATCGACCACGACCGGTGCGTGGGCTGCGGCCGCTGTCTGGCCCTGTGCCCCAAGGACGCGATTCAGGTGGGCTGCGACGAGGTGCTGGACATCCTGAACTGCAAGATCGCCGAGTACACCAAGGCCGTGGTGGACGGCCGGCCCTGCTTCCACATCGCCCTGGCCCGGGATATGTCCCCCAACTGCGACTGCCACGCGGAGAACGACGCCCCCATCACCCCGGACGTGGGCATGTTCGCCTCCTTTGATCCCGTGGCACTGGACCAGGCCTGCGCCGATGCCGTCAACGCCCAGCCCGCCCTGCCCGGCTCCGCCCTGTTTGACGAGGGCTGCGACCACGAGGACCACGACCACCTCCACGCCGTCCATCCGGACACCCGGTGGCAGGTGGCTCTGGAGCACGGCGAAAAGCTGGGCATCGGCACCCGGCAGTATGAGCTCATCAGAATTTAAGACCAGGAGTCTGCAAAAGCTCCCCGGACGGCAATTGCCGTCCGGGGAGCTTTTGGTCATATATCGGGGGAGAGCGGTCACGCCTTCAGACCCTTCAGCTCCCACCGGCGGCCCCGGTAGCGGGCCACGAAGAAGACGGTCCGGCAGACCCAGTCGATGTACATGGCGAACCAGATGCCCAGCACACCGAATCCCAGACCGCGGGCGAACCAGACACCGAAGATCACCCGGAAGATCCACATGGATAGGGAGGAGACGGTCATGGTGAAACGGGTATCTCCCGCGGCCCGCAGAGTCTGGGGCAGCTGGAAGGCGAGGGGCCACAGCAGGATGCCCACGCCGCCGTGGGAGAACAGAATGACCCGGGCGTAGGCGTTGGTCTCCTCAGACAGGCCGTAGATCCAGAGGATCACCGGCATCAGGGCGAAGATCAGCAGATTCGTCAGCAGCATGGATGCATAGCCCCACTTCATCAGCTTCCGGGTGTAGAAGCGGGCCTTTTTCATGTCTCCGGCGCCCACGCACCGGGACACCACCGTCACCATGCCGAGGCCGATGGACTGAGGCGCCATGCACTGGAAGGTGCCGACGATGTTGCCGATGGCGTTGGCCGCCACAGAGGCGGTGCCGAACACCGTCACCGCCGACAGCAGCATCAGCTTGCCCAGCTGGAACATGCTGCCCTCAATGCCGTTGGGAACGCCGATGTACAGGATGTTGCGGATCATGCTTCGCTCATGACGAAAGGAGAAGGGCCGGGACAGGTGCAGCACCAGATCCTTCCGGCACAGCAGCACCACCATCAGGACCGCCGCCACGATCTTGGACACCAGCGTGGGGATGGCCACACCGGCCACGCCCATGTGGAAGCCGAAGATCAGGATGGCGTTGCCGGCCACGTTGATGCCGTTCATCACCAGGGAGACGACCATGGAGACGTTGGAGTTGCCCATGACCCGGAACAGCGCGGCGCCGGCGTTGTAGATGGCCAGAAAGAACGTGGACGATTCCACGATCATAAAATAGGTGTCGGCATAGGCGGCCACGTCGGCCTCGATGGCGCCGAACACCACATGGAGGATGAAGCCCTTCAGAAGATACAGCAGCGCCGTGATGACCAGCGCACACTCTCCCATAAACAGAAAGAGCTGCTGGGCGGAGTGGTTGGCCTTCTCCATCTCCCGGCGGCCCAGATACTGGCCCGCCACAACGGCGCCGCCGGTGGCCAGCGCCGCGAAGGCACTGACCAGAAGGACGTTCACCGAGTCCACCAGGGACACGGCAGATACCGCCGCCTCGCCCACCCGGGCCACCATCATGGAGTCCGCCAGACCCACGGTGATGGCCAGCAGCTGCTCAATGACCAGCGGAATGATCAGCTTTCGCAGGTCCCTGTTGGAAAATTCAATCGATGTCTCTGACTGCATGGAGTTCCTCTTTCATGTCCGACTGCCCGTAAAAGGCCCGGGGACTGGCGTGAAATGTGTTCTGGAAGGCCCGCAGGAAGGTGGAGTATTCCTGGAAGCCGGACTGCTCGGCCGCCTTCATCACCGGCACGCCGCTGCGGATCAGCTCTCCCGCCCGCAGCAGACGCTTCTGGTTGATATACTGGTGGACGGTGTAGCCGGTGACGGCTTTGAACCGGTGCATCAGATAGTACCGGGACAGGTAGAACTGCCCCGCCAGGGTGTCCACATCCAGCCGGTCCGTCAGATGGGCGCCGATATAGCGCAGGACAGCCTCCATCTTGGGGTCCACCCGGTAGGAATCCGTCTGCTCCGCGGTCCGGTCCTTGAGAATGTCTCGGTTTACCTGGATCAGAAGCTGCTGGCAAAGGGTGTCCGCCAGCAGAGCGCCGCCGAATTCCCGGGAGCGCAGAGCCTCCTCCAGCTCCTGGATGGCGGCCATATAGCGCAGCTTCTGCTCCGGATCCAGACGCAGCAGGTGGAAATTCCGCTGCCGGGCCAGCTCGAAGCAGTCGGCCAGATTCGTGTCGGAGCCGCCCCGGCGTTCCAGCCAGTCCCGGCCCAGCCAGACCACCACCCGCTCGTAGGGGGCGGAGGGATCGATGGCCACCCGATGGATGGAGCCCCGTCCCACCAACAGCAGGTCCCAGGGGCGGAGAAAGTAGGTGACGCCCTCCACCACATAGGTCACCTGTCCGCCCAGGCACAGGATGAGCTTGTCGAATTCGTGGTAATGATCCTCCAACTGCTGGGCGCGGCTGTCCTTCAAATGGAACAGCCGGAAGTCCTCGCATAGATAACCCCGTTTGTCCGCATTTGCGCCCATCTGTTGACCACCGCCTTTCGCCGCAGCTGCGGCCGCTATATCTTACCGCACTTTCCGTCAGGTTACAATCAGAAAACAGACGAAAATTCCGAGAAAAATCGATGGAATTTGACCAAATCGTCCAGAGGGCGCAATGGGCGAAATCCTGTTTTTCAGGCCGCTTCCGCCCAAAAATTTATGAAATTCGGAGAATTGCATTGACAGTGCCTTTTTGCTATACTGAATAACGGTGTAAAATCTTTGAAAAATTTTGGAGAGGAGCTGTCGTATGAGCCGTGCGGACGAGGTATTCATTCAGAACTGCCGGGATATTTTGGAGAACGGCGTCTGGGATACGGAGCAGGAGGTGCGCCCTCACTGGGAGGACGGAACGCCTGCCCATACGGTCAAAAAATTCGGCATCGTCAACCGCTATGACCTGCGGCAGGAATTTCCCATTCTTACCATCCGCCGGACCTACTGGAAGACGGCGGTGGACGAACTGCTGTGGATCTGGCAGAAGAAGTCCAACAACATCCGTGACCTGCGGGGCCATATCTGGGACGAGTGGGCGGATGAGAGCGGCTCCATCGGCAAAGCCTATGGCTATCAGCTGGGGGTGAAGCACCACTATCCTGAGGGGGATATGGACCAGGTGGACCGGGTGCTGTACGACCTGAAGCACAACCCCGCCTCCCGCCGCATCCTCACCAGCCTGTACAACCACGCGGACCTCAGCGAGATGCATCTGTATCCCTGCGCGTGGTCCATGACTTTCAACGTCTCCGGCAATGTGCTCAACGCCATTCTGAACCAGCGCAGTCAGGATATGCTGACGGCCAACAACTGGAACGTGACGCAGTACGCCGTCCTGGTGCATATGCTGGCCCAGGTCTCCGGCCTGGTGCCCGGCGAGCTGGTCCACGTCATCGCCGACGCCCACATCTACGACCGGCACGTGCCCATCGTGGAGAAGCTGCTCTCCGCGCCCCAGTCCCCGGCGCCGGAATTCAGAATGGACGGTTCCGTGACGGACTTCTACCAGTTCACACGGGACAGCTTCGCCCTGGAGGGGTATACCCCCGCGGCCTTTGATGAGAAGATCCCTGTTGCCATTTGAGCGATCGAGGAGGAATACAGATTTATGAACGCCATCGTAGTCGTGGATGAAAACTGGGGCATCGGCAAAGAGGGAGGACTCCTGTTCTCGCTGCCCACAGACATGAAGCACTTCCGCTCCCTGACCATGGGCGGCACCGTCATCATGGGACGGAGGACCCTGGACTCCTTCCCCGGCGGCAAGCCCCTGAAGGGACGGCGGAACATCGTCATCACCCGGAACCATGCCCTGCACATGGAAGACGTGGAGACGGTGGACAGTCCCGAGGCGGCCCTGGCCCTGGTGGAGGGGGAGGACCCCGAAAAGGTGTGGGTCATCGGCGGCGGCAGCGTGTACACCGCTCTGGTGCCCCACTGCAAGCGGGTCTACCTGACCAAGGTGGACGCCACGGCGGGCGATCCCGACACGTATTTCCCCAATCTCAACAAGCTCCACAGCTGGAGCGTGGAGCAGACCAGCGAGCCGGTGACGGAGAACGGCGTCACCTACCGGTTCATTGATTATGTAAACAATAACATGTGAGTCCGGCAGCAGCTGAAACGGAACAAAGTCCCGGCGGGAACTCCCGCCGGGACTTTTCGCGCTGTGTGGGGTTTGAACGGTCCGCGGCCTTATGCCGACGGCCCTTCGCCGTCCCGGAGACTGCACAGTCCGGCGCCGATGGCCGTGGCGAAGGTGGCGTTCTCCGGAATGATGTAGTGAATGCCGTAGAGCTTCTCGAAGTTCTGGAAATTGGGTCCCGCCTGGTCCAGGGTGGTCATGGAGCCGGTGAGCACCACCGTGCGGGCACCGCAGCTCTGGCAGGCCAGCACCGTCATGGTGCCGATGGCCTGCAATACCAGATTCACCACGCCGGCGGCCAGATCGGCGGGGGAGGCGTCCTCCGCCAGATTGCCGAAGTTGGCGGCGGTCATGTCCGGGTCCAGGGTCGCGGCGGCGTTCCGGGAGATGTCCTTGATGGTCAGATCCACGTGGTTTAGGTCCCCCTGGGCCGCCAGCTTCTTGATCTGGCCGAACCGCTCCATGTCCACCAGCTTCCGGCACAGGCCTCCCAGGGTGCCGCCGCCGATGCCGCTGCCGCAGAGATGGCGCACCGTGCCGTCCTGCTTCGCGTACAGGAAGGCGGTGCCGGTGCCCATGGTCACCACCACGGCATCGTCCTGCCCGGACAGGGCCAGGGCGCCGGTGCCGCTGGCGGAGAACTCGTCCACCCGGCGGGTGGGGATGCCGTAGATGTCCCCCTCCACGTAGGACGCGCCCACGCCGGTGAGGACGATCTGCCGCACGTCGTTCAGGGACAGACGGTTGCTGTTGAGAAAATTGCCCAGGGCGCCGAACAGGGAGGTGAGCTGGTCCTCCGCCCGCACCCGGAGCATGGCCAGGACGGAACCGTCGGGCCGCAGGCCCACGATCTTGGTGGTGGAGCCGCCGATGTCGATGCCGAGAATGATATCCATGGAAAAACCTCCAGTCGATGAGACGCCGTTACCGGATGACGTTCCAGTACAGATACAGGCCAAAGGGAATGAGGATCTGTAAGATCAGAATGGCCGGGATGCCGAAGCGGAAGGTCTTGTGGAGGGTCTTGTGATGCCAGACCCGCATGCCCAGCAAAGCGCCGACGCTGCCGCCGATGGCGGCCAGCAGGAACAGCGTCTTCTCCGGCACCCGGCGGGTGGCCTCATGGGTCTCCTTCCGTTTGGCCTTCAGCTTGTCGACGCCGAAGACAAAAAAGGTGACGATATTGATGAGCAGCAGCCAGCAGGCCAGCCAGCCCCAGGGCGAGCCCAGGACGGCCCAGATGAAATCATTGTGGGCCTCCGGCTGATAGACGGCGAGAACTGTGACCATGGCGGCACCTCCGCATAAAAACAGGTTGACCGGAAAAACCGGACAAGTCATTCTACCAGATAATCCCCCTGTTTTCAACCCTGTCCGGCCGGGGACTGACCAAAAGCGCCGCCGACGGTCCGGCCATATCGTCCATCCGTCGGAAATGGCTGGACGGCGGCGAAAAATCCCCGTATACTATGGGCAGAAGGGGGGCGGAGCGCTTGAAGGCGGAAGTGAAGCTGGACCCGGCGGAGCCGGAGGTCCGGGTGGTGATCCACGCGCCTGCCGTCACGGAGGAGGTGCGGGAGCTGCTGGCCCGGCTGGAGCCGGGGGCGGGACTGCTCCCCGGCTTCCGGGGAACGGAGGTGACACCTCTGGACCCGCTGGACATCCTGCGGTGCTACGGGGAGGACAAGGGCGTCTTCGCCCAGACGGAGACGGGGACGTATCAGCTGCGGCTGCGGCTGTATGAGCTGGAGCGGCGGCTGCCGGGGGACCGGTTCGTCCGGGTCTCCCACTCGGAGATCGTGAATCTGCGGAAGGTGACGGCCCTGGACCTGTCCCTCACCGGCACCATCCGCATGACCCTCACCGGCGGCGTCACGGTGTACGTCTCCCGCCGGTACGTGAAGAAGATCAGGGAGGTGCTGGGATTGTGAGCGAGCGCAAGGAACTCTTCCGGGAAGTGCTGCGCCGGGCGGGCATCGGATTTCCCTGCGGCGCGGCGGCGGTCTATCTGGTATTCCTGTTGGGAGGACTGTTCGCCTTTCCGGTACAGGAGGGGAACAGCGTTCCGGTGGTGACCGCCGCCATGGTGGAACAGTGGGGAAATCCCGTCACGGCGGCCCTGGTGCAGTTTTTATGGTCCGGCCTTTTGGGTGCGGTGCTGGAGACGGCAGAAGTGCCCTTCCGGCTGGAGCGGCACACCTGGATCTGGTCGGGCGTTCACTTCCTGTTGACGGCGGCGGTGTTTTCACTGGTGGGATACCAGTGCCGGTGGTTCCCCTACCGGGAGACATGGCTGTGCATACTGGGGCTGCTGTTGCTGTGCTATCTGCTGATGTGGGCAGTGCGGTATGTGGGCTGGCGGCAGGATGTCCGGGCCATCCGCAAAGGCGTGGGCCTGCCGGAGGAGCCGGAGCGTCCCGTCTGGCGGAGGGCTGTGCCCTACGGGCTGCTGGCAGTGGGCGTGGAACTGATGCTGCCCTGGCTGCTGCGGGTATTGGACGCCCGGGACGTGCCGGTGCTGACCGGAATTTTCTATCCTTTCCTCATTCTGCCGCTGTTCTGCTTTTTCAGCAGTGCATCTCTGGGGAAGCGGTGCCGGCGGCTATGGCTGTGCTACCCGGTTCTTTGTGGTGCGCTGACGCTGCCGTGTGTGTTCCTGCTGTACAACTCCAGCGCTCTGTTCCAGGTCTGGGTGGCGGCCATCGCCGCTCTGGCGGGAGGATTGCTGGGGACGCTGCTCCGCCAACGGACGAAGCGCGGGTGAGAGAGGCGGCGGATCGGTCAAAGGGAGGAACCACGGAAATGAGGGAGGCATTGCGGCGCGTCAGTCTGGCTATGCTTGCAGCCGCGGTCATATGCGTGGGCTGCACGCTGTCCGCGCCCAATCTGGGCAGGACGGTTTATATCGGCTCTTTCAAGTTCGGAGTTGAGCTGTGGAGACTCTGCTATGCCCTTTATGTGCTGACCATGTGCGGCCTGTTCGTCGCCTCGTTCTTTGTAAAAGAACGCCGGAGATCAACAGGTGGGACGCCGGAGCAGCCCGGCGGTCCAGGACCGCCTGCTAATTTTTAGAGAAAATGGGAACAAACCGGCCTCCTCCGCCGTCTATACAGGCAGAGGAGGCTGATGCTTTTTGAAAAAGTGGAGTTTATTCCTGGGTATCTATTTCTGCCTGTGCCTGATTCTGGGCGGCTGCGGGGCGGCCCAGACCGCCGGGAAGACCGGCGGAAGCGACCCGGCGGGCGCGTCCGTCTCCGGAGAAGATCTCTCTGCCGGTGGGACCGAAGCGGCGGAGGGCGTCACGGAGACCTTCCGGGTCATTCAGGCGGACGGCGGCGTCCTGCTGCTGGCGAAGGAGAACGGCGATTCGGGGGACGTCTATACACTGGTGACGGAAAACCTGCCGTTTGATTCCGACGAAAATCTCACCGCCGGGACGCTGGCGGAGATCACATACGACGGCATGATCCTGGAGACGTATCCCGCCCAGTTCGCCAATGTGACCTCCGTAAACATTCTGCCCGACGGCTTCAATGACCTGTGCGCCCTGTATCTGGACGTGCTGGAGGACCTGTGGACGGTGGATCCCGGCCTCAACATCGGCGGCCTGACCTACATCGGCGCGGACCTGTCCCGGACCCGTCTGACGGACAGCGAGCAGTCGGCGGTGGCCTGGGCCTTCGCCGCCCGCCACAGCGGGGAGCCGGTCACCGGCACCTTCCAGGAACTGGCAGAGCAGGGCTATTTCACCGCGTCCCACGTCAGCACCCTGGCACCGGAGGAGGGGGAGCCCATCCCGGCGGCGTGGTATCAGTGGGAGGACGGCTGCCTGTTCTCCGTCACGGAGACGGAGGGCGATGTGTATTTCCTGCCCGAAGGGGAGGAGGCGGTGTCCTTCGACGCCCAGAAGTGGCGTTCCGGGACGGGGGCCTATTTCTTCTGTGACTGCACCGCCTTCCGGGACCGGGACGGCCATTGGGTCGGGTATACCGTGGGCGCCGAGGCCATCTCCTGAGTGGGAAAATGGGGTGGAAAAATCCCGTTCTCTCTTGTAAATTCAGCCGGAAGGGAGTATACTATTTGCATTTGTACGGGAAATACACGTCCCTTCCATCATAACAAGAAAAACGGGTGAATCATTTATGAGTTACACAAAGATCGCGTCCATCTACGCCGACAGCGACGTCCATGCCGGCAAGGAAGTCACGGTGGGCGGTTGGGCCCGCACCATCCGGGACATGAAGAACTTCGGCTTCATCGAGCTGAACGACGGCTCCTGCTTCAGAAATCTGCAGGTGGTCATGGAGGCCGGAAGCCTGGAGAATTATAAGGAGATCGCCGCCCAGAACGTGGGCGCGGCACTCATCGTCACCGGCACCATCGTGCTGACCCCGGAGGCCAAGCAGCCTCTGGAGCTGAAGGCCGCCGCCATCGAGGTGGCCGGCCCCTCCACGCCGGACTATCCCCTCCAGAAGAAGCGCCACACCGTGGAGTATCTGCGGACCATCCAGCATCTGCGGCCCCGGACGAACCTGTTCTCCGCCGTGTTCCGGGTGCGGTCCGTGGCGGCCATGGCCATCCACGAGTTCTTCCAGAGCCGTGGCTTCGTCTACGTCCATACCCCCATCATCACCGCCAGCGACTGCGAGGGCGCCGGTGAGATGTTCCGGGTCACCACCCTGGACCCCCAGAATCCGCCCCTAAAGGACGACGGCACCGTGGACTTCTCCCAGGACTTCTTCGGCAAGCCCGCCAACCTGACGGTGTCCGGCCAGCTGAACGCGGAGAACTTCGCCATGGCCTTCGGCGACATTTACACCTTCGGCCCCACCTTCCGGGCGGAGAACTCCAACACCCAGCGCCACGCCGCCGAGTTCTGGATGATCGAGCCGGAGATGGCTTTCTGCGACCTGAAGGGCGACATGGACGTGGCGGAGGCCATGATCAAGTATATCATCAAGCGGACCATGGAGCGCTGCCCGGACGAGATGGCCTTCTTCAACCAGTTCGTTGACAAGGGCCTCATCGAGCGGCTGAACCACGTGGCGTCCTCCGACTTCGGCCGGGTGACCTACACCGAGGCCGTGGAGATCCTGAAGAAGCACAACGACCAGTTCGACTACAAGGTGGACTGGGGAACCGACCTCCAGACGGAGCATGAGCGGTTCCTGACGGAGCAGGTGTTCAAGCGCCCGGTGTTTGTCACCGACTATCCCAAGGAGATCAAGGCCTTCTACATGCGCCTCAACGACGACGGCAAGACCGTGGCCGCGGCGGACTGCCTGGTGCCCGGCATCGGCGAGATCATCGGCGGCAGCCAGCGTGAGGAGCGGCTGGACATTCTGGAGAGCCGCATCCAGGAGCTGGGCATGCGGAAAGAGGACTACTGGTGGTATCTGGATCTGCGGCGCTACGGCGGCTGCAAGCACGCGGGCTACGGCCTGGGCTTCGAGCGGATGGTGATGTACCTCACCGGCGTCAGCAACATCCGGGACGTGCTGCCCCATCCCCGCACCGTGGGCAACGCAGAGTTTTAAAGAAATTTCCAAGGGGGACTTCGTCCCCCTTAGACGCAGAAAGGATCCGGCCCCAATGGGGCCGGATCCTTTCTGCTGAACCCCCTCACCAGTGACATCGGTCACTGGTGTCGCCGCCCACGGCGGCTGGGGTATCGGTATTTTTCCGACGTACACGCCGCCGGAAAAATGATTCCGGCAGGTTCTTTTGCTGTGGGCAAAAGAACCGGGGGAAACCCACGGTTTCCCCCTGGCCCCCGTTCCCGGGATGGTGAGTGACGGGGACGCTGCGGTTCCAAGGACACTTTCTTGCGGGGTAGATGTCCTCACCGGTCTGTTTTTTCTCCGGCGGCGGGCAGGTCCATGCCCTCCTCCCACAGGAGAATGGCGTTCTCGCCCTGGCCCAGATAGATATGGGTGACCTCTGCCGCACCGCGCTCCTCCGCCGTCTCATTATAGGCCGCCACATCGATCTCATAGTCCCAGTCCCACAGGCCGCCGACTGTACTGCGGCTGCCGATCAGGACCGGACGCAGAGGACGGACATACATGTTCCCATCCTCGTCGTAGGTATAGCGAACCTCCCGCAGGTCTTTTTCGTCGTTGACGAACAGGTGGAAGCGGACCACGCCGTCCTTCTGGGACAGGTCTGTGATCTCAATATCTCCGTTGTCCACCGGCAGCCAGTTGACGTTTGCCAGCAGCTGCCAGCCGCCGGTCAGGAAGCCGCAGAGGACGGCCGCCACGGCCGCGCCCCTCAGCCGCGCCCGCCATTTGCTCCGGGCCCACTCCTTTGAGATCTTCCGCACCGCCGCCGCATCGTCAGCGGCGGCTTTCTGCTTCTCCGGCAGCGGCGCGTCCAGGGCGGACAGCGCCTCCCGGCAGGTTTTGCAGGATGCCAGATGCTCCTCCACCGCCGCCTGACTGGCGGCGGAGCAAACGCCGTCGTGGTACAGCGGCAGCAGGTCCTGAATGATGTCGCAGTTCATTCCAATGCCTCCTTCAGCTTTTTCCTGGCCCGGAAGTAGATGACCCGGGCCCAGCTCTCGGTCTTGCCGAACAGCTCGCCGATCTGCGCGAAGGGCAGCTCTCCGAAGGTCCGCAGGGAGAACACCTCTTTATACGGCTCCGGCAGCTGATGCAGCAGGTGGTGGAGCCGCCGGGCGGTGTCCCGGTCCGCGAAGCCCTCCTCGATGCCGCCGTCGCCGGGCTCTCCCTCCAATTCGCCCCGGTGCTTTTCCCGGCGGCACAGGGACAGATACTGATTCCGGGCAATCTGGCACAGCCACACCCGCAGCTGACAGTCCCCGCGGAAGGAGTCGATGGAGGTCAGGGCCCGGAAGAAGGTCTCCTGGGTCACCTCCTCCGCTGTGGCCGCATTTCCGGACAGCGCCAGCACATACCGGTATACGTCGGCGAAGTATCGCCGGTAGATCTCCTCAAAGTCCGGTTCCGTCACTTGCTCACCGCCTTTCGCACGTTTCATCCATAAGACGCCGGGGCTGTGGATCCGTTTCAAACTTCCCGGCTTTGTTCGGGCAAAAAAAGAGGTATCACAGATGTGATACCTCTTTGTGTTCGGATGGGAACTGCTTACAGGATGTGCATGCCGCCCACGTAGTACTTGTTGTGAGAGCCGCTGTACAGATCGCTGATGATGACGCCGCCCTGAGAGGGGGAGGAGGAGTGGATGAACTGTCCGCCGCCGATGTAGATGCCCACGTGAGAGCAGGCCTTGCCGTTGGAGTAGGCGGGGTTGCAGAAGAACACCAGATCGCCGGGCTGCAGCTGGTTGCGGTCATAGCTCCGGGTGCCCTTGCCGCTCTGCCACTGGCTGGTGGCGGAGTGGGGCAGGGAGACGCCGAACTTATTGTATATGTACATGGTGAAGCCGGAGCAGTCGAAGCCGCTGGGAGAGGCGCCGCCGTAGACATAGCGGGTGCCCAGATACTGCTTGGCGGCAGCCACGATGCTGGCGCCGGCTTCGGAGGCGGCGGGAGCGGTGGTGGTCAAATCCAAAAAATCGCTGCGGACATAGCCGGTGGTGCCGCTCTGGAAGGTGACGCCGTACCAGCCGTCCGCGAAGGAGTTGACGGTGACAGAGGTGCCCTTGGAGGCGGAGGTGACGATATTGGCCTCGGTGGAGGCTGCGTCACGGACGTTGACGCCGTCGCCGTTGATGCGGCCGGGAGCGGTGAACAGACCGTCCTGATCCAGGATCAGGTAGTCAGCAAAGATATAGCCGGACTGGCCGTTGAAGGCGATGGGATACCAGCCGTCCTGAGCGTCGCCCAGCACGGCGACAGCGGTGTTTTTCTCCAGATTGGTGATAATGGAGGAGGACGTACTGGCCTCTGTGCGCATTCTGACGCTGGAGCCGGTGACGGCGCCCACGTATGCCGCCTGATCGGCGGCCAGCGCGGTGGCACCCAGCAGGAGGGTGGTGACGGCGGAGAAGAACAGAACTTTGGCTGCCTTGCCTGCAAAGTGTGTCATCAGTTACGTTTCCTTTCTGAATATCGTTTGTAGAGTGGGAAGGGACGGGAGAAATTTTATTTCTCCTTGCCGGCCAGAGCCCGCTCCAGCCAGATGGCGCCGATATCCATAGCGGCGTAAAGACTGTCCTTTTCGCTCCGCTTGACGATGCGGTCCCGGGAACGCAGGTCCGGGTCCGTCAGCTGAAGCTGGACGGAGACCTTGGTGGCGACCTTCAGGTCCTGCACGGTCTTGGTGTCCAGAACCTGCATCATGATGATATATTTGTCAGCCATAGAGCCGTAATAGATCAGATTATCGACTCGGCGAAGGGGATGACCCCGGTAGACAAGGCCCTCGGCCTTGGTTTTCGTATCAGCCATAATATGCTCCTTTGAAACTTTTGTAACCGAATTGTAACATATCTTTTCCAATGTGTCAATATTTGCCCTTGTTTTTTTCTGACGGAAAAATCATCCAACATTTGACACAATCTATAAAAAACTGCAAAAAATCCCGCCGGAACAAGCGGAGAATCATTCCATTCTCCGGCTTGCCGGCGGGAAAATCCGTCGAAAGCTGATTACAAATTGTTACCGATTGTTACTGGTTCAGATAGTTCCGCACCAGTACCTGCAGCAGCTCGTCCCGATCGATCTTCCGGATGAGGGTGCGGGCGTTATTGTGGTTGGTGATATAGGTGGGGTCCTCGGACAGGATATAGCCCACGATTTGATTGATGGGGTTGTAACCCTTTTCCTCCAACGCCTGATAGACCGTGGAGAGGATCTGATGGATCTCCGCGTCCTTTTCCTGGGGGATGCGGAACTTCCGGGTAAAATCGTCCATACAGACACCACCTTTCCTTGCGCTGATCCCAAGTCATCCTGAATACACCTTAGTATACTCGCTTTTTCCCGGCCTGTAAAGAGAAATTTCAAAAACTCTCCCCGGAAGAAGACGCCGGAAGGGCCGCCGCGGCGGCCCTTCCGGAACATGGATGGATATTCAGCTGGTGAGTCCCTTACCGCAGCACGGCGTCCAGCTCGGACTTCAGCAGCTCCAGGATGGACTTGACGTCTTCGTCGGCCTCTTCGGCGGTGAGGTTGCGGTCATCGGAGCGGAGGGTCAGGCTGAAGGCCACGCTCTTCTTGCCCTCGGGGATGCCAGTGCCGGTGTAGATGTCGAACAGGGCCACGTCCTTCAGCAGGCCCTTGGCGCCCCGGCGGATGCAGTCCTCTAGCGCGCCCACGGTGACGGCCTTGTCGCAGACCACGGCGATGTCGCGGGTGACGGCGGGGAACTTGGGCAGGGGATGGTACACCGGCATGCCGCCCTGGCAGGCGAACAGGGCGGGGAAGCGCAGCTCGGCGGCGTACAGCTCGCAGTCCACGCCGTAGTTCTCCGCCACGTGGGGATGGATCTGGCCCAGGACGCCCAGCAGGGTGTCGCCGCACCAGACCTTGGCGCAGCGACCGGGGTGATAGGAGGGATTGGAAGTCTCCGCCTCGTAGCGGACGCCGGTGACGCGCATACCCTTCAGCACCGTCTCCACGGCGCCCTTCAGGGCGTAGAAGTCCATGTCCGCGCCGTAAGCGCCCAGG
Source organism: Dysosmobacter sp. (assembly GCA_022778785.1). Taxonomy (GTDB): domain Bacteria; phylum Bacillota; class Clostridia; order Oscillospirales; family Oscillospiraceae; genus Oscillibacter. The sequence continues at coordinate 47,131 of JALFSO010000018.1, read as the reverse complement.
GACAGCACCTTGGGCTCGTCGGCCATGCCGGTGCCGTCGTTCCTGGCGAAGTAGATCTTGCCCAGCTCGTACAGCTTGGCGGACTTGTTCCGGAAGTTGTAGTTCCGGGTCAGGATCTCCAGCATGGAGGGCAGGGTGGTGGTGCGCATGATGGAGGTGTCCTCACCCAAGGGGTTCAGGATCTTCATGGAATTCCGCAGGGGGGAATCCGCGGGCAGGTCGATTTTGTCGTAATAGGCGGGGGAGATGAAGGAGTAGGTGATGATCTCACTGTAGCCCGCCGTGCGGCACAGCAGACCGGCGGTGCGCTCCGCCTGCTGCTCCTCGGTGTAGCCCACACGGGGGGAGACGCCCCGGGACAGGGTGTCCGGGATGGCGTTGTAGCCGTGGAACCGGGCCACCTCCTCGGCGATGTCGGCCATGCCCTCCACATCGGCGCGCCAGGAGGGGACGGTGATGGTGTTTCCGTCCAGCTGGAAGTCCAGCCGGGTCAGGATGTCCCGCATCTCGCTCTCGGGCACGTCGATGCCCAGCAGGCCGTTGACCTTCTCCGGCTCCAGGGGAATGGTGTGGGGGGCGGAGTCCCTGGCGATGACGTCCATGACGCCGTCCACCACTTCGCCGCAGCTCAGCAGCTCCACCAGCTCGCAGGCCCGCTGGACGGCCTTCATGGTGTTCATGGGGTCCAGACCCTTCTCGTACCGGGCGGAGGCGTCGGTGCGCATGCCCAGGGCCAGGGCGGTGCGGCGGATGGAGGCGCCGGTGAAGTTGGCGGACTCGAACAGCACCTGGGCGGTGTCGCCCACGATCTCGCTGTTGGCGCCGCCCATGACGCCGGCCACGCACACGGGCCGGTTCTCGTCGCAGATGCAGAGCATATTGGTGGTCAGCTGATGGTCCTTGCCGTCCAGGGTCTGGATGGTCTCGCCCTCCCGGGCGGTGCGGACGATGATGTGGCCGCCCTCCACGCAGGAGAAGTCAAAGGCGTGCATGGGCTGGCCGTACTCCAGCATGACGTAGTTGGTGATGTCCACGATGTTGTTGATGGGCCGGACGCCGGAGTTCCGCAGCCGCTCCCGCATCCAGGCGGGGGACGGGCCGATCTTCACGTTTTTCACCATCCGGGCGGTGTACCGGGGGCACAGGTCCGGGTCGTCGATGTCGATGTCCACCAGCTCCGCGATGCTGCCGCCGCAGCCCTTGATCTCCGGAGTGTGGAGAGTCAGGGGCTTGTTGAAGGTGACGGCGGCCTCCCGGGCCAGACCGATGACGCTGAGGCAGTCGGGCCGGTTGGGGGTGATTTCGAACTCCACCACATGATCATCGGCGCCGATGACGGCGGCGATATCGTCGCCGGGCTTCACGCCCTCCTCATGGAGGACGAAGATGCCGTCGGGGATGCAGTGGGGGAACTCCTTCTGGTCGGCGTGGAGGTCCTCCAGGGTGCAGATAGTACCGGACTTGGTGTTGTAGGCCACCAGATCGCCCTCGTGGATGTTGGCGCAGGCAGTGGCGGCGTCCACGGTGTCCTCGCCGGTGTACAGCTTCAGGTCATAGGTGAAGCCATCGCCCTCCACGGAGGTGACCCGGGCGGCGATGACGGGGCCGTAGATCTTGTGGCCGGGCTGGACGCCGGCGGGGATGGAGGGCTTGTCCTTGTCCAGGGGCTTGTAGTCGTTCAGCAGGGCGGCGGGGGTGATGACGGCGTAGGGATAGTCATGCTCGGCGGTGAGGCCCAGTTCCTTCAGGGAGCAGAGCATACCGTTGGACAGCACGCCCCGGAGCTTGCCCTTGGTGATCTTCACGCCGCCGGGCAGCAGGGAGTTGTGCTTGGCCACGGGCACCAGATCGCCCACGTGGATGTTCCAGGCACCGGTGACGATCTGGGTGGGCTCATCGCCGCCCACGTCCAGCTGGCAGACCCACATGTGATCGGAGTCGGGATGGCGCTCCATGGAGAGAATGCGGCCCACGGCCACGTTTTTCAGGGAGTCGTTGAGGACGGTGGTGGTCTCCACCTTGGAGCCGGAGAGGGTCATGGCCTCGCAGAAGTCATGGTCGTTGGCATCCACCTGAACGAACTCATTCAGCCATTTACGGGAAAGTAACATATATCAAACACCTCATAAATCAAAGGATTGACGCGATAGAAAAAGGGGAAGCCAGGAAAGGTGCAAAGGAAAAGGGAGGGGCCAGGGAACCGCAGGTTCCCGGTTCTTTTGCCCTCCGGGCAAAAGAATCTGCCGGAATTATTTTTCCGGCGGCGTGTACGTCGGAAAAATACCGAGACCCGTGCGCCCCTGGGGCGCACACACCAGTCCGCAGACTGGTGAGGGGGAATAGCGGAGTCGGGCACCGCCCGACGGAGCGTAAAGGGGGGACGCAGTCCCCTCTTTAAAACTGCTCCAGGAACCGCACGTCGTTCTCGAAGATAAGCCGCAGGTCGCTGATCTTGAACTGACCCATGGCCAGACGCTCCAGACCGAAGCCGAAGGCGAAGCCGGAGTAGACCTCCGGGTCCACGCCGCAGTTCCGCAGCACCTTGGGATGGACCATGCCGGCGCCCAGCACCTCGATCCAGCCCTCGCCCTTGCAGGTGGGGCAGCCCTTGCCACCGCACTTGTGGCACTGGATGTCCATTTCGCAGCTGGGCTCGGTGAAGGGGAAGTGATGGGGGCGGAACCGGGTGACGGTGCGCTCACCGTAGATGCGGCGGATGACGGCGTTGAGGGTGCCCTTCAGGTCCGCCATGGTGATGCCCTTGTCCACCACCAGACCCTCGATCTGATGGAACATGGGGGAGTGGGTGGCGTCCACCTCGTCCTTGCGGTACACGCGGCCCGGGGAGATCATGCGGATGGGCACGCCGTAGGTCTCCATGGCCCGGATCTGCATGGGGGACGTCTGGGTCCGCAGCAGGGAGGCGGAGTCCCCGGTGAGATAGAAGGTGTCGGACCACTCCCGGGCGGGATGGTCGTCGGGGGTGTTCAGCTTGGTGAAGTTGTAGTCGGACTGCTCAATCTCCGGGCCTTCGAGAATTTCAAAGCCCATGCCGATGAAGATGTCCTTGATCTCGTCCAGCACCGTGTACATGGGGTGCTTCCGGCCCACCTCCACGGGCTTGCCGGGGACGGTGACGTCCACGGTCTCGGCCTCCAGACGGGCGGCCATGGCCTTCTCCGCCAGCACGGCGGACTGGGCCTCAATGGCCTGCTCCAGGGCGGCGCGGACGTCGTTGGCCATCTGGCCCATGACGGGACGCTCCTCCGGGGACAGCTTGCCCATCTGCTTCAGGACGGCGGTGAGCTCACCCTTCTTGCCCAGATACTTGACCCGGAGGGCCTCCAGCTCCGCCCCCGTCCGGGTGGCGGCGATGGCCTCCAGCGCACTATGGCGAATGGATTCCAGTTGTTCTTTCATATCAAAACTCCTTTACTTGGATGTGGATGACAAATTCAGAAATGGGCGGCAGCGTACCAGCACCAGTACATGGCAAAGCAGGACCCTAGCAAAATGGGAAGGTATCCGGCGGCTACCGGCCAACCCCGGCGGATGCCATGGCGCAGGGCGCTCAACAGGGCCAATCCCAGTCCCACCCCGCAGAACAGGGGGTAGACGCCCAGCATCATCAGCATGAACAGCGGGAGACAGGCGGGATAGGGCAGCAGAAAGCCGAACAGCGCAATATACAGCACCGGCAGGAGCCGCAGGCTTACCTGGTACGGGATGGTCCCCGGTTCGCGGCGGTCCATGGGCGTCTCCTCCTTACGGGGCACCTCCCGGGCAGCAAAAAAGCCCTCCGTCCCAACTCCTTGGGACGAAAGGCACGTTCCTTCCGCGGTACCACCCAGCTTCGCGCCATGGGGCGCGCACTTGCAGCCCGGATAACGGTGGGCGGACCGCCATGTCTCCATGGAAGCTCCCGGGCGAACCAAACCGGGCGTCCGCAGTCTGGCTTGCAGCCGGTGACCAGACCTCTCTTGACGGCGTATCGCGGTTATTTTCCCGTTCATCGCTGATATCAAATAACACTTATAACACACAAACAGCCAAAATGCAAGAGAAAAATCCCATTCCGGCGGGCTTTTCCGGACAACGCGCCGTTGCAATCCGCCGCCGGCCTCCTTATAATAAATGTGATAATCAACGTGATCACAAAAACGACGCAACAAGGAGGAAGCGCACATGAGACTTGCCACGGCGGAGCAGATGCGGGAACTGGACCGGCAGGCCATTCAGGACCAACACATTCCCTCCATCGACCTGATGGAGCGGGCGGCGGAGGGCGTGACGGAGGCGGCGCTGTCCCTGCTGCCGGACAGACCGGGAAAATGCCGGGCGGCGGTGTTCTGCGGCGCGGGAAACAACGGCGGCGACGGCATCGCCGCCGCCCGGATGCTGTTTCTGGCGGGGGTGAAGGTCCGGGCGTTTCTGGTGGGCAGCTACGACCGCCTGACCCCCGACGCCCTGGAGATGACGGGACGGCTCAGCGAGTGCGGCGTGGAGCTGGAGGCCTTTGACCCGGACAGCGGCGACCAGCGCCGGTGGACCATGGGCGCCCAGGTGTGCGTGGACGCGGTGTTCGGCGTGGGCCTCAGCCGGGACGTGGCCCCGGACTCCGCCTTTGCCGCCGCCATCCAATGGATGAACGACAGCCCCGCCGGGATCGTGGCGGCGGACATCGCCTCCGGCGTGGATGCGGACACCGGGGCCATCCGGGGCTGCGCCGTCCGGGCGGACCGGACAGTGACCTTCTCCCTGACGAAGATCGGGCAGCTGGTGGGAGACGGCGCGTTGCTGTCCGGCGAAGTGACGGTGTGGGACATCGGCATCCCGGCGGAGCTGATCCGGGACGTGCCCTGCCGGACCTTCTCCCTGGAGACGGAGGCCGTCCGCTGCGCCCTGCCCCGCCGGAGGCCCGACGGCCACAAGGGCACCTTCGGCAAGGTGCTCATCGTGGGCGGCGCCGTGGGCTACACCGGCGCGCCGTATCTGACGGCCTCCGCCGCCGTGGGGTCCGGCTGCGGGCTGGTGTACCTGGGGGTGCCGGAGGCCATCTGGCCGGTGGAGGCGGCCAAGTGTGTCTCCGCCATGCCCTTCCCCCTGCCGGACCGGGACGGAAAGCTGTGCGCCGCGGCCCTGCCGGAGATCCGGAAGAAGCTGTCCGGCTGCGATGTGCTGGCATTGGGGCCGGGACTGGGCCGCTCCTTCCAGACAGAGCGGCTGGTGCGGGAGCTGCTGGAGGAGACGGAGAAGCCGGTGGTGCTGGATGCCGACGGCATAAACGCGCTGGAGGGTCATATAGATGTACTGGACCGGCGGCGGGGCCGGGTCACCATTCTGACGCCCCACGACGGGGAATTCGCCCGCCTGGGCGGAGATCTGTCCGGCGGGGACCGGGCGGAGACAGCCCGGCGCTTCGCCGTGGACCACGGCTGCACGCTGGTGCTGAAGGGCCACCGTACCCTGATCGCCGCGCCGGCCGGAACGGTGCTGGTGAACACCACCGGGAACTCTGGCCTGGCCAAGGGCGGCAGCGGCGACGTCCTCACCGGCGTCATCGCGTCGCTGCTGGCCCAGGGAGCGTCCCCGGTGTGGGCGGCGGCCTGCGGCGTCTGGCTCCACGGCCGGGCGGGGGATCTGGCGGCGGAGGAGCTGACGGCCTACGCCATGACGCCGGAAGACGTCATCCGCGAAATGCCGCAGGCATTTCGCGAATTAGGAGTTAGGAATTAGGAATGATTTTCCCTCCTCCTCAATTCCTAATTTCTCATTTCTAATTCCTAATTTTGAATCGGGGTGTTTCGGTGCGCAGATGGAAGACATGCGTACCAATGATGGCCCTCTGCCTGCTGCTGGCCGGATGCGGCGCGGCGGGAGAGGGGGAACCCGCTGGGGACGCCGACGCGCTGCGGCAGACCTACCGGGAGATGGCGGGCTGCGCCATGACGGCGGAGGTGACCTGCGGCGGGGCGGAGGACGTGACGGCCTTCACGGTGCGGTGCCAGTACGACCCGGCGGGGGAGAGTACCGTGGAAGTGACCGCGCCGGATACCGTGGCGGGCATCCGGGCCACTGTGGACGGGGAGACCATGGCCCTGGTATACGACGGGCAGGTGTTTCCTCTGGGGAACCTCAGCAGCGAGGACATCGCCCCGGTATCCTGCCTGCCCCGGCTGATGGACGCCCTGCGGGACGGCTGGCTGCTGGAGGAGAACGGCGAAAAGATGGACGGCGAGGACTGCGTCCGGCTGAGCCTGGACCAGACGGGGGAAAACGGCGGCAAGGTGGTGTCCACCCTCTGGCTCCGCCGGTCCGACGGAACGCCGGTACTGGGGGAGATGGCCGTGGAGGACACGGTGATTTTGCAAGCCCGGTTTACAGACTTTGCATTTGGTGATATAATCACAAAATAGCATTTTTCTGCATGCCCCGTCCTGATAGGACGGGAGGACACCAAAGAATCCAAAGGGGATACGCGCATGGACACGATATTGCGGCGGACCTGGGCGGAGATCGACCTGGACCGTCTGGCGGATAATTATGAGAAGCTGCGGCATCAGATGGGGCCGGAGGCCAAGTACTTGGGCGTGGTGAAAGCCGACGCCTACGGCCACGGCGCCGTGATGACGGCGAAAAAGCTGGAGAAGCTGGGGGCGGACTATCTGGCCGTCTCCAATGTGGAGGAGGCGGAGGAACTGCGCCATCACGGCGTGGGCCTGCCCATCCTGCTGCTGGGGTACACCCCGGCGGAGATGACCGAGACCCTTGTGGACAACAATGTGACCCAGGATGTGCCGTCTCTGGAGATGGCCCGGGCCTATTCCCAGGAGGCCCGGCGGTGCTGCCGGACCCTGCGGGTCCATCTGAAGCTGGACACCGGCATGGGCCGTCTGGGCTTCCAGTGCGACGAGGCCCACTTTGACCGGAGCCTGCGGGAGATCCTGGAGGCTGTCCGGCTGCCGAATCTGGAGTGGGAGGGCGTGTTCATGCACTTCTGCGTCTCCGACGAGCCGGAGAAGCCGGAGAGCGCGGCATTCACCCGCCTCCAGTATGACCGCTTCTGCCGCATGATCCAGGCGGTGGAGGAGGGGGCCGGGATGAAGTTCGCCATCCGGCACTGCTGCAACAGCGGCGGCGTACTGTTCTACCCGGAGTACACCCTGGACATGTGCCGCCCCGGCATCGTGCTGTACGGCACGGAAAAGATGTCCGTCGATTTCGGATTGAAGCCGGTGATGACCCTGAAGAGCACCATCGGCCCCATCAAGGAGTACGCGCCGGACACCTCCGTCAGCTATGGCCGGACGTATGTCACCGGGGAGAAGCGGCGCATCGGCGTGGTGCCCGTGGGCTATGCAGACGGACTGCCCCGGACGCTGTCCAACCGGTGGAGCCTGATGACCAAGGACGGTCCCGCGCCCATCCGGGGCCGCATCTGCATGGATATGTGCATGGTGGACCTGACGGACCTGCCCGGCGTCCACACCGGCGACGAGGTGGTGGTTTTCGGCGACGGGAATCCGGTAGAGGACATGGCGGAGACCGTGGGCACCATCACCTACGAGCTGCTGTGCGCCGTCTCAAAGCGGGTGCCCCGGGTGTACATCGAGAATGGCCGCGTGGTGGAGCGGCACTTGCAGCTGATGCTGTGACATCTCTGCCGCCCCGGCGCCTCCGTCACAGGACGGCGGACTCCGCATACAATGGAATGGGGCGGGAATTGGGCTTTTCAGCCCCTTGACAAAGTATAAATTCCGCAGCCGCGTGGGAGAATGAAAGTGGCCTCACCGCCGGGCGTCCGGCGGCGACGGGTACTACTTTCGGCGGAGTGTGAACTTTGTGGATACAAGTGTGAAGCGCGGTGAGATCTATTATGCCGATCTCTCTCCTGTGGTAGGCAGCGAACAGGGGGGCGTCCGCCCGGTGCTGATCATTCAGAACGACACCGGCAACCGGTACAGCCCCACCGTCATCGCGGCCGCCATCACGTCCCAGACCGGCAAGGCCCGTCTGCCCACCCACATCGAGCTGCCGGTGGAGGAGGAATGCGGTCTGACCAAGGACTCCGTGGTCCTGCTGGAGCAGGTCCGCACCCTGGATAAACGCCGGCTGCGGGAGCGGATGGGCCGCGTGGACGACAAGATCATGGAGAAGATCGACACGGCAATCGCGGTGAGCTTCGGGCTGCCGCACGACCGCATGGTTTGAGGGGCCATGTCCGCGGAAAGGGAATACATACTTCCTTTTCCGCGGATGGGCCGTCCCGATACAAAAGACTGTCAGGAGGTACATATGCGACACAGAGGATGGATGGCGAGGGTTCTGTTTCTGGCGCTGACGGCGGCGGTGAGCGCCACCGTGTTCGCCGCGGCGGCGGAGCCCGGCTCTCAGAGCGACCCGCTGGTGACTCTCAGCTATCTCAACGACACCTATCTCGCCCAGGTGCTGGACAAGGTGGACGCCAAGATCGCCCGGCGGAACAGCACCCTCAGCGCCCAGATCGACCTGTCCGGCGCCGACGTGGTGCTGCCGGACAGCGGAAGCAGCGCCGCCTTCAGTGTGGTGACGCTGTCCCAGGGCCAGACCCTGACAGGGGCCATCGGCTGCGAGGTGATGCTCCGGGTGGGCACCGCCAGCTGCGTGTCGCCCTCCTCACCGGGACTCATCGACGAGACCTCCGGCTCCACGCTGGACGGCGGCAAGGCCCTGACCCAGAACCATCTGTACATGATGACCATTGACGGCCGGGGCGTCAAGGCCACCGCCGGAACGGTGAAGCTCCTGGTCCGGGGCGGGTATACCATTGCGTGAATTTTCCAAAACCGCATAAATCAGCCCCGCCGGCGCATAGACTGTGCCGGCGGGGTATTTTTCTGCGGAGCGGGGGTGCGGCGCATGGACAGAGTACCGGTGGTGCTGAACGGACAGACCGTGGGAGATCTGACGGCGGCAAAGGAGGGGCTTTACGTCCGCTGCCAGGCCCGGTGCCGCCTGGAACCGGGGACGCTGGCCCGACTGTACGCGGTGGGGAAGACGGGGGAGGCCCGGCTGGGCATCCCGGAGCCCCGGGACGGCGCCTTCTGCCTGGACCGCCGGGTGGCGGCCCGGGAGCTGGAGCCGGCAGGCTTTCTGTTGCGGGGAGAGCTGCGGCCGGTGGGGGCGCCGGAGGAGGACACCGGTGCGTGGCAGCCGGTCTCCGATCCGGAGCGGTTGTTCCGGGGGGACTTCCTGCGCCGGGAGCTGCGGGGCTGTCAGGGCGTTCTGACCCGGACGGGGGACGGTGTGCGGTACGTGGCCCTGCCCTTCGACTGCCGCCGGCCCTTCCTGCTGACGGGACTGTTCTGCTTCGCCCGGGTGCGGCGCATCGGGGGCCGGGATTACGCGGTGTTTGCCTTCGACCGCTGGGAGATGCCGGTGTTCCGGTGAGCGGCCGACGCCGAAAGTTCCGGAAAAGCGCCGTAAGATTGAATTTATGTCTACCAAATTTCCAAAAGATGTGATATACTATCTCTGACTACAGACCGTTCTGGTCCGTGGTCCCACGGAAATGCCAAGGAAAACCGCCGGGAGCACCGGCGGAGATACGGAGGTAGACCATGAGATGTCCATTTTGCGGTTACAGTGAGAGCAAGGTGATCGATTCCCGGCCCGCCGACGAGGGCAGCAGCATCCGCCGCCGCAGAGAGTGCCTCTCCTGCCGGAAGCGGTTCACCACCTATGAGACGGTGGAGAGCCTGCCCATGGTGGTCATCAAGAAGGACGGCAGCCGCCAGAGCTTCGACCGGAACAAGATCCTCCGGGGCATGATCCGGGCCTGTGAGAAGCGCCCGGTGTCCCTGGGCGCACTGGAGACCATCGCCGACGAGATCGAGCAGGACCTCCAGAACTCCATGGAGCGGGAGATCCGCACGGAGGTCATCGGCGAGCAGGTGATGACCCGCCTGAAAAAGGTGGATGAGGTGGCCTACGTCCGCTTCGCCTCCGTCTACCGCCAGTTCAAGGACATCGACACGTTTATGACCGAGCTGAACAAGCTGCTGGCGGACAAATGAGCCGCCGGAGGGCTACAGGATATTTTTCAGGCTGAACCGCTCCATCTCGGCCAGCAGGCGGAGCTGGTCCCGCAGATCCGCCACCTCCGCCTGAAACTCCGAGGGCTCCTGTTCCCCGGCAAAGGCGAAGGCCCGGCGGTACATGGCCTCCGCATCGTCTACGGCGTCGTGCTTCTCCACGATGTGGAGGTAGGTCTGATGGCCGGACCAGTCGTCGTAGCTTTGCTGAAGGGCGTCTCCGGCGGCGTCCCAGTCGCCCTCCGACGCCAGCGCCGCCGCTGTCTCCAACTGGGCGGACCACCGCTCTGTGTGATCGGTCATGAGCTGGCAGTTCCAGGCGGAGAAGGCCAGAATGCCGCAGAGAATAAGGATGGGCGCCAGAAACGACTTCATCTCCCGCCCTCCTTCTCCAGACAGCAGACCGACCCGTCTCCCGCCAGGGTGAACAGGAACACCTCTTTCGGGGAGCGCAGTCCCCGGGCAGTGAGCTGCTCCCGGAGCCAGTCCTCCGTCTTCTCACAGAGGGCCAGGTTCCGCCGCAGGACCCGCCCGTCGTTGATGAGGATCAGGGGCAGGGTCACGTCGTCCTCCACCGGCTGGCGGAGCTGCTTCGCCGTTGGCGGCTGTTCCTGTGCCCACGGGAGGATGGACAGCTGGCCGGAGTTCTCCAGCACCGCGTATTTCACGGCGGAGAGGTCGCAGTAGCCCTGGGTCCGCAGCTCCTCCATCAGTTCGTCGATGGTGAAGCGGTTTTTCCGCATGGCCGCCTGACAGACCCGTCCCTGGTCGATGAGCACCGTGGGGACGCCGCAGGCCAGGTCCCGGAACCGCAGGCTCCGCAGGGACAGCTGGCTCAGCAGCATGGACAGCGACAGCAGTGTCAGAATGGGGATGACCCCCGCCAGCAGCGGGATGCCGAAGTCCTGCATGGGCACTGTGGCCAGGTCCGAGACCATCATGGTCAGCACCAGCTCGCTGGGCTCCAGCTCGCCGATCTGCCGCTTGCCCGTGATCCGCAGACCGGCCATGATGAGAAAATAGAGGATCACCGTGCGGAGAAACGCGGTGGCCATTGACATCCCTCCCTGACGGAGAAAGTATCTGCCGGAGAGGTCATTTTTATCCATTTTGGATATTTCCCCGCACCGGGGATCTGTCATATACTGTTGTTCACAGCGTCCGAATCGCAGTAGGGAAAGGAGGTCCATGGGTCCGTCCCATCAACAGCGCCATGTGCCCGGCACCGGTGTGCCGGGATAACGAGGAGAGGGGAGCGTCAGGACACGGTCCTGCAATCGAACTTTCGGCGGATGCCCCTCCGCGCCCACGGGCGCGCACATCCCGTACAAATACGCGGGCGACCGCGGAACAGAAGCGGGATGACCGTGGTGAAAAGGCAAATGAACTGCGCGTTTGTCCTTCTCGATAACCAACCACTCTGTCATGACTATCAGGAGGATTTTTGACTATGTGCGGAATTGTCGGATTTGTGGGAAGAGAACAGGCGGCCCCCATTCTGCTGGACGGCCTCCAGCGGATGGAGTACCGGGGCTATGACTCCGCCGGCGTGGCGGTGCGCTCCGAGGAAAAGGGCCTTCAGGTGAAGAAGACCAAGGGCCGGCTGAAGGTCCTCAGCGACCTGATCCACGGCGGCGCGGATCTGGAGGGCTGCCTGGGCATCGGCCACACCCGCTGGGCCACCCACGGAGAACCCAACGATATCAACGCCCATCCCCACGTCAGCGAGAACGGCCGTATCGCCCTGGTCCACAACGGCATCATTGAGAACTATCTGGAGATCAAGGAGCACCTCCAGAAGCTGGGGGTCAACTTCGTCTCGGACACCGACTCCGAGGTGGTGGCCCAGCTGCTGGAATACCACTATAACGAGTGCCACAATATGATGGAGGCGGTGGGCCGGTGCCTGCGCCGCATCGCGGGCTCCTACGCCTTCGGCATCATCTGTGCGGACTATCCCAACACCCTCATCGCCGCCCGGAAGGACAGTCCCCTGATCCTGGGCTACGGCGAGAACGGCAACTTCATCGCCTCCGACGTGACGGCCATCATCAAGTACACCCGGGATGTGGCCTACATGGACGATGGAGAGATCGCCGTGCTGACGCCGGACTCCATCGACGTGTTCGACGACGAGCTGGTGCCCGTGGAGAAGGAACACCACACCGTGGACTGGGACGTCTCCGCGGCGGAGAAGGGCGGCTATCCCCATTTCATGTTCAAGGAGATCATGGAGCAGCCGGAGGCCATCCGGCGCACCGTGTCCCCCCGCATCAAGAACGGCCGTGTGGTGCTGGACGGCATCACCCTGACGCCGGAGTACGTCCGGGACATCTCCCGGGTGTTCATCATCGCCTGCGGCTCGTCCTACCACGTGGCCATGGTCAGCAAGTACAACTGGGAGCGGCTGACCCGCCGTCCGGTGGAGGTGATGCTGGCCTCGGAGTTCCGGTACTGCGACCCGCTGGTGGATGAGAAGTCCCTGGTCATCGTCATCAGCCAGTCCGGTGAGACGCTGGACACCATGGCCGCCATGCGGGAGGCCAAGCGCCGGGGCGGCCGGACGCTGGCGGTGGTGAATGTGGTGGGCTCCTCCATCGCCCGGGAGGCGGACGACGTGCTGTACACCTGGGCCGGGCCGGAGATCGCCGTGGCTACCACCAAGGCCTACTCCACCCAGCTGGCACTGATGGATCTCATCGGCCTGTATCTGGCGGATGTGCTGGGCACCGTCAGCCCGGAGGAGTACGACGCCATCGTCCGGGGGACGGAGGCCCTGCCGGAGCAGATGGAGAAGGTGCTGGAGACCACCAAGGACGTTCAGTACTTCGCCTCCCGCTATTTCAACCACGATTCCATCTTCTTCATCGGCCGGAACCTGGACTACGCCATGGGCATGGAGGGATCCCTGAAGCTGAAGGAGATCAGCTACATCCACTCCGAGGCCTACGCCTCCGGCGAGCTGAAGCACGGCACCATCTCCCTCATTGAGCCGGGCACGCTGGTGGTGGCTCTGGGGACCTACGGGCCGCTGTTCGACAAGGCCATGAGCAACGTGGTGGAGGTGAAGGCCCGGGGCGCCGAGGTGCTGGCCCTGACCACGGAGGAGTTCCGGGAGAAGATGGAGAAGACCGCCGACGCCACTGTGGCCGTGCCCACGGCCCATCCGGTGCTTCAGCCCTCCCTGGGCATCGTGCCCCTCCAGCTGTTCGCCTACTACGTGGCACTCCAGCGCGGCTGCGACATCGACAAGCCCCGGAATCTGGCGAAGAGCGTCACCGTGGAATAAGATTTCCCCTACGGAAAATAGGAAACAGGACCCCATCCCGGCTGTCCAGCCGGGATGGGGCCTTTGCACTGCCCTTGCCGGAAGTTGTGAACTTTCTGTGAAAAAGGAAAGGTTAACATAAGATACCAGTTGACCCCATGGAAAAGATTTGTTATGATGGCAGACAAGGCAAGTACTGGAAAGGACCCCCGCGGAGACTTTGCCGCGGGGACTTTTTGCGGATATTTCTTCGACATTTTTCACCAGAGGGAGACGAAAATGGGCAAGAACAGACTGACAAAACGCATCCTGGCCCTGTCCCTGGCAGCGGCCATGGTCCTGCCGGTGTGGGCGCGGGCCGCCTATCAGGACACCGCTGGCCATTGGGCGGAGCCTGCCATCGAGAAGTGGAGCGGGGACTACCACATCCTCAACGGCTACGAGGACGGCACCTTCCGGCCGGACGCCACCATCACCCGGGGCGCCTTCGCGGGCATTCTGTCCCGGTTTCTGAAATACACCAAGGAGGCCGACGCCTCCACCTTTTCCGACACCGCTGGGGACTACTGGGAGAGCGACATCCTGAAGCTCAACGCCGCCGGGGTGTATCTGGGCAACAACGGCCAGGCGCTGATCTACCACAACATCAGCCGCCAGCAGGCCGTGACCATGATCGGCCGGGCCTTCGGCCTGGCGGAGACGGAGGGCGAGCTGCCCTACGCCGACGGCTACGTGGTCCAGGACTATGCCAAGGGATACCTGCTGACCATGTACAACGCCGGGTACATCACCGACGTGGGACTGGACCGGTGCTTCCGGCCGGAGACCCCCATCACCCGTGCGGAGGTGGTGAACCTGCTGAACAGCATGATCTCGGAGCTGTTCCAGGACAGCGGCACCTACACGGAGAATGTGGAGGGCACGGCCCTTGTCACCGCCGTGGACGGCGCGGAGTTCAGCAATCTGACCATTTCCGGTGACCTTATTCTGGCCCCCGGCGTCACTGGCACCGTCACCTTGCGGGACGTGACCCTGACGGGCACGGTGCGGAATCTGGGCACCGGCATCGTGGAGACCATCACCACGCCTCAGGAGCAGCCCGTTGAGGAACAGCCCGCCGAAGATCCGGAGCGGGAGTATCCCTGGATCGAGGCGGACCGCACCGCCGTGGACGGCAACTACAAGGTCCCGGTATATGACGATCTGGAGCGGAACACCCTCACCGCCGATGACTTCTACTGGGATGACCGGGGCCGTCTGGTGTGCACCAATGAGGACTTCCGGACCCGGTTCGGTATCGACGTGTCCGCGTACCAGAACCGGCGCTGCCCCAACAACACCATCGACTGGGAGGCCGTGGCCGACGACGGTGTGGACTTCGCCATGATCCGGGTGGGCCTCCGGGGCTACAGCGGCGGCACCATCCTGTCGGACGCCTTCGGCGCTCAGAACATCGACGGCGCCATGGAGGCGGGCATCGAGACCGGCGTGTACTTCTTCTCCCAGGCCATCACCGTGGAGGAGGCCATCGAGGAGGCGGACTTCGTCCTGCGCATCCTGGAGGAGCATGAGATCGACGGCCCCGTGGCCTACGACTGGGAGCTGGGCACCACCTCCTACCGGGCCCACAGTCTGGCACCGGAGATCGCCACTGCCTGCGCCGTAGCTTTCTGCCAGCGCATCGAGGAGGCGGGCTATCAGCCCATCGTGTACATGGGCAAGGAGGTGGGCTACAACAAGTATAACCTGCCCCAGCTCCAGGACTATCCCATCTGGTTCCCGGAGTACCGCTATCCCGTCAGCTCCCCGGAGCGGGTGTATCCCAGCTTCTACTATCAGATGGACTACTGGCAGTTCTGTGACGGCGACACCCGGTACACCACCGCCGAGGTCAACGGCATCACCGGCCCCGTGGACATGAACCTCCAGTTCATCCGCCGGAAATAAACGCATGAAACCAGATGCCCCCCGCTGCCGGAAACCGGCGGCGGGGGGCTTTGCTGTCCGTATGGCTCATTTAACTCCGTCCAGTACGGCGGCGAAGTCGTCCAGATGGTCCCGCAGGTCCTCCGGCACGTCCTCCGCCCGCATCCACAGCACCGTCCGGCCCTGCCGGAGCAGCAGATACTGGACATCCCCGTCCGCTGTGTACCAGACGCCGTCGAAGCGGCTGTCCGCCAGCGGCTCCGCCGACGCTGCCATGGGATTCACGCTGTCCGGATACTCCTCTTTCAAAAACGCCCGGAAGGACTCGCTCCGGGTGGTGCCGGGGAACTCGTCATGGAGGATCTCCCGGGTCAGCGCCTCCGCCAGCCCCGGCACCTTCAGCCGCCAGAAGTTGGTCCGGCCCTGGAGACGGCTGTCCTGGCCCATGGCGAAGGTAACGCCGCCGTCGCCGATGGTGTAGCTTTCGCCCAATATACTGTCCGTCCGGGTCACGTAGTTGGCCGCCCGGCGCTCCGGCGACGCTCCCAGATCCTCCACCTGCACGTAGGCGATGGGCCAGGAACACCCGGCTGGGTTCCCCGCCCACCGCTCCACCACAGGCTCCAGGGCGGAGAAGCAGGGAATGAGAAGAAGTTGGAGAGGAATCAGCGCCGTGACGCCCCAGAACCACCACCGGCGGCCCTGACGGTACGGCGCACTGTGTTCCATGGGGATGCCGGCCCGCAGGGGCTTCAGCAGCCGCCGCAGGGCGAGCCAGTCGTTCAGGGCCAGTCCGCCCCACAGCAGGCTCATCTGGAAAGCGGCGGGCCGGAAGACCAGCAGGGCGGTGGGTTCCCGGATCACCTGCCAGACGGAGATACGCATGAGATTCAGCGTGACGATCCCCACCGACAGGGCGAACAGCACCGCCCACAGAAAGGTATTGAGCAGCAGCTTCCTCCGCAGCCGCCCGAAGGCGATGGCCTGGGTCTCCGGGTCTGTGTGGATGGGGGACGGGTCCGGGCGGCAGGCCCGGAACAGCCACAGCGTATGGTCGAAGGTGGAGACGATAAACTCCCATCCGGCGGCGCCGTACAGCTCCGCTTTCTCCGGGTCTGGCCGGACATTGCCGTCGCCGGGCTCCAGCCGGTAGACCTCCGCCCGGGGCTCCCCCTTGTCAAACAGGGCGCCGTAGTCGCCCCAGAAGCCGGTGATGAGACGGCCCTTCCGGGCCTGCTCTCCCAGCCACGTCTCCATGGCCGGGACATTGTACACGCTGGTGGGCAGGACACGCAGCATGGCGATCCCTCCTTATCTGAAATCATTTAAAACTGTTTGGAACCGGCAGCTACTCCGCCAGCGCCGCCGCCAGGGCCTCCGGATGGTCCCGCAGGTCCGCCGGACCGTCATACTCCACCGTCAGGACGGCACGGCCCAGCCGGGCCACGGCGTACTGCCGTCCATCTCCCCGGCCCCAGTAAAAGCTGTCCAGCGTGGAGACGGGACAGGCCGTCAGGTCAATATAGTGGCTGCGAGTGGTCATATATTCCACCAATTCCCGCTCCAGCTCCTCCGCCAGCGGGACTGTCAGCAGGCGGTAATACTCCGTATGTGCGCTGTCCGTCACAACACCGGAGGTGTCCGCGGCATAGTGGTCCACCTGGTACATCCGGGGGATCAGCTCCAGGCTTTTCGTGTACGCATGCCAGACGTCCGCCTCCGCCAGCGACGGATTGAGATCGGTGACATCTACGTACCGGGCGCGGGCCATGGCTTCGGGGTCGTCGTCCATCCGGTGGAAATCGTCGGCGTTGAACAGGCCGTCGCACACGATATAGAAGTAGCCCACTATGAAGGCCAGCCACAGGACCCGTGTCCGCCACTGTCTGGCCCGGTAGGGGGCGGGGCGGTCCATGGGGACGCCGGTGTGAAGCCGCCGGTACAGCCGCCGCAGCGTCCGGATGGTCCCGACGCCCGAGGCCGTCATCCCTACAATGAACAGGCACCAGAGCGTGAACTCTCCCGGCGCATCGTTCTCCGACATATTGAGCAGGAAGCCCCGGCCATTTCCGGGCAGCGCCAGAACGATGACAAACAGCAAAGCCGCCAACAGCAGGTCGATGAGATAGCTCCGCCAGACCCGCCGCCGCAGCCAGCGGTAGCCCTCCGCCTGGGTCACCGGATCCGTGTCCATCTCCGGCGCCCCGGGGTCGTCGCACCGCCAGACGTGGAAGCTGCCGGAGATGGCGGCGGCGTACCGCCAGCCCCGCAGCTCGCAGAGCTCCCGCTGCTCCGCGTCCGGCTCTTTTTCTTTCCGGGTCAGAGGCGTCAGGCGATAGCGTGTGGGCCGGGGCTCCGACCGCTCGAAGGTCCCCGCCGTCCGGAAGAAGCGGTAGTCGAAGCCCGTCAGCTGCCAGCCGTCCTTTGCCATGTCCTCCAGCCACGTCTCCACCGCCGCCGGGTCGTAGTGGGCGGGGAGGATCTCGCTGCACGTCTGGCCGCAGGCCGAACCCAGGGCCTTGTTCTCGTTGTCCATGTGCGCTCCTTTCTTCAGTCCGTGTCTGCCAGCACCGCCGCCAGCTCCGGAAGGTGGTCCCGCAGGTCCTCCGGCGCGGCGGTGCGGCAGTACAGCACCCGGCCGTCCTTCCGGGCGGCGAAGTGCTGGATGCCGTCAGAGTTGACATAAAACGCATCATCAAAGCAGTCTGTGTCCAGCGTCTCCGCCGGGAGACCGCCGTCCTCCGGGATGTAGGCCTCCGCCAGTTCCCGCAGCAGAGGGCCGGACAGGGCAGGAAAGTACGGGAGATAGACCGTCTGCTGGGTGTCGCAGACGATGCGGATGAGATCTTTGGTGCTTCGTCCGCTGTCCCTCCACAGCAGATCGCAGTCTCCCTGGGCCACGGTGACAGTCCTGCCCAGGAACGTGCGGAAGCGGGTGACTTTCGCGCCGTCCGCCGTGCCGCCCAGCGCGTCTACCGCCGCAAAAGGCGTCAGGTCGTCGGCGAGATCCACATGTTCCGGTTCCCAGACGGACAGCATCCCGCAGGCCAGATACAGTGGGATGCCGCAGGCGGCCAGCAGATAGACGGTCCGGAAGGGAATGCGGGACTTCCGACGCTCCATGGGTACCCCGGCCCGGAGACTCCGCATCAGCCGCCGCAGGGTCCGGAGACCGGAGAACTGGACGAAGGCGGTATAGACCAGCAGCAGGGCGAGATACACCACCAGCCAGCTTGTTTCCGCGTCCTGCATGATGTTCAGCAGGAAGTGGCGGTCCCGGGCCAGATTATAACCGGCGATCCCCGCCATTCCTATGATATAAGCCAGCCACAGCGCCATTTGGAGCAGGAACCGCCGCCACAGATAGTCATAGGCGTAGCTGTCCGCCGTGGGGTCCGTCCGCAGGGGGACGGGGTCCGGCGACGTGGACCGCCACACCAGAAAGGCGCCGCCTCTGGTACGGCAGACGTACTCCCAGCCCGCGGCGGCGTAGTCCGCCAGCTTCTCATCCGACGGCTCGTACTCCCGCTTCGCCGCCGGTTCCAGGCAGAACCGGCACTCCGACGGTACGCCGCCGGTGAAGGACGCCCACGCCTGCAATACCCGGCCCCGGCGGGCCTGCCGCTCCAGCCAGTCCTCCAGTGCGGGGACATCGTATTCACTGCAGGGCATCCGGTCGCCCCAAAGAAAGTTCCGCAGCCAATTCAGCACCCGTTTCATGGTTCGCCGCCTCCTCTTTCCGGCAGTCCCAGGGAGGACAGATACAGCTGTCCCTCCCGCTCGCCGTCGGCCACGCACAGCCGCAGCCGGCCCAGCTCCTCCCGGTACAGGGCACGGCCCCGCTCCGTGATGCGGTAGGTCCGCTTCCGGCCCTCTACCGCCGTCTCCTCGATAAGCCGCTCCTCCTGGAATTTGGCCAGGATGGTGTACAGCGTGCCGGGGCCCAGGGTCACCCGTCCGGCGGTGGTGTCGTCGGTGTACTGCATGATCTCCGTGCCGCACCGCTCCTGCCGCAGCAGGGACAGCAGAACGTAGAACATGGGCTCCGTCAGTACCCGCAGCGGTTCTCTGGCCATGTGCTCCACTCCTTTTATCGTAAAGCGATATCATTAGTCGATATTATCTGCTCTCAGTGTAATATCGCCTAACGATATTGTCAATAGAGAACCGGGAAATTTCTGCAAAAATCACCAGAACGCTTCCGGAAGAGGGGGAGCGTGCCAGACCTGCCAGGTTTTGTGGCTTGTTACCGTTTGTCATTTCCTGTATCATTTCGTTACGAAATCACCACAGAAAGGAAAGACTTCCATGAAGGAAAGACTTTTGGCAGGCGCTGCCGCCGCCCTGTTGTCCCTGACCGCCCTGACGCCCACCGCCGCCGCGGCCCGGATGGTGCCGGTGACGGTGAACGGATCTCTGCTCCCGTCGGCGTCCTATCTCAGCGGCGGCGTCACCGCCGTGTCCCTGCGGGCGCTGCTGGAGACGGCGGGCTGGACCGTGACCTGGGACAGTCAGGCGGGACAGGCTGCCGCCCGGTGCGGGGACGCGTCCCTCACCGCACGGCCCGGCGAGACGGTGCTGACGGTGAACGGCCAGGACCGGGCCACCACGGCGCCGGTGTTTCTGCGGAACGGGCGTACATACGTGCCGGTGCGGTCCCTGTGTCAGGCCCTGGGCTGGGAGGTGTGCTGGGACGGCGCCCTGGGCGGCGCCGCCGTCACCACCGGCATCCAGGTGAACGGCGCGGCGGCGGAGGGACCCGCCTGGACGGAGGAGGACCTGTACTGGCTCAGCCGGGTCATCAGCGCCGAGAGCCGGGGCGAGTCCTTCCAGGGCCAGCTGGCGGTGGGCAGCGTGGTGATGAACCGGGTGGCCTCCGATGAGTTCCCCGACACCATCCGCGAGGTGGTCTTCGACTGCAAGGACGGCGTCCAGTTCGAGCCGGTGAGCAACGGCACCATCTACGACGAGCCGTCGCCCCTGTCGGTGACGGCGGCGAAGCAGATCCTCAGCGGCGGGGAGAGCGTGGTGGGGGACTGCCTGTACTTCTACGCCCCGGCGCTGTCCCAGGGGAAGTGGATCAACGCCAACCGGACGTATTACACCACCATCGGCTGTCACCGGTTCTATCTGTGACGGACGGGGAACGGCGGGCCGCATTGACTTTTTTCCGGCGGGGGGATACAATAAGGCTATTCCAACGACAAAGGAGCCTTCGCCATGCTGTTTTCCAGACATCCGCGGACCCTCTACGGCAATGCCCCTGTTCATGAGGTCATCTGCCAGCTCCGCTTTCCCACCATTCTCTCCATCAACAACACCGAACCGGCGGACTTTCAGGAGGCCATCCGGGACGCCTTCCCCCGGTATGTGAAGCGTCAGGAGGCGGCGCCGCCCCAGCTGGTGGGCGCCGGCGGCCCAAATCCCCAGCTCCGGCAGGCCCCGCCGGTGAGCAATTACAACTTCCTCTCTGCCGACAATCTGTGGAAGCTGAACCTGACCCAGAACTTCATCGCCCTGTCCACCCTGCGCTATACCGGCTGGGAGGACTTCGCCCACCAGCTGGACAAGCCCCTGGCGGAGTTTATCTCCATCTACAAGCCCGCCTTTTTTGAGCGGGTGGGCCTGCGTTATGTCAACGTCATCTCCCGGAAGAAGCTGGGTCTGGAGGGCACGCCCTGGGCGGACCTGATGGCCCCGGCTTACACCGGCCCTCTGCAGGAGCCGGACGTCCGGGAGGAGAACTTCCTGAACTGCGCGGCAGACCTGCTGCTGAAGCTGGACTCCAGCTGCCAGGCCAAGATCCACGCCGGTCCCGGCCGTCTGAAGGCCGCGCCCAACGCGCCCCAGGACCCGGAGGTGAAGTTTGTCTTCGACATGGACCTGTCCATGGGCGGCCAGCTGTCCTGCACGCTGTCCGCCGGAGCGCTGGAGACCCTCCACGCCCACGCCACGGAGATCTTCGAGGGCGCCGTCACCGACACCCTGCGGAACGCCATGGACCCTCAGTGAGCCTGCGGCGCCGGAACGAAAATAACCGGGCGGTATCACATTTCCGTGATACCGTCCGGTCTTTCTGTCTGCTGGATTCAGCTGACGGCTCATGACTGGCTGGGCGTCCCGGGCTTCTTCGGCTGCCGCTCCGCGGCGGCCACGCCCAGGGTGATGAGCACCGCGCCTGCCACGGCCACCGGGGAGATGGGCTCCCCCAGGAAGAACGCCGCCGCCAGAATGGTGATGAAGGGCACGGCGTAGAGGAAGCTGTTGGTGGCCACCACGCCCAGCTGGGTAAAGGCCTCGTTCCAGCACACGGAGCACACGGCGCTGCCCAACAGGCCCAGAAACAGGTAGTTCAGGATCACCTCCGGCAGGAGCAGGGGCTCCAGCGGTAGGGGCGCGCCCTCCAGCAGCACCATGGGCACGGCGGTCACCATGCCCCAGAAGAGGATGCGGCGGCTGATGAGCAGGGAGTCGTACCGTCCGGTGAACCGCTTCATCAGAACGGAGTAGCAGGACCAGAAAACGGCGGCCAGCACCGAGAGAAGATCGCCCTTCGGATTCAGCTTCAGGAGAAACGCGCCGTTGAACACCACCAGCACGGCCCCGGCGAAGGCCACCAGAAGCCCGATCACCGTACCGGAGTGGAACTTCTCGTCCGTGGTGAAATGGGCCATCAGGGCGGTGAAAATGGGGGCGGTGGCTACCAGAATGCTGACGTTGGCGGCCTGGGTGGTCATGAGGGCGGTGTTCTCCGCCAGGGCATACAGGGAACTGGAGAACAGTCCCATCAGGAGGAAAAGGACCTCCTCGCCCTTTTGCAGCCGGAGCCGCCGGGGCCGCAGCAGCCACAGAAAGCCCTCCGCCAGAATGAAGCGGATCAGCATGATCTGGGTGGGCGTGTAGTATCGGAGAAGGACCTTGGTGGAGATGAACGTGGCACCCCACACCACCACGGTGAACAGGGCGCAGATGTAGCCCAGCAGCTTGCCCCGGTTTTTCATAAAAAATTCCCCCAGTCTGCCTGTCAACGGCGCAGATCAAGCATTCGGACAGAGAGAGGGCGGCTCTGTGTTTTTCGATGAACCGTGTTTTTTCAAGGAAATTCCCTCTGTCAGAGACAGCTTATCACACGGGGGAGAAAAAGGCAATATGTAACGGCGGGAGCAATGCCCCCGCCGTGGATTCAGCGGTCCCGCTGGTCGTTGGCCTGGTTCTGCTTGCGGTTTTCCTTCTGATTTTCCTTCTGGTTCTGGTTGTTGTTCTGACGCTGGTTATTGTTCTGATTGTTGTTCTGGTTCTGGTTGCGCTGATTGTTGTTCTGCATAGCTCATGCTTCCTTTCCATAGTATCAGGGTTCAGCTCCTGAGTACGGCCCTATTCTGCCCGGGCCGGCGGCGGTTTATGCGCGGAATATCCCGCCGTCCGGCGTGCCGCGGGAAAAACTGATTTTTATCGTGTTTTTTCAAAAAATGATTGACACCGGGAAGAACATGTGCTATATTATTTCAGCAAAACAAAGCAGGCTGAACGCATCCGCCTCACCTCCAGCGATCGCAAAGAGGTTTACATGGTGATCAGACCGCCGAAGAGCGGTTTGTTGACATGACGCCCTCCGTCCTGTGGACGGACAGGGCGTGCTGTCCGGTGAGATCACGCGGATGCCGTTGCGGCATCCGCGTTTTGTCATATTCTGAATGGAGGTGCTTCGACCATTAGTAAAGCAGTGCATGAACTGAATGAGGACATCCGCGACAAGGAAATCCGTCTGATCGGGGACGACGGCGCCCAGCTGGGTATCATGTCTTCCGCAGACGCTCTGCGGATCGCCGATGAGAAGGGTCTGGACCTGGTGAAGATCTCCCCGCAGGCTGTGCCCCCTGTGTGCAAGCTGATGAACTACGGTAAATTCAAGTTTGAACAGGGCAAGCGGGAGAAGGAAGCCAGAAAGAACCAGCACGTTGTGGAGATCAAAGAGGTCCGCATGTCTCCGGGCATCGACATCGGCGATTTCAACACGAAGCTCCGGAATGCGCAGAAGTTCATTGCCGACGGCAACCGCGTCAAGGTCTCTGTCCGCTTCCGCGGCCGCGAGATGGCCCATACCGAGATCGGCCGGGACCTGCTGACCAAGTTTGCCGAACAGTGTGCCGAAACAGCAACATTGGAGAAGTCGCCGAAGCTGGAGGGACGGATGATGTCCATCTTCCTCGCTCCCAAGGCGGGCAAGTAAATCCACATTCAATTGTTTTCAAATAACGGAAGGAGATTGCAATTATGCCGAAGCTGAAGACCCATAGCGGGGCCAAAAAGAGATTCAACCTCACCAAGACCGGCAAGGTCAAGCGCGCCAAGGCTTTCAAGAGCCACATCCTCACCAAGAAGGACACCAAACGCACTCGCCGCCTGCGTGCCATCAGCTATGCCGACGCCACCAACGTGGAGGCCGTCCGCAAGATGATTCCCTACAAGTAAGCTACGAGACGTTTTAGAATAGGAGGATAATCGAAAATGGCAAGAGTGAAAGGCGCGATGATGTCGCGCAAGAGAAGAAATAAGACCCTGAAGCTGGCCAAGGGCTACTGGGGCGACAAGTCCAAGCACTTCAGAATCGCCAACGAGGCGGTCATGAAGTCCGGCGTTTACGCCTATGCCGGCCGCCGCCTGAAGAAGCGTGATTTCCGCTCCCTGTGGATCACCCGTATCTCCGCCGCCTGCAAGCTGAACGGCATGAACTACTCCACCTTCATGCACGGCCTGAAGGTCGCCGGTATCGCCATCAACCGCAAGATGCTGGCCGAGATGGCCGTCAACGATGCCGCCGCTTTCACCCAGCTGACCGAGATCGCCAAGAAGGCCTGATTTTCTGTTGACGCAGATCCCTCCCCGGAGAACTTCCGGGGAGGGTTTTCGTATGCCGGGATCCTGTATAAAAATCGTCCATTCTGTCCAAACTCTGGAAAGAAGCGGATACATAGCCGGGCCACCGCTTTCGGAAAAGCGCCCGGCGGCGCACGGAGGTTTTTATGACAGATACCAACAATACGGCAAAGACGTCGCGGCGCTGGAAGCGTCTGGAGCTTGCGCTGCTCATCGGCCTGCTGGCCGCGCTGATCTGGGGGATGTGGTCCATCCGAAGCCAGCAAGTGCTGGCGGACAAGGTGGTGCGGCTCCACATCCTGGCAAATTCAGACTCGGAGGAGGACCAGGCCCTGAAGCTCCAGGTCCGGGACGCCGTTCTGGAGCGGGCGGAGGAGATCCTGGAGCGCGCCCATGACCGAAGCGCGGCGGAGGAGGATCTGCGGGAGGCTCTTCCGGAGCTGCGGGAGATCGCACTGGAGACGGTGGCCGCCCAGGGTTATGACTACGATGTCACGGCGGAGCTGACTGACGCCGCCTTTCCCACCCGGGAATACGACGGCTTCACCCTGCCAGCCGGAGAGTATCTGGCTCTGCGGCTGGTCATCGGGGCGGGGGAGGGGCACAACTGGTGGTGCGTGGTATTTCCGCCCCTGTGTGCCCAGACCACCACTGACGTGGCCCAGACCGCCATGGCCGCCGGACTGGACGGCGGCGACGTGAGCCTCCTGACGGAGGAGAGCCGGGGCTACGTGCTGAAATTCAAATCCATCGAGCTGTGGGAGGGCCTGCGGCAGCGGTTCGGCTGACGGGATGGGTCCGTCTGCGGGCCGCGCTGTGAAATGAATGGGAACATTGATATTGGGTGTTGCGATTACGCAATATTTGCGATATAATATGGAGGAAATCGTTTAATTATAGCAGAGGCCATAGCGTTTCTGGTTCCGACCGGCGGGAGGCCGGGGATGCCGTCTATCCGGAAGGCGTCCGAATGAGGAGGAGACATGACTTTGGATGTGGTTGCTCTAGGGGAACTGCTGGTGGATTTCACCGCCCTGGGCACGGATCAAAACGGATACCCCACCATGGCTGGCCATCCGGGCGGGGCACCCAGCAATTTTCTGGCGGCGCTGAGCCGCTACGGCGCCGGCACCGCCCTGCTGGGGAAGGTGGGCGCCGATCATTTTGGCTCTCTGCTGCTGGAGACCCTGCGGCAGGCGGGCGTGGACACCAGCGGCGTCCTGACGGATCCGTCAGTGTTCACCACCCTGGCCTTTGTGACGCTGGACGGGCAGGGGAACCGGTCCTTCAGTTTCGCGCGGAAGCCCGGAGCGGATACCTGCCTGCGTCTGGAGGAACTGGACCTGTCCCTCATTGATCAGGCCCGGGTCTTCCACTTCGGAAGTCTGAGCCTTACCGATGAGCCTGCCAGAACGGCCACCCGTGAGGCGGTGGCCTACGCCCGGCAGCGGGGCAAGCTCATCACCTGCGACCCCAATCTCCGCCGTCCTCTTTGGACGTCTCTGGACGAGGCCCGGAAGCAGATCCTGTGGGGGATCAGCCAGGCCGACGTGGTGAAGATCAACGGCGAGGAGATCCGGTTTTTGTGGAACTGCGGCCCGGAGGAGGGTGCAGATCGCCTGTTGGAGGAGTACGGCGTCCAGCTGACCATGGTGACGCTGGGAGAGAAGGGCTGCTATCTCAAGAACGCCTCCGCGTCCTGCCGGATGTACTGCCCGCCTGTCCGCCCGGTGGACAGCACCGGAGCGGGGGATATCTTCGGCGGCGCCGCTCTCAGCCGTCTGCTGACGCTGGGCAAAGCCCCGGCGGATCTGACGGAGCAGGAGCTGGAGGAAGTGGCGCGGTTCGCCTCCACTGCCGCCAGCCTGTCCACGGAGCGCTCCGGCGGCATCTCCAGCATCCCGGATCTGGAGAATGTGCTGGCACGGATGCATACATTTTGACAGATAGCGCAATGCCGCCCCGAAGCAGCTGCTTCGGGGCGGCATTTTCTGCCTGGGCGCAAGGCCCGGAAGAGAAGGGAGAGACGTTATCTTGCGATCTCGGTGCCGATCTCCTGGAGCTTCTTGTCCACCCAGGGACGCACATAGGTGCCGTGCTCCACGATGTCCTTCATGATGCCCTCCTCGGTGACGACCACCTTTTCAGCGGCGGCCGCGATGGCCTCCGCGTCCTCCGGGCGGATGACGATGACGCCGTCGGCGTCGCCCACCAGGATATCGCCGGGACGCACCACGATGCCGCCCACCGTTACCGGCGTGTTGATCTCGCCGGGGCCGTTCTTATAGGGGCCGTTGGGGGTGACGCCGATGGCGTAGACCGGGAAGTCCTCCATCTGGCCGATGGCCTCGGAGTCCCGGATGCTACCGTCCACCACGATGCCCGCCACGCCGCGGCTGCGGCAGTAGGTCACCATCAGCTCACCGAAGATGGAACGGCTGGCGCTGCCGCCGGCGTCGATGACGAACACGTCGCCGGGCTGGGCCATGTCCATAGCCTTGTGGAACATCAGGTTATCCCCCTCGGGCACCTTGATGGTGAACGCCGTTCCCAGCAGCTTGCTGCGGTTCATGGGACGGATGCGGTAGTTCATGGCCGCGGTACGGCCCATGCAGTCGTCGATGTTGGCCACCGGGATGTCCGCAAACCGCTGCACCAGCTCCCTGGCGGGACGCTGGATATTCTCAATGATCAGATTGCCCTTGCTCATGCTTGTTCTGCCTCCAATTATCGTTGGATCCGGCTCATGGCGGCCCGGATCTGGGTCAGCGCCCGCTTCAGATCCTCCTCGCTGGCGGCGAAGGAGAACCGGACGCAGCTGTCGTCGGTGCCGTAGGCGACGCCCGGTACGCCCACAACCTTGGCGTTTTTGAGGATGTAGTCGCAGACGCCCTCAGAGTCCATGCCGGGGATGTCGAACTTCACCCAGGCGTAGAAGGCGCCCTCGGGGATGCTGCACTCCACGCCCTCAATGGCGTTGAGGCCGTTGACGAACAGATCGCGGCGGCGCTCATAGCTCTGGCGCATCTCCTCAATCTCTTCCGTGCAGTCCAGCGCCACCACGGCGGCCTTCTGGATGAAGCCGCTGACGCAGGTGACGGTGTGCTGGAACAGCTTGTACATCACCGCCTTGATCTCCGGCGTGGTGGCCAGATAGCCGATGCGCCAGCCGGTCATGGCCACGCTCTTGGAGAAGCCGTTCATGGTGATGACCCGGTCCGCCACAGAGGGATAGGAGCCCATACTGACGTTCTCATGGCCGGTGTAGGTGATGCGCTCATAGATCTCGTCCGCCAGAAGCACCAGATTGGGATGGCGCAGCAGGAACTGCTTCAGCACATCCGCCTCACTCCGGGTCAGGGTCCGGCCGGTGGGGTTGTTGGGGTAGTTGATGATGAGCATTTTCGTCCGGTCTGTGACGAACTGCTCCAGCTGCTCCAGGGTGATACGGTAGTTGTCCTTCCGGGACAGCCGGACGGGCACCGGCTTGCCGCCGGAGGCCTCAATGATGGAGGGATAGGAGACCCAGGCAGGCTCCAGGTACATGACCTCATCTCCAGCGTTGACGAACGTCCGCACCGCCAGATAGACGGCGAACTTTCCGCCCGGCGTCACCACGACGCCCTCCGGAGAATAGTCGCAGCCATTCTCCTCTTTCAGCTTTTTCACGATGCGCGCCCGCAACTCCGGCAGACCGGCGCCGACGGTGTAGTGGGTGTAGCCTGCGGCCACCTGGCGGTACAGCTCCTCCCGGATCTTCTGGGGGGTATCGAAGTCAGGCTCGCCGCCGGAGAGATTGACGACCTCCGGGTCCGCCGCCTGGAGCTGCCGGGCCTTTGCCATGAAGGTCATGGATTTGGAGGGCTGGAGCCCTAGGATCTCCTGATTGAATTGCAGCATTACTTTGCTTCCTTTCCCTTTGCGCTGCTGTCGAAGACAGCTTTATCCAGCCGGCCCAGCTGGCTGGCGATGATGGTGGTGCCGGTGAGATCGCTGACGTTGTTCAGAACGGTGTGGGCGGGGTCAATGGTGGGCCAGATAGCGGCCAGGATAGGCACCATGGACAGAGGCATTCCCAGTGCCTCCAGCAGCACGGTGGACATGATCACGCCTGCGCCCTTGACGCCGGCGGCGCCGATGGAGAGGATGATGCCCAGGAACACGAACTGGGCGATGCGGCCGAAGGAGATGTCAAAGCCGTAAAGATGAGAGGAGAAGACGCAGAACAGGCCGATGAACAGGGCGAAGCCGTTCATGCCGCAGGTGTTGCCCAGAGGCAGGGTGAAGCCGTAGATATTCTCGGGAACGCCCAGCTTCTCCTCAGCGGTGCGGATGGAGACCGGCAGAGTGGCCGCGGAGGAGGTGGTGGAGATGGCCACCAGCATGGGCTCCGTGATCTTCTTCATGAAGCGGACGCCGTTCAGCTTGGCGAAGAGCTGTATCAGTAGAGGATACAGGACGAACAGGATCAGCACGGCGCAGATATTGTCGGTGATCAGGAAGCTGATGACTTCCTTCATGGTGGCGGAGCTGATGGTGCTGACCATGGTGGCCATCAGGGAGGCGATACCGATGGGAGAGAAGGCCATGACGAATTCCGTGATCTTCAGCATGGTTTCGCTGGCCTCGTCGATGATGTGGACCAGTCTGGAGACCCGCTCGCCCAGATACAGCAGGGCCACGCCCAGGAACAGGGAGAAGATGATGATCTGGAGCATATTGGCGTTGGCCATGGCCTGGACCACGTTGTCCGGGAACCAGGAGACCACATTGTCAATGAAGTTGTAATTCACGCTGTCCACCTGAGCGGAGGGGTCCAGGAACTCCGTGGTGCCGCTGCCGAGGTTGACGAGGAACGCCGCCGCAATGCCGATGATGGAGCAGAGGCCGGAGGTGATGACGATGTACAGCACGAACCGCAGACCCACGGTACGGGAGCTGCTTCGCGTCGCCCATCTTGCAAACGCCGCTGGTGATGCTGAAGAACACCAGAGGAACGATGAGCATCTTCAGCATTCTCAGGAAGATGCTGCCCAGGGGAGACAGCATTTCCGCCGCCTGCGGAGAGATAAAGCCGATAGCGAGACCGATGACGATGCCGATGAGGATCTTCTTGCCAAGGGATAATTTCTTCATGGTGAACCCTCCTGAAATTTTCGAATAAAGATATTTTTAATTTTTTATTTATAAATAAAAATATCTTTATTTGTATGATATTATAGTGTCCGTGGGAAATGATGTAAATTGACGAATTCACAAAAAATTCACAAACCTTTTTGACCTTTTGTGAAAAATCAACGGATGCCATCTGGATTTTTCAGGAACGATATAGTACAATAGGTCGGAAAAACGGCAGGCGTCCTGCTTTCCGCAGAGAAAGGAAACAGACTTTCATATATGAATGACAGACTGAATGAATTGCTGACCGTGGCCCAGCTTTCCCCAAAGCTGAAGATCGTGGCCGATTATGTGGTGGATCATCTGCAGGAATGCTGCTTTCTGTCCTCCATGGAGCTGGCGAAGAAGCTGGATATCAGCTATACCACCGTCATCCGGTTCACGCGGCAGCTGGGGTTTTCCGGCTATCCGGAATTCCAGAAGTTTCTGCGGGAGGTGTACGCGGACAACAGCGAGATCATCAATGAGTCCATCGTGATCCCGGTGGAGCGGCTGAACGAGGCCGGCAAGCACAGCCACAGTACATCCACGCAGGATTCCGTCATGAAGTACGTTCTGGCCAATATCCAGGGGACTGTCGCCAACAACTCGGAGGCCCAGTACGAGCGGGCGTGCAACATTTTGCTGGAGAGCAACGCGAGATATATTCTGTCATCCCGGGGCTGTGACTGCATCGCGGATTTCCTTCACGTCATCATGCGGCAGACCCTGCCCCATGTGCATCACTTTGTGAACCGGGCACAGAATATCTTTGACTTCGTCAGCGACATTGGCAAGGGGGACTGCGTCATCTCCATCTCCTTCCCTCGCTACTCCAATCTGACCCGACTGGCGACGGAGATGGCCAAGAAGCAGGGCGCTAAGGTGATCGTCATTACGGACAAGCCCACCAGCGTGCTGGCGCCCTACGCGGACGTTCTGCTGCTGGCCCGGTGCGAGAGCTGCAATTTCTACAACTCCTATGTGGCGCCTATGCTGACGGCGGAGTTTTTGTGCGCCTGCCTGTCCCGGATGACCAACGGCGCCAACCGGGATATCCTGAAGCGTATCGACGAGTACACCTCCCAGGTTGGTTTCTACTGACTGCTGCATCAAAAAAGAGCAGCTCCGTTCTGAAACGGAGCTGCTCTTTTTGCAGCAAGGGAGAGTTTCGGAAACGCGCACCCCTCATCGGGCCGCCAGATAGCCGTCCATGTCGAAGGGCTGGAGGACCGTGCCCCGCTTCAGGTACAGCGGGTGATGGGGATGGCCGGATTTCAGCGGCGGTCCGGCGGAGTACCAAACGGCCCCGACGTCCCGGGCCATGGCGGCGAAGTCCCGGACGCAGTCCAGGAGATACGCCCGCTTGTCGATGATGTTCCCCCAGGCGGCCCACACTGCCGGATGGTCCGACAGGGAGAGGAGATAGGCGAAGGCCTTCCGGTTCTCCGCGTGGAGGTCCGGATTCAGGGACGGCTCCATGTCGTCGGGGATGGTGGCCCGCTGGGCGTAGACGTTGAACATGAGGAAGCTGTCGTACCCGCTGGACAGGGCTATCCGCTGGGCGGACTGAAGGGTGGGGTCCAGATGGTCCGGCGCGGCGGTGGAGGGGTTGATGCCCACGCAGATCAGGGGCCGGGCACCCCGGGTGCCCAGAATGTACCGGTATTCGGAGTAGACATTGGGCACGTACAGCCACTGATTCACGTCGTAGTCCGGGGAGGGCCGCAGGGCGTCGGACAGCGCCTGGTCGAAGCGGCAGAGCGCCAGATCGGCGGTGACGCCGCTGGGGATATGTCTGGCCATGATGGGAAACGCTCCTTTGACTGGGATGGTGGGTACAGCATACCACGGATCGGCAAAAAACGCAATGTGCGCTGTTTTCTGAGCAGGGGATATGGTATAATGGCCGTAATCAAAAACAAAGGAGAAAACGCCATGCTGACCATTCTCATGGGCCGGGCCGGGACCGGAAAATCCGCCCGGGTCCTGCGGCAGATCCGGGAGCTGGGAGACAGCGGCCGGCAGATCCTGCTGGTGCCGGAGCACGCCTCCCACGCGGCGGAGGTGGATCTGTGCCGGGCCTGCGGCGACACCGCCAGCCGCCACGCGGAGGTGCTGAGCTTCCGCCGTCTGGCCACCCGGGTGCTGACCCGCACCGGCGGTCTTGCGGACGTGACGCTGGACGCCGGCGGCAAGCTGCTGACCCTTCAGAAGGCCCTGTGCGAGGTGGCGCCGGAGCTGAAGCTCTACCGCCGTCCCTCCCGGAAGGCGGCGTTTCTGGAGGACCTGCTGGCCCTGTTCGACGAGTTCCAGAGCTACGAGGTGACGCCGGAGGCCCTGGCGGCGGAGGGGGAGGCCCTGTCCGGCGCCACCGGGGACAAGCTGGCGGACCTGAGCCTGCTGTACGGCGCCTATCGCTCCCGGCTCTGCCGCCCCGGACTGGACGCCCGGGACCGGATGAGCAAGCTGGTGGACCATCTGGAGGAGTCCGGCTACGTGGACGGGAAAGACCTGTTCATGGACGGCTTCACCTATCTCAACGCCCAGGAGCAGCGGGCGGTGGGCGTGTTTCTGCGCCGGGCGCGGTCCGTCACCGTCACGCTGCTGGGAGAGGCCAAGGGCGGACGCAGCGAGATTTTCGAGGCGTCCTACCGTACCCGGGACACTCTGATCCGTCTGGCGGCGGAGGCGGGCTGTCCCTGTGAAGTGGTGTATCTCTCCGGCGGGCCGGATGACACGCCGCTGGCCCGTCTGGAGCGGTGCTTCTACGGGGAGAACCGCCCCTGGGAGGGGGACACGGGGGACGTCATCCACCTGCGGGAGGCGGCGGATCTCTACACCGAGGTGGAGCAGACGGCGGCGGACATCCGGCGTCTGGCGGCCTCCGGGCAGTACCGCTACCGGGACATGGCCGTCTCCGCCCGGAACATGGCGGACTATGAGTCCACCATCCAGAGCGTGTTCCAGCGGTACGAGATCCCGGTGTATCTCAGCCGCCGCAGCGACATTCTGGACACTCCGGCCATGACCCTCCTCACCGGCGCGCTGGCGGCGGTCACCGGCGGCTGCGAGTACGAGGACATGTTCCGCTTCCTGAAGACGGGACTGGCGGGCCTGACCCCGGCGGAGTGCGACCGGCTGGAGAACTACGCCCTAACGTGGGACATCCACGGCTCCATGTGGCTGAAGGAGGACGACTGGACCGCCAATCCCGACGGCTACGGCGCGGACTGGGGAGAGCGGCAGACGGCGGCGCTGGAGGACATCAACGCGTTGCGCCGCCGGGTGCGGGAGCCGCTGCTGTTGCTGAAGAACGGATTGAAGGACGCGGACACCGCGGCGGAGAAGGCGGACGCGGTGTACAGCTTTCTGGAGGCGGTGGACCTGCCCCGTGCCCTGGAGGAGCAGATGGACCGGCTGGCTCAGGCGGGCCAGCTTCAGCGGTCTCAGGAGACGGCCCAGCTGTGGGAGATCCTCTGCGGGGTGCTGGATCAGTTCGTGGAGATCCTGGGGGACGAGCGGATGGACACCGATGAATTCGTCCGGCTGCTGCGGCAGGTGTTGACCCAGTACAGCGTGGGCACCATCCCGGTGTCGCTGGATCAGGTGAACGTCAGTGAGATCACCCGGAACGACCGGCACACGGTGAAGGTGCTGTTCCTGCTGGGGGCTAACGACCATGTGCTGCCCGCCCCCGGCACCGGCGGCGGCATCCTCAACGACGACGACCGGGACCAGCTGGTGGCCCGTGGCCTGCGTCTGGCCCCCCGTGGGATGGAGCGGCTGAGCATGGAGCTGCAAAACATCTACGCCTCTCTGGCCCAGGCCACGGAGTGGCTCACCGTCAGCTATCCCGCCTCGGACGTCACCGGGGCGGAGCTGCGGCCCGCCTTTGTGGTCGGACGCATCCTGGCGCTGTTCCCCGCCCTCCGGGTGGAGCGATCGGATGACCGGGCGGAGCGGCTCACCGCCCCGGTCCCGGCGCTGGAGACGGCGGGAGACCGCCCCGGCGGCGCACTGTGGCAGTATTTTGCCGGGCAGGAGGGCTTCGCCCCCCGGCTGGCGGCCATGGACCGGGCACGGACCATGGACAGGGGACGGCTGTCCCGTCCGGCGGTGCGGCAGCTCTACGGCAGTCATTTCAGCATGTCCGCCTCCCGGATGGAGCGGCTGAACTCCTGCCACTTCGCCTATTTCATGGAGTACGGCCTCCGGGCGAAGGAGCGGGTCCGGGCGGACTTCGACGCCCCTCAGATCGGCACCTTCCTCCACTTCATCCTGGAGAACGTCACCCGGGACGTGAAGGAGCAGGGCGGCTTCGCCCAGGTGCCGGACGAGACGCTGAAGGCGCTGACGGACCATTATATTGACCTTTTTGAGCGGCAACAGTACCGGAATTTCCAGGAGCGCAGCCCCCGGTTCCGGTATCTGTTCCGGCGTCTGCGGGCCACCGCCTGGTCCATCGTGCAGGAGACGGCGGAGGAACTGCGGCACTCGGACTTCGTGCCTCTGGAATTCGAGCTGTCCTTCGGGGACAAGGGGGCCCTGCCGGCGGTGGTGATCTCCGAGCCGGGCGGGGAGCTGCGGGTGAACGGCAAGGTGGACCGGGTGGACGGCTGGCTGAAGGACGGAAAGCTGTACCTCCGGGTGGTGGACTACAAGACGGGCCGGAAGAGCTTCGATCTGGCGGAGGTCCGCATGGGCCTGGACATTCAGATGCTGCTGTATCTGTTCACCCTCCAGAAGGAGGGTGGGGACTACTTCGGCCACGACATCGAGCCCGCCGGTGTGCTGTATTTTCCGGCCAGAGACGAGGTGCTGGCGGCGGAGCGGAACATCTCCCCGGAGGCGCTGCTGGCCCTGCGGAAGAAGACCCTCCGCCGCAGCGGCCTGCTGCTGGACGACCGGGCGGTGCTGGAGGCCATGGAGCACGAGGCCCTGACGGAGCCCCACTATCTGCCCCTGCGGATCAATAAGGACGGGGATATCACGGCGGGCGTGGCCTCGGCGGCCCAACTGGGGAAGCTGAGCCGGTACGTGGACCGTCTGCTGCGGCAGATCGCCCGGGAGGTCCGGGACGGCAACATCGACGCGGACCCCTGCTGCCACAGTGAGGAGGACACCTTCTGCCAGTTCTGCCAGTGGGCACCGGCCTGCCACTTCCAGGACGGACGGCAGGGGGACCATCTGCACTACATCACGCCGGTGAAGCCGGAGGAGTTCTGGAGAGAGATCGGAGAGGAGGAGAGCGGACATGAGTGACATCCGTCTGACGCCGGAGCAGAGGGCCGTGGTGGAAAACCGGGGCGGCAGCCTGCTGGTGTCCGCCGCCGCCGGCTCCGGCAAGACCAAGGTGCTGGTGGAGCGGCTGTTCCGGTACATTACGGAGGAGGGCTGCAATGTCGATGACTTCCTCATCATCACCTATACCCGGGCCGCGGCGGCGGAGCTGCGGAGCAAGATCGCGGCGGAGTTGTCCGCCCGTCTGGCGGACGCGCCGGGGGACCGGCACCTGCGGTCCCAGCTCCTGCGGGTGTATCAGGCGGACATTCGGACGGTGGACGCCTTCTGCACCGGCCTGCTGCGGGAGAACACCCATCTGCTGACCCGGGAGGGGGACGACCACGGCCTGTCCCCGGACTTCCGGGTGCTGGACGAGAACGAGGCGAAGCTCCTGCGGGAGAGGGTGCTGGACCGGACGCTGGAGACGTTTTACGACCGTCTGGACCGGGGGGACCAGTCCCTGGCGGACACCCTGGGCTTCGGACGGGACGACCGGGCGCTGGCAGCGCTGGTGATGGAGCTGTACGAAAAGCTCCAGAGCCACGCCTGGCCGGACTGCTGGCTGGCGGAAAACCGTGCCCGCTGGGACGAACTGGCCCGGGGCGGCGGGGA
This sequence comes from Dysosmobacter sp., assembly GCA_022778785.1. Taxonomy (GTDB): domain Bacteria; phylum Bacillota; class Clostridia; order Oscillospirales; family Oscillospiraceae; genus Oscillibacter. The sequence continues at coordinate 11,932 of JALFSO010000018.1, read as the reverse complement.
CTTCAGCGACACGCCCTACGCCGGGGTGCTGCTGGCGGGGATCGGCCGCCGGGCGTCCCACTGGGCGGCCCTGCTCCGCCGGGCGGCGGCACAGATGACGGACTGTCCCGCCCTGATGAAGGGCTACGCCGGGCGGTTCCTGGACACGGCGGGGACGCTGGAAGCCCTGGCCTCCGCCGCCGAAGCGGGCTGGGAGGAGGCCCGCCAGGCCGCCGGAAAGGTGACGTTCCCCCGATTGGGCGCCGTGAAGGACGCCGACGGCGGGCCGCTGAAGGCCCGCGCCAAGCGGCTGTGGGACGGCTGCAAGGACGCCGCCAAAAAGTGGGACGCTCTGCTGGCCGTCACGGGGGCGGAGGCCATGGAGGACCTGTCCGCCGCCGCGCCCGCCATGTCCGCCCTGCTGCGGCTGACGGCGGACTTCGCCGAGGACTACCGCCGGGAGAAGCTGCGGCGGAACGCCGCCGACTTCTCGGACCAGGAGCATCTGGCCCTGACCATCCTGGTCCGGGAGGACGGGACGCCCACGGAGCTGGGGACCCAGATCGCCGCCCGGTACCGGGAGATCCTGGTGGACGAGTATCAGGACACCAACGAGGTCCAGAACGCCATCTTCCGGGCGGTGTCCCGGGACGGGAAGAACCTCTTTACCGTGGGCGACGTAAAGCAGAGCATCTACCGCTTCCGGCTGGCGGATCCCACCATCTTTCTGGATAAATACGCCCGGTTCCGGCCCTGGACGGAGGCGGCGGAGGGGGAGGAGCGGAAGATCCTCCTATCCAAGAACTTCCGCTCCCGGCAGGAGATCCTGGACGCCGCCAACTTCGTTTTTGAGAACATCCTCTCCAAAGAAATGGGGGAGATGGACTACGGCGAGGACGAGGCCCTCCACTTCGGCGCGGACTACTATCCGCCCCGTACGGACTGCGCAACGGAGTTCCATCTCATCACCGTGCCCCAGCGGCAAGCGGGGGAGGAGGAGCGTCCGGTGAAGCGCCTGACGGCGGAGGCCCGGTTCGTGGCGGAGCGCATCCGCCGCCTGCTGGACGAGAAGTGGCCCGTCACCGACGGCGGCGCCCTGCGGCCCTGCCGCCCGGAGGACATCGTCATCCTCATGCGCTCCCCCGGCAGCCGGTCTGCCGCCTACGCCGCCGCCCTGGCGGAGCAGGACATCCCCTGCGCCTTCGAGGAGAGCGGGGACTTCTTTGAGACCATGGAGGTCTCCACCATGCTGTCCCTACTGGAGATCATCGACAATCCCCGGCAGGACGTGCCCCTCATCGCGGCCCTGCGCTCCCCGGTGTTCGGCTTTACGCCGGACCGTCTGGCGGAGATCCGGGGAAAGACGCCACAGGGGGATTTTTACGGCGCCGTGGAGGCCGACGGCGGGGAGGACTGCGCCGCCTTCCTCCGGACGCTGGAGGAGCTGCGCCTGCTGGCCCGGGACATGAGCGTCCAGCAGCTGCTGTGGCACATCTACAACCGGCTGGACGTGCTGGGTATCTTCGGCTCCATGGACAGCGGCCAGCGGCGGCGGGAGAACCTCATCGCCCTGGCGGAACACGCGGAGAAGCTGGAGAACGGCGGCTACCGGGGCGTGTTCGCCTTCGTCACCCAGCTGCGGCGGCTCATCGAGACGGGACGTGCCCCCCAGACCCGGGGCGCGGCGGACAGCGCCGGCGTCCGCATCATGAGCATCCACAAGTCCAAGGGACTGGAGTTCCCGGTGGTGATCCTGACGGATCTGGACCACGCCTTCTCCGCACAGGACTTCCAGACGCCGGTGCTGGTACATCCCATCCTGGGCCTGGGCCCTGTGCGCGTCGATCTGGGCCGGAAGATCAAATATCCCACCCTGGCCCGAAAGGCCCTGGAGGAGACGCTGCTCCGGGAGAACAAGGCGGAGGAGCAGCGCATCCTGTACGTGGCCATGACCCGGCCCAAGGAAAAGCTGATCCTGGTGGACGCCATGCACTACGCCGGGACCCGGATGAAGCGGCTGGCGCCGCTGGCGTCCTGTCCGGCTCTGCCGGAGTCGGTGGGGGAGGGACGGAACTTCGCGGACTGGCTGCTGCTGCCCCTGCTGTGCCGCCCGGAGGCGGCGCCCCTGCGGGAGCTGGCGGACATGGACGTGGAGGGCCTGTACACCGGGGACACCGCCCCCTGGCAGGTGGAGGTCCACGACGGCGCGGCGTACCGGGAGCCCCCCCGCCGCCGGACGATGGAGCGGGGCGCGGCGGAGGACGAACTGCCCTTTGACCCGTCGCTGCTGGCATTCACCTATCCCTGGGAGACGGAGACGGCCCTGCCCGCCAAACTCACCGCCACCCAGCTGAAGGGCCGGGAGGCGGACCGGGAGATCGCGGAGGAGGCGGCGGTGCCGCCGGTGCTCCAGCCCCTGACACGGCCCCGGTTCCGGCAGGAGACGGCGGGCCTCACCGCCGCCGAGGGCGGCACCGCCACCCATCTGGTGCTGCAATATCTGGATTTCTCCAATCTGGACGTGGCGGGCCAGGTGGCGGAGCTGCGGGAGCGGCATCTGCTGACGGAGGAGCAGGCCGCCGCCGTCCGAACGGCGGAACTGCGCCGGTTCCTCTGTTCGGAGCTGGCGGAGGAGCTGCGGCACTCCCCCCGGATCCTGCGGGAGTATCCCTTCACCCTCCTCATGGACGCCCGGGAGGCGGACCCAGCGGCTGCCGCCGGAGACGAAATTTTATTGCAGGGCATCGTGGACTGCTGCTTTGAGCAGCCCGACGGCTCCCTGGCGGTGGTGGACTTCAAGACGGACCGGGTGTCCGGCGAGGCCCTGCGGCGGCGGGCAGAGCAGTACCGCCCCCAGCTGACGGCCTACAGCGCCGCCCTGACCCGGGTGCTGGAGCGGCCCGTGACTCGCCGGGTGCTGTACTTCCTCCACACCGGCATGGCGGTGGAGGTATAAAACCGGGCCTCCGTGTGGGTACAAAAAATATCGAAAGAAATCAGAAAAGTCCTTGCATTTTGAAAAAGGGCGTGTTATACTGTTAAACGCCTTTGTGGGGTGAAAGCTCCATGGCGGTAGTCTGAAAGAGAAAGAGGTGAACGAGAGCAATGAAGGAAGGAATCCATCCCAATTATCAGCAGACTACGATTACTTGCGCCTGCGGTAATGTGATTGAGACAGGTTCTACCAAGAAGGATATCAAGGTGGAAGTCTGCTCTAAGTGTCACCCCTTCTTCACGGGCAAGCAGAAGCTGGTCGATACCGGCGGACGCGTGGCCAAGTTCAACAAGAAGTTCGGTCTGGACAAGTAAGTCCTGAAAGAGCGCTCATGTGTATGAATGAATCCAGTCAGATTTTATCTGACTGGATTTATTTTTCATTGCGCATGCCGGTATCCAAAAAAGAACGCTGTTTTGATCAACAAAACAGCAGACTGCTTTTGCTGACGATTGTTCTGTTATACAGAACCGATGCGCGCGGAGGAGAACACCATGAACACCAAAAACAACCAACGGTACCGGGATTCAGAGAAAAAGATCCGGGACGCATTGATGAAGCTCATGGAGGACCAGGAGCTGGAGGATGTCACCGTCATGGACATCTGCAAGGAGGCGGACATTCACCGCACCACCTTTTACGCCCATTACGAGGATATTTACGATCTGATGGAACAGGTGGAGCGGCAGATCCGCCGGGAGCTGTCTGAGACCCTCCGGGAGCAGGGGGTCCGGCCGGAGAACGTATTCCATCGGGATCTGCTGATCCACTTTCTCCGGCACATCGGGAAAAACAGAAACTTTTACCGGATCTGTCTGCGTCACCGGGTCCGATTTCCGCTGGAGGAGGGCTTCGGCCAACTGTGGGAGTCCGTGGTAAAGCCCCAATGCCGCCGGCGGGGCGTGACGGACGAGGACGCCATGCTGTACTATCTGACTTTTTATCAGGCGGGCTTCACCTCCGTCCTCCGGAAATGGGTGGAGGACGGCTGCCGGGAGACGCCGGAGGCGCTGTGCGCTATCCTGCGGAACTGCCTGCCGGAGACGGAGCTGCTGTAGAAAATTTTTCAGACGCCCCGGATTTTAACAAAACTCAAACAATCCTGTGGTATGGTACAGAACCATAACGGCTGCTGCCGCTCTGTGGAGGTGCATCGCCATGACCGGCGTCCGGTCAAACTGGAAAAAACTGCTGTATCCCGGCCTGCTGTGGGTCCTCTCATTGGATGTGCTGGGCGGTGTGCTGCTGTTCCTGACGTTTGCGCGGGGACTTGAGGATACGCCCCTTGCGTATGCGGCCTACGTGCTGTCCGCCTATGCCCTGACCGTCACCGTGGCGGGGGCGGTCCTGGCGGGGAAGTCCATCCGGCGGAAGCTGTATGCAACGCCCATCACCAACCGCTATCTGACCGACGCATTTTTCCGCGTGCGGACGGGGCTTCGGGTCTCGTTACTGGTGAGCCTGTTCTATGCCGGTTTCAGACTGGTGAGCGCCGTGATCGGGTCGTCCTTCTGGGAGGGAGCGCTGGCCTTCTATTACATCCTGCTGTGCGGCGTACGATGGAACCTGATCCGGCAGGCCCCCGCCTCCGGCGGCGGGACGGACCGGAGACGGGAACTGCGGGCCTACCGGACCACCGGCGTCCTGCTGATGATCCTGGACATCGCGCTGGGCGGCATCGCGGTGCAGATCGTGCGCAAGGGCCAGAGCTATGACTATCCGGGGAGCCTGATCTTCGCCATGGGCTTCTACGCCTTTTACTGCCTGATCCTCTCCGGCGTCAACATGGTGAAGTACCGGAAGTTCAGAAGCCCTGTTCTGTCGGCGGCGAAGGCAGTGAACCTGACCACCGCGCTGGTGGCCATGTTCTCTCTGGAGACCGCCATGGTCAACCGCTTCGGCGGGGAGATGGAGTCCCGGGAGTTCATGACCGCCATGACAGCTCTGGTGGTCTGCGTACTTGTGCTGGCCATCGCCATATCCATGGTGGTCAGGGCAGGGCGGATACTAAAAAGCGATCAACAGGAGGACCGAAGATGATCCGGATTCTAGTGGTGGACGATCACGCGAACCTGAACCGGAGCGTCTGCACCTATCTCAACGACAGCGGCTACCAGGCCAAGGGCTGCCTCAGCGCGGACAGCGCCTATGACGCCATGTACGGGAGCCTGTATGACCTCATCATCTCCGACATCATGATGCCGGGGACCGATGGGTTTGAGTTTGCCGGGACCGTGCGGGGGCTGAATAAGACGGTGCCCATTCTGTTCATGAGCGCCCGGGACGACCTGCCCGCCAAACAGAAGGGCTTCGATTTGGGCATCGACGACTACATGGTCAAGCCCATTGATTTCAGCGAACTGCTGATGCGGGTGCGGGCGCTGCTGCGCCGGGCCAACATCGAAGCCAGCCGCAGGATCACCGTGGGCAATCTGACCCTGAACGCCGGCCATGACCGCCGAGGTGGACGGCGCCGAGGTGCCGGTGACTACCCGGGAGTTCAACATCCTCTACAAGCTGCTGTCCTATCCCAATCACACCTTCTCCCGCTCTCAGCTGATGGACGAGTTCTGGGGCCTGGAGAGCGACACCAGCCTGCGGGCGGTGGACGTCTACATCACCAAGCTGCGGGACAAGTGCTCCATCTGCGGCGGCTTCGAGATCAAAACTGTCCGGGGCCTGGGCTATAAGGCGGTGCTGAAATGACGAGAGAGGACCGGTTCAGACGCTCCAGATTTCCGCTGTCGCTGTTCTTTATCTTTTTCGGCATCCTTCTGGTGATGTCCGGCATCCACACCGGATTGATCGTCTTCGTCAACCGGTACGTGCGGTCCTCCGTCACCGCGTCGGTGATCCCCATGCTCTACTGGGCGTTGGTGGCGCTGTGCCTGACGGTCTTTACCCGTGTCCAGGTGGTCAGGACCTACGAGCGGCCGGTGCGGGAGCTGGCGAAGGCCACGGAGAAGGTGGCTCAGGGGGATTTCTCCGTGTATGTGCCCACATTCCACACGACGGACAAGCTGGATTACCTGGACCTGATGATCCTGGATTTCAACAAGATGGTGGCGGAGCTGGGCAGCATCGAGACCATGAAGACGGACTTCGTCTCCAACGTCTCCCATGAGATCAAGACGCCCCTGGCGGTGATCTCTAACGACGCCCAGCTGCTGAAAAGCGGCAGACTGTCCGAAACAGAGCGGGAGGAGTGTCTGGACGGCATCCTCAGCAATGTCAGGCGCCTGTCGGACCTGGTCATGAATATCCTGAAACTGAACAAGCTGGAGAATCAGGTCATCAAGCCCATGGTACAGCCCTATGACCTGTGCGCCCAGCTCAGCGAGTGCGTACTGCTGTATGAGGACGTCTGGGAGAAGAAAAACATTGAGCTGGAATTTGAGACGGAGGACCGGGCCATCGTCAACGCGGACCGGGAGATGATGGAGATCGTCTGGAACAATCTGCTGTCCAACGCGTTGAAGTTCACGCCGGCGGGCGGCACCGTCCGGCTGACCCAGACCACGGAGGAAGACGCCGTGGTGGTCACAGTGTCCGATACGGGCTGCGGCATGACGCCGGAGACCATGGCCCGCATCTTTGAGAAGTTTTACCAGGGCGACACCTCCCACGCCACGTCCGGAAACGGCCTGGGTCTGGCACTGGCCCGCCGGATCCTGCAGATCTCCGGCGGCACCATTGCCGTCACCAGCAGATCAGGGGAGGGCTCCACATTTACAATCCGCCTGCCGGTGAGAGAAACGAGGGAAGCATGAGTGAGTTCACAAAGAGCCCCCACGATTTCGTGGGCTATGAGTACAGGGAACTGACCGCTCCCGCTGACAAGTTCTCCCTGTATCTGGACGCCTATGAGAACTTCGGCTGGGAGCCGGACAAAAACGCGCCCCAGCGCCGGCAGAGCGGCATGATCACCGTCACCTTAAGACGGGACCGCCACATCGTCAACAAGGCGGAACTGACCCGGCTCCAGCGCAACTTCGACGCCTGCGCCAAGGAGATCGAGGCCCTGGAGCGGGCCAAGACCGCCGGGCCGATGGCTTTGGCTCTCGCCGTGGGGTTGGTGTGTACGGCCTTCATGGCCGCGTCGGTATTTGCGGTGACCGCACAGCCGCCCCATGTAACGGCCTGCGTCCTGCTGGCCATCCCGGCTTTTGCGGGCTGGGCTGCGCCGGTCTTTCTCTATCGCAGCCGGGTACACCGGAAGAACGCCCGGATCGCTCCGCTGATCGAGGAAAAGCTGGAGGAGATCTACCGCCTGTGCGAACGGGGCCATGAGCTGCTTCCGCGGCAGTGACCGTCCGCAAATTTGACAAGTGAACGCAGAACAGGCGGGCTTCCATGTTGGAAGCCCGCCTGTTTTTTAACAGATCCATGTCTTGGGACGCACCCCGCTACGACCGCAGGGCGCTGCGGATGCCGCCGATCCCCGTCCCCAGGACTGCCGGCAGGAGCCACAGATTGCCGCCGCTGGCGGCCATCATCCACAGCAGACTGCCCGCCAGAAGCAGGGCGCCCGCCGCGCCGATGGCCGCCGCCCAGCACGTCCCCCGGTCCGGACCCGCCGTCCAGCACAGCAGGAGCTGGAGCATCCGCCAGCCGTCCAGCGGCGCCGCCGGCAGCAGATTGAACAGGCCCAGGGCCGCACTGGCTCCCGCGGCCGTGACAGCCCAGTCCGGACGAGCCGGTACCGCCGCCAGCAGGGCCGCGCACAGCAGGTTGACCGCCGGTCCCGCCAGCACCGCCAGCAGCTCCCGGGGATAGGTCAGGCCCACGCCCGCCGCCCGTATCACCGCGCCGAAGGGAGACAGCGTGAAGGACCCGGTCCGGCCGCCCAGCAGCCGCAGGACCGCCAGATGTCCCAGCTCATGGACCGCCGCCGCCCCCATCAGCACCACCGTGGCCAGAGGGCCGTTCATCAGGCAGAACCAGGCCGTCATCAGACCGAAGCCCAGCAGACCCCAGACCCGCCGGTCATACCAGGGTGACATAGTAGATGGGATTCAGGTAGACGCCCTCCTCGTGGAGCTCAAAGTGGAGGTGGGGACCTGTGGCCATGCCGGTCTCACCCACCTCAGCGATCTTCTGACCCTCCTTTACCGACGCGTCGGAGGATGCCGTCACCTTGCTGCAATGGGCGTACAGCGTGGAAAAGCCGTTGTCGTGCCGGACGATGCAGTATTTTCCGTAGCTGCTGCTCTCGCCCACCGCCGTCACCATGCCGTCGGCAAAGCAGAGGATGGCCGTGCCGGTGTCCGCCGCGATGTCCACGCCGTGGTGGAAGTCCTCCTCGCCCTCAATGGGATGGATGCGGTAGCCGAAGCCGGAGGTCAGGGAGCCGCATACCGGTGTGCAGTAGTCAAACCCCAGTACCGCCTGCTCCATGCTCACGTTGTCCGGCAGATTCTCCCCGGAGTAGGTCACATAGGACAGCTCCAGATGCTCCGTCTGAGAGGGGCCGCCGCTGCCCTGGTCCGCCGTCCCGGTGTCCCCGGGGGATGCGGCCTCCGGTTCACCGCCCACGTTCAGGATCTTGGCGGAGGCGGCGGTGTCCTCCCCCGCGCCGCCGGACGTGCTCTCTCCATCGTCGGGCAGCCAACCGTCGGCGGAGCCGGTGCCGTCGGCAAAGGCCCGCAGGGATTCCATGGCCGCTGAGGGATCTGCCGCGCCGTCCGCCGGCGCGGCGGTCTCCACTGCCTCCGCCGGATGGAACACGGCCTGATACACGTCCCCCAGGGAATCCTGGACGCTCCGCTCTCCGGAGATGGCGCGGCCCACGGCGGAAAACACCTCTGTCACGTCCATGTTCCGGTCCATGACGCCGGACACTGACTCCCGTACCCGGTCCAGCTTTCCGGGGAGCAGCAGCTTGACCCCAACCAGCAGGACGAACACGGCAGCGCAGATCACCAGCTGGGTCATCCGCCGTTTCTCCGCAGGCGTCGGCGGCGCCTGCCGTTTGCCCTGCACCGAAGGACGCGGCCCGGACGGCTTCCGCCGCCGGGATAGCTCGCTGATCCGTTTTCCCGCCTGCCTCGACGTCATGTCTCCGCCTCCTCAAAGAATTCATATCATCGTCAAACTCTATGCGGCGGGCAGCGCGGATATGCCCGTTTTCCGGCGGAAAACAGACCGGCGGCGCCGCCCGGATGGGCAGCGCCGCCGACAATGGGATGTTTTGATTCTGAGATCACCGGGCCGTCTCTCTGGGGCCTGGGAGGAAGGACTCGCCCGCCGCCGTCATGGCCAGCTGTCCGGCGGACAGCTCCGTCAGCCGGGAGGCGAACTGCTCCGCACCGCCGCTGGGGAACGCCGCGTGGAGGACGATGTCCGCGCCGTACTCCGCATCCCGGACCACGCCGCCGCAGGACTCCACCGTCAGCTTCATCCGCTCGAACAGGGGATAGGTGCAGGGGATTTCCCACTCTGTCCACAGGCTCATACGGCAGATGCCGGCGGCGTCCAGAGCGTCCTTGGCGCCCTTGGCATAGGCCCGGGTCAGCCCCCCGGCCCCCAGCAGGATGCCGCCGAAGTACCGGGTCACCACGCAGCAGACGTTGGTGACCTCCTCCCGCTGGAACACGTTCAGCATGGGCTGGCCCGCCGTGCCTTGGGGCTCTCCGTCGTCGGAGTAACGCACCGGGCCGTCGTGGAGGAGGTAGCACCAGCAGTTGTGCCTGGCGTCGTAGTATTTCTTCTTCATCTCTTCGATCCGGGACCGGGCCTCCTCCTCCGTCTCCACCCGCCAGATGTGGCTGATGAACCGGGACCGCTTCTCCGTAAACTCACTCTCTGCCGTCTCAAACGGCACGATGTACCCGCTCACGCCAGTCCTCCTCCGTCAGTAAGTAGTAATAGGTCTGCCGGAACTCCCGCATCAGGTCCACCTCCGTGGTCCGGGCGAACTGATAGCGGAAACCGCATTTTTCCATGGTCCGCTTGGACCGCCAGTTTCCCGCGTAGTGGGCGCACCAGATCCGGCGCAGTCCCAGCTCTGTGAAGCCATACCGCAGCACCGCCTCCAGCGCCTCCGGCACCAGCCCCCGGCCCCAGAAGGCGGCGCTGAGGGCGTAGCCGATCTCATCATCGGGACAGTCCGGCAACTCCCCGGCGGGGTGGCCGCCCACGAAGCCGATGGAGCCGATGACCTTGTGATTCTCCCGCAGCTCCATAGCGAAGACGCCGGACTGGGAGAACACCGTCCGGACGATGTCCCAGCTCTCGAAGTAGCTCTGATGGGCCGGCCATCCAGCAATGGGGCCCACCCGGGGGTCCCGGGCATAGGCGTAGACGTCGCAGGTGTCCTGAACGGTGAAGGGCCGCAGGATCATGCGGGGGGTATGGAGGATCACATCGTTGGACATGGGAATGCTCCTTGGTTGAATTTTTGCGGGAATTCTCCCCGCAGGGGTCGATGGTGCGCCCCGTCCCGGGGCGCGGGGGATGCCGGCGAAGGCCGGAGGCTTGCGGCTCCGCCGCGGGGCAAAACCTTTTTCCGTCAGGACGGGGGTGCCGGGAAAGCCCGGCAGCTTTGCGCCCCCCATTCTTTTTCTTCTTGAGAAAAAGAATGCGTCGCGCTCGGTGGAAGAAAAAGACGCTTGGGCGGCGGCATTTCAGGCTCCGCCTGAAACGCCTTTTTTCGCCTTTTACGGGAGCTATTAGGTGCTGACTTGAGGGCTTGCATTCCACTCAACCGCGTATGGCAGTTGCGGAAACTGGGGGTGCTCCCGGATGCTCTCTACGCCTGTTTTGCTGCCGCAGTCCGGTGGTTGCGAAAGATTGTCAAAAGCGCTTCCGGAGACTCCCGCAACTGCCAGGGTGCGGCAGCAAAAAGAGAACGGCAGATCATCCGGGCGGGACCCCGACTTCCGCAGCTGCCATATTTAGTTGAATGGGCAAAAGCCCGCAGATTTCCGCCGGACCAAAACCCCCGTAACAGGCGCTGCGAGCGTTCCGGACGAAGTCCGGAATGCCGCCGCCAAGCCTTTTTCTCTTACACCATCAAAAGGCGCATTCTCTTTTTCCACGGAAAAAGAGAATGGGGGGTTTGAATCTACCGGGCTTCCCCGGCACTCCCGTGCCAACGGAAAAAAGTCCCGCCCTGCGACGGAGCCGCAAAGCTGCCGGGCTTCCCCGGCAGAACGCTCACATCTCGATGAACTCCGCCACCCGCCCCAGCACTTTGGGCGTGCACACCGCCACCACGTCCGTGGTCTCGGAGTAGCTGACGCTCTCCACCTTGGCCTCCCGGTACAGCATGTCCAGCAGGCCGCCCTTGTCGTAGGGGATGTGGAGCGTCACCCGGCGGGAGCCCTTGTCCAGCCGCTTGTCGATCTTCTCCAGCAGCTGGTCCACGCCCGCGCCGGTACGGGCGGAGATGGTGACGATGTCCTCGCCGTGGGGCATGATCTCGCCCACCGGCAGACAGTCGCACTTGTTGAACACGTTGATGCGGGGCAGCCGGTCCGCCCCCAGCTCCGTGATGAGGCTCTCCACCACCTGGGCCTGCTGCTGCCAGTCCGGATTGGACACGTCGATGACGTGGAGCAGCAGATCGGCGTACTCCAGTTCCTCCAGTGTGGCCTTGAATGCCTCCACCAGCTGGTGGGGGAGCTTGCGGATAAAGCCCACAGTATCGGAGATCACCACATCCAGCGTGTCGCTGACCGTCAGCAGGCGGGTGGTGGTATCCAGGGTATCGAACAGCCGGTTGTTGGCGGGGATGCCCGCCCCAGTCAGCTGATTGAGCAGGGTGGATTTGCCCGCGTTGGTGTAGCCCACGATGGCCACCACGGGGATCTCGTTTTTCCGGCGCCGGTCCCGCTGGGTGCTTCGGACCCGTCGGACATCCTCCAGGTCCTCCCGCAGCTTGTCGATTTTCCGGTGGATATGGCGGCGGTCCGTTTCCAACTGGGTCTCGCCGGGACCCTTGGAGCCAATGGGGCC
>JALFSO010000062.1 GCA_022778785.1 Dysosmobacter sp. | reverse complement strand
TCAAAAGGCGCATTCTCTTTTCGGCGCAACCGATAGGGGCCCCCACAAAAGCCCAGCGAAGCGGGTTTTGTGGGGAAGAGGAAAGCGGCGAAGCGCCGCCAGCGGCGGAAAAGCGAGCCGGTTTCGAGGAAGCGGCGCGATTGGCGGACCCGAAGGGGCCGGAAATCGCAATGCCGCGACGGTGTGCAAGGGGGCAACGAAGCGGCATGAGGGATGCCCTCCCCCGCAGGGCGTCCCGAATATAGCGCAGTTTGACCCGACGACGAAAGGGGGTTTTGCCTGCGGCGGAGCCGCAAGCCGCCGGTCTCCACCGGCACCCTCCCGCGCCCCGAAGGGGCGCACCTCCAGTTCCCCGCAAAGGGAAAAAACCCGTCCCCCGGGAGGGGGGACCCTCCGCAGACCCGCCGGGGTCTCCCCGGCAAAAAGGAGCGTACAGTATGTTCAAATTTCTCCACGCCGCAGACCTGCATCTGGACAGTCCCTTTTCCGCCCTGCCGCCGGAGCGGGCGGCGGAACGCCGCCGGGAGAGCCGCGCGCTGCCGGGACGTCTGGCGGACTATGTCAACGAAAACGGCATTCCTCTGGTGCTGCTGTCCGGCGACCTGCTGGACAGCGCGGACTGCTACCGGGAGACGGCGGAGGCCCTGCGGGACGCGCTGGGCCGGATGAACGCCAGGGTGTTCATCGCACCGGGCAATCACGACTGGTACGGCCCCGCCAGCCCTTACGCCGCCCTGGATTGGCCGGAAAACGTCCATATCTTCCGCTCCGGGACACCGGAGGCGGCGGAGATTCCGGAGCTGAACGCCGTGGTCCACGGCATGGCCTTCACTGCGCCGGAGCAGCGGGAGAGCCTGCTGTCCGGCTTCGCCGCGCCAAAGGACGGGCGGGTCCATCTGATGGCCCTCCACGGGGAGGTGGAACCGTCGGAGCGGCGGTACGATCCTGTGGAAAAGGCGGACATTGCCGCCAGCGGCCTGGCCTATCTGGCGTTGGGCCACATCCACCGCCGGGGAGAGCTGCGGTGCGGGGACACCCTCTGCGCCTGGCCCGGCTGTCCCGAGGGCCGGGGCTTTGATGAGCTGGGAGAGAAGGGCTTTTACGAGGGCACTGTGGACGACGGCGGCAGCGTGTCGCTGCGGTTCGTCCCCTTCGCCCGGCACCGCTATGAGGTGCTGGAGGCGGACGTCACCGGACAGGACCCTCTGACGGCGGTGGAGGCCGTCCTGCCGCCGGATACCGCGGGCGATCTGTACCGGATCTGTCTCACCGGCGAGACCGGGGAGGAGGGCCCGGACCTGTCCGCCATGACAGAGGCTCTGAAGGGCCGCTTCTACGCCCTGAAGCTGCGGGACCGCACCCGGGCCGCGGAGGATCTGTGGGCCAGAGCCGGGGAGGACTCCCTGCGGGGCCTGTTTCTCCGGGATCTGAGAAGACGGCTGGATATCGCCGGCTCCGACGGGGAGCGGGAGACCATCCAGAGGGCCGCCCGGTACGGTCTGGCGGCGCTGGACCACCGGGATCTGGGATAGACGATCGGACGCCCGCCGCTGGGAGAGCGGCGGGCGCTGTTCTTCTGGGCAGCCCCCGCCGCGCCGCAAAACCGGACAGTCCCGGACAAAGGTCCAAAACCGGGCGAGGGGCGGAAAATCAGGGGAAAACCGGCACGGTTTTGCCGCCAATGGTTGACAATCCGGTCCGGGCTGGATAAAATAAGAACTTAGTTGAATCCGGCGGACCCGCCGGGAGACAGAACTGGAAAATCAAACGGAAAACACCATTCTAATATACGTAAAGGAATTGAGGAAAATGGCACAGGATAAAAGACAAGTTGACGCGATCACGGCCCGGGACGTGGACTTTGCCCAGTGGTACACGGACGTGTGCAAGAAGGCGGAGCTCATCGACTACACCTCCGTCAAGGGCATGTTCATCTACCGTCCCTACGGCTACGCCATCTGGGAGAACATCCAGAAGGAACTGGACAAGAAGTTCAAGGAGACCGGACATGAGAACGTGTATCTCCCTGTGCTGATCCCCGAGTCCCTGCTCCAGAAGGAGAAGGATCACGTGGAGGGCTTCGCCCCGGAGTGCGCCTGGGTCACCATGGGCGGCAGCGAGAAGCTGGAAGACCGGCTGTGCGTCCGTCCCACCTCTGAGACCCTGTTCTGCGAGCACTATGCCAACATCATCCACTCCTGGCGGGACCTGCCCAAGAAGTACAACCAGTGGTGCTCTGTCCTGCGGTGGGAGAAGACCAGCCGCCCCTTCCTGCGCCACCGGGAGTTCCTGTGGCAGGAGGGCCACACCATGCATGCCACCGAGGCGGAGGCCCGGGAGGAGACCATGCAGATGCTGAACATCTACGCGGACTTCATGGAGAACGTGCTGGCCATGCCCGTCATCCGGGGCCGCAAGACCGACAAGGAGAAGTTCAAGGGCGCCGAGGAGACCTACACCGTGGAGTGCATGATGCACGACCACAAGGCCCTCCAGGCCGGCACCAGCCACTACTTTGGTGACGGCTTCGCCAAGGCCTTCGACATCACCTTCACCGGCAAGGACAACCAGCCTCACAATCCCCATCAGACCTCCTGGGGCGTGTCCACCCGCATGATCGGCGGCATCATTATGACCCACGGCGACGACAACGGCCTGGTGCTGCCTCCCCGCATCGCCCCCATTCAGGTGGTGGTGATCCCCGTGGCCGCCCACAAGCCCGGCGTTCTGGACGCCGCCGCCGCCCTGCGGGACCGTCTGGCCGCCGCCGGCATCCGGGTGAAGATGGACGACTCCGACAACAGCCCCGGCTGGAAGTACGCCGAGTACGAGATGAAGGGCGTGCCCCTGCGTGTGGAGATCGGCCCCAAGGACATCGAGAAGGAACAGTGCGTCATCGCCCGCCGGGACACCGGCGAGAAGGTCTTCGTGCCCCTGGCGGAGTTGGAGGCCAAGGCGGCTGAGCTGCTGGATGCTGTCCACGACAACATGTATGCCATGGCCCTGAAGAACCGGGAGGACAACACCTTTGACATCAAGACCCCCGAGGAGGCCAAGGCTATCGCCGAGGGCAAGGGCGGCTTCCTGCGGTCCAAGTGGTGCGGCAGCCTGGAGTGCGAGCTGGCCATGAAGGAGCGGGCCGGCGTCTCCTCCCGCTGCATGCCTCTGGCCCAGAGCGGCACCGAGGGCGTCTGCCCCGTGTGCGGCAAGCCCTGTGCCACGGATATCTACTGGGGCGTGGCGTATTAAAGAGGGGACTTCGTCCCCCCTTTAGATTCCCCCTCACCAGTGACGTCGGTCACTGGTGTGTGCGCCCCAGGGGCGCACGGGTCGGGGTATTTTTGCCACGTACACGCCGCGGCAAAAATGATTCCGGCAGATTCTTTTGCCCGGAGGGCAAAAGAACCGTGGGAAACCAGAGGTTTCCCCCTGGCCCCCTTTCCTTTGATTGACGCGCCGGACACCGGTGTTCGCGCGGGCCGGGTGCCGCGTCGGAAAAAAGAAACCAGGGGCGGGGCGTTTCGCCCCGCCCCTGTGTGCTGCCCCCTGTAGGATGAACCGGTCTTCCGCAGTCACCGGGTCGTGACAGCAAAAGAGGAGGACAGAGCATCCGGAACCACCCCGGCACCAGGCTCCCACGACTGCCGATGTGCGTCAGCAAAAGAGAAGGACGGGGCATCCGGGAGCGCCCTCGATGCCAGTCTCCCACAACTGCCAGACTGCGGCAGCAAAAGAGAAGCAGAAGAGCATCCGGGCGGGACCCAGACTTTCGCAACTGCCATATATGGTTGAGTGGTCCGAGCCTACAAATTTCTGCCGGGCCAACCCCCCGTAACAGGCGCTGCGAGCGTTCCGGGCGAAGCCCGGAATGCCGCCGCCAGCGTCTTTTCTCTTGACACCATCAAAAAGCGCTTTCTCTTTTCGGCGCAACCGAAAAGAGAAAGGGGGTTTTGCCCCGCGGCGGAGCCGCAAGCCATCGTCCTTCGCCGCGCCACCCCGCGCCCCGGACGGGGCGCACCCCCGCACCCCCGCGAGGGACCTCGCAAAGCCGCCGGACGTCCCGGCACCCCGTTCCACGGGACAGATATTATATATTATATATAATGTATAAAGGAGCAAAGAACCGCCTATGACCCTCCAAGACATCTGGAACAACCGCAGCTGGCGGTTCACCTTCTGGCTGACCTCCGCCCTGCTGGCCTACCGCACGGCGCCGGACACCGGCGTCTCCATGTACGTCTCCGTCCTGACGGGTTTGGTGTACATCGTCATGTGGCTCCTGCTGCTGCGCCTGGACGCCGGGGCGGAGGAGCGGGTCTCGCCCCTGGTGGGATTCATGCTGGTGCTGATGGCCCTGGCGCTGGTGACGCTGATCAGCTCCTCCCTGGGCTATACCATCACCATCATCGCCGTGTTCTGGCTGGTGCCGGTGGGAATGCCCCTCCAGGGCCTGGTCCGGCTGTTCTCCTATGACGCCAGCCGCTCCGACGGGGCCATGGCCGCTGTGACCATGGTGTTCCTGGCCGTCCTGCTGGGCCTGCGGTTCCTGTGGGCACGCAAAAAACGCTGATTTTGATCGATTTTTGCGGGTAAAAAGACTTGCCAAAAAAATCTTGAAAATTTCATGAAAAACGGAGAAAATCCTCTTGACAACAGGAGGATTTTCTTTTATTATATGTAAGTCCGCGCGGGAAGGGAACACCATGCCCGGCGGCAGTGCGATGAACCGGGAGATTGCGGCCCAGGGCCGGTAACTTCCGGGGAGTATGTCCGATAATCGGGCGGCTGAGAGAACCTGTACGTTGCGTAGATCGCTGCGCCATGTCAGAAGACCGGCCGTATGTCATCATGCGTCCGGTATTTTTCATGAGCCGGAATGATACGCACGGTTAAGCGTATAGAAAAAATCTCTCGCCGTAGGTCGTCGAGACTGCGTCCAAACTACCTACGAAATTCAGGAGGAAAAAACAATGGCAGCACAGAAACAAATGATCCGCATTCGTCTGAAGGCCTATGACCACCAGGTCATCGACCAGAGCGCAGAGAAGATCGTCGAGACCGCCAAGCGCACCGGCGCCGAGGTCTCCGGCCCCATCCCTCTGCCCACCAAGAAGGAGATCGTCACCATCCTGCGCGCTGTCCACAAGTACAAGTACAGCCGTGAGCAGTTCGAGCGCCGCACCCACAAGCGCCTCATCGACATCACCAAGTCCACCCCCAAGACGGTGGAAGCCCTGATGGCCCTGGAGCTGCCCGCCGGTGTGGAGATCGAAATTAAACTGTAATCACGATCCCCGGCCGCGAAACCCCTGATCCCATCGTTTGCTACCCAATGTCCGCCGCTGTATGAGGCGGACGGGTCATGTCGGCAGAGCAATGCCGCGGGGCCGTATCCCCGGTAACCTAAGCCGACCAATAACCTTTAAGGAGGAAAATACATGAAAGCAATCATCGGCAAAAAAGTGGGCATGTCCCAGATCTTCGATGAAAACGGCCATGTGATCCCCGTCACTGTCATCGAGGCGGGACCCTGCACCGTTGTTCAGAAGAAGACTTCCGAGAAGGAAGGCTATCAGGCCGTCCAGCTGGGTTATGAGGACGTGCCCGAGCGCAAGCTCACCAAGCCGGAACTGGGCCACCTGAAGAAGGCTGAGGTCGCTCCCAAGAAGCACCTGCGCGAGTTCAATCTGGACAACGCCGCCGAGCTGAACATCGGCGATATCGTCAAGGCCGACACCTTTAAGGTGGGCGACTTCGTGGATATCACCGGCACCAGCAAGGGCCACGGCTATCAGGGCGTCATCAAGCGCCACGGCGCTCACCGCCTGAAGGAGACTCACGGTTCCGGTCCCGTCCACCGTCACGCCGGCTCCATGGGCTCTTCCACCGATCCCTCCCGCATCTTCAAGGGCAAGATCGGCGCCGGCCACATGGGCGTTGACCAGGTCACCGTCCAGAACCTGTCCGTCGTGAAGGTCGATCCCGAGCTGAACATGCTGGTCGTCTGCGGCGCCGTTCCCGGCCCCAAGGGCGGTCTGGTGACCATCAAGTCCACCGTCAAGGTCCACAAGGTCAAGCAGGCCGGCGCTGACATCAGCAAGAACCCGCAGAAGGCTTCCGGCCGCAACCCGCAGAAGGCTTCCGCCAGAAACAAGTAAGAAAGGGGTGCTTGAATAATGCCTACTATGAAAGTTTTGAACATGACCGGCGCAGAGGTCGGCACCGTGGAGCTGAGCGATGCGATCTTTGGCATCGAGCCCAACGAAGCCGTTGTGCATGAAGTCGTGAAGAATCACCTGGCCAACTGCCGGCAGGGCACCCAGAGCGCCCTGACCCGCGCCGAGGTCTCCGGCGGCGGCAAGAAGCCCTGGAGACAGAAGGGCACCGGCCACGCCCGTCAGGGCAGCACCCGCGCTCCCCAGTGGACTCACGGCGGCATCGTGTTCGCCCCCAAGCCCCGGGATTACAGCTACGTGCTGAACAAGAAGGTCAAGCGCCTGGCCCTGAAGTCCGTCCTGTCCGCCAAGGCCGCCGAGGGCAGCCTGGTGGTCGTGGATGCCGTCAAGCTGGACGCCATCAAGACCGCTGACTTCCGCAAGTTCCTGGACGCCGTCAAGGTGGAGGGCAAGGCCGTGGTCGTCACTCCCGAGAAGGACGACATCGTGGTCAAGAGCGCCCGGAACATCCCCGGCGTTGTCACCACCACCGCCACCATCCTGAGCGTCTATGACATCCTGAACGCCAAGTACCTGGTCATCGACCAGCGCGCTCTGGCGACCATTGAGGAGGTGTTCGCATAATGGCTACCGCATACGACATCATCATCCGCCCCATCATCACCGAGCGGGCCATGGCCGGCGCCGCCGACAAGAAGTACGCCTTCGAGGTCGCCAAGGACGCGGGCAAGATCGAGATCAAGAAGGCTGTTGAGGAGATCTTCGGCGTGAAGGTCGCTTCCGTCAACACCCTGAACGTCCCCGGCAAGGCCAAGCGCATGGGCGCCGGCCGTCCCGGCACCACCCGTGCCTGGAAAAAGGCTTACGTCCAGCTCACCGACGATTCCAAGACCATCGAGTTCTTCGAGGGTATGGTCTGATAACGGAAGGAGTGTAAAGCGAATATGTCTATCAAAACCTTTAAGCCGACGACTCCTTCCAGACGTCAGATGACGGTCTCCGGATTCGACGGCATTGACAAGAAGGCCAAGCCCGAGCCCAGCCTGACTGAGCCTCTGAAGAAGTCCTCCGGCCGCAACAGCTATGGCCGCATCACCGTCCGTCATCGCGGCGGCGGCAACAAGAAGAAGTACCGCGTCATCGACTTCAAGCGGGACAAGATCGGCACCGCCACCGTCCTGCGTCTGGAGTACGATCCCAACCGCAGCGCCAACATCGCCCTGATCCAGTATGAGGACGGCGAGAAGCGCTACATCCTGGCGCCTCTCGGCCTGAAGGCCGGCCACAAGATCATGACCGGTCCCGACGCCGACATCCTGCCCGGCAACGCTCTGCCCCTGGCCAACATCCCCGTTGGTACGGTCATCCACAACATTGAGATGCATCCCGGCAACGGCGCCCAGTTGGTGCGCGCCGCCGGTACCGCCGCTCAGCTGATGGCCAAGGAGGGCGGCGACGCCCAGATCCGTATGCCCTCCGGCGAGGTCCGCATCGTGCGTACCAACTGCTACGCCACCATCGGTCAGGTGGGCAACATCGAGCACGAGAACATCAACATCGGCAAGGCCGGCCGCAAGCGCCACATGGGTTGGCGTCCCACGGTCCGCGGTTCCGTCATGAACCCCAACGACCATCCCCACGGCGGCGGCGAGGGCCGCGCGCCCGTCGGCCGTCCCGGCCCTGTGACTCCCTGGGGTAAGCCCGCCATGGGCTACAAGACCCGCAAGGGCAAGAACCCCACCAATAAGTTCATCGTGAAGCGCCGCAACGAGAAGTAAGGAGGCAAGGAAATATGAGCAGATCCATTAAAAAAGGCCCGTATGTTGCCCCTGAGCTTCTGAAGCGGGTCGAGGAAATGAACGCGAAGAACGAGAAGAAGGTCCTGAAGACCTGGAGCCGCAGCTCCACCATCGTCCCCGCCTTCGTCGGTCACACCATCGCCGTCCACGACGGCCGCAAGCACGTTCCCGTGTATATCCAGGAAGACATGGTCGGCCACAAGTTGGGTGAGTTCGCTCCCACCCGCACGTTCCGCGGCCACGCCAAGAAAGCTTAACGAAGGAGGATGCAGAACATGGAAGAAATCAAGACTGCCAAGGCTTATCTGCGCTATGTCCGCATCGCTCCCCGGAAGGTCCAGATCGTCTGCGACCTGATCCGCGGCAAGGATGTGGCCACCGCGACCGCCATCCTGATGCAGACCCCCAAGGCTGCCTCTGAGCCCCTGATGAAGCTCCTGAAGAGCGCCGCCGCCAATGCGGAGAACAACTTCGGCATGGACCCCTCCAAGCTGTACGTTGCTGAGGTCTACGCCACTCCCGGCCCCATCCTGAAGCGGATGATGCCCCGGGCCCAGGGCCGTGCCTACCGCATCAACAAGAGAACTTCTCACGTCACCATCGCTGTGGCGGAAAAGGCATAAGAAAGGGAGGAGACAGTTTTTATGGGACAGAAAGTTAATCCCCACGGCCTGCGCGTGGGCGTCATCAAAGACTGGGATTCCCGTTGGTATGCCAGTGAAGAGAAGGTCGGCGACCTGATCGTCGAGGATCAGAAGATCCGCAAGTACCTGAAGAAGACCCTGTACGGCGCCGGCGTGCCCAAGATCGAGATCGAGCGCAGCGCCGATACCGTCACCGTCTATCTGCACTGCGCCCGCCCCGGCATGGTCATCGGCAAGGGCGGCGAGCAGATCGAGCAGTACCGTCTGGCCGTTGAGAAGCTCATCGGCAAGAAGGTCCGCCTGAACATCGTCGAGGTCAAGAACCCCGACATGGACGCTCAGCTGGTCGCTGAGAACATCGCCCAGCAGCTGGAGAAGCGCATCTCCTTCCGCCGCGCGATGAAGAACTCCATGGCCCGCGCCATGCGCGCCGGCGCCAAGGGCATCAAGACCTGCTGCTCCGGCCGTCTGGGCGGCGCCGAGATCGCCCGCGTGGAGCACTATCATGAGGGCACCATCCCCCTGCAGACCATCCGCGCCGACATCGACTACGGCTTCGCGGAGGCCGCCACCACCTTCGGCCGCATCGGCGTGAAGGTGTGGATCTACAAGGGCGAGGTCCTCAGCCAGACCCTGCGCACCACCCCCCGCACCATGGACACCTCCAAGCCCTATCAGGAGCGTCGTGAGCGCCGGCCCCGCCGGGACGGTGATTCCCGCGGCGACCGTCGCGGCAGCTTCAACCGCGACCGTCAGGGCGGCGGTTTCAACCGTGACCGTCAGGGCGGCGGTTTCAACCGCGCCGGCGGCCAGGGCGGCTTCAACCGCGCCAATGGCCAGGGCCGTCCCCAGGGTGGCTTCAGACCCAACACCAACACCCGCCCGGCGGCTGCCCCCGCAGCTCCCGCGGCTCCCGCTAAGGAAGGAGGAGCGCAGTAATGCTTCTGCCGAAGAGAGTAAAGTACCGCCGCGTCCACCGCGGCCGTATGACCGGTAAGGCCACTCGCGGCAATACCGTGTCCTATGGTGAGTTCGGTCTCCAGGCTCTGGAGCCCGCATGGATCACCAGCAACCAGATCGAGGCGGCCCGTATCGCCATGACCCGCTACACCAAGCGTGGCGGTCAGGTCTGGATCAAGATGTTCCCCGACAAGCCCGTCACGAAGAAGCCCGCCGACACCCGCATGGGTTCCGGTAAGGGTTCCCCCGAGTTCTGGGTGGCTGTCGTGAAGCCCGGCCGGATCATGTTTGAGATCGCCGGCGTATCTGAGGAAGTTGCCCGCGAGGCGCTCCGTCTGGCCAGCCACAAGCTGCCCATCAAGACGAAGATCGTTGCGGCTGATGCGCCCGCTGCGGCAGAGGAAGCAGGTGAGTGAGATGAAGGCAACTGAAATTCGTAAGATGAACGCCGAGCAGCTCAACGAGAAGCTGACCGGCCTGAAGAAGGACCTGTTTTATCTCCGGATGCAGCACGCTACCAATCAGCTGGACAATCCCCTGAAGATCAAGGAGACCAAGCGTGACATTGCCCGAGTCAAGACCGTTCTGCGGGAGCTCCAGGCTTCCGACAAGCAGTGAGAAGGAGGTAAGTGAAGATGAGCGAAGAAAAGAGAACTTCCTCCCGGAAGACCAGAGTCGGCAAGGTCGTTTCTGACAAGATGGACAAGACCGTGGTGGTCGCCATCGCCGACCGCGTGGCCCATCCTCTGTACAAGAAGATCGTTGGCCGCACCTATAAGCTGAAGGCCCACGACGAGAACAACGAGTGCGGCATTGGCGATACCGTGAAGGTCATGGAGACCCGCCCCCTGTCCAAGGACAAGCGGTGGCGCGTGGTCGAGATCGTTGAAAAAGCGAAGTAAGGAGGTGCCGAGGTATGATTCAGCAGGAAAGCTATCTGAAGGTTGCCGATAACACCGGCGCCAAGGAGATCAAGTGCATCCGCGTCCTGGGCGGTTCCGCCCGGAAGTTCGGCAACATCGGCGACGTCATCGTGGCGTCCGTCCGCAAGTCCACTCCCGGCGGCACCGTGAAGAAGGGCGAGGTCGTCAAGGCTGTTATCGTCCGCAGCGCCAAGGGCATCCGCCGTGCTGACGGCACCTATGTCCGCTTCGATGATAACGCCGCCGTCCTGATCAAGGACGACAAGAACCCCAGAGGTACCCGTATCTTTGGGCCGGTCGCAAGAGAGCTGCGCGACAAGGATTACATGAAGATCCTGTCCCTGGCTCCCGAAGTCATTTGAGGAGGGTGCCGAACATGTCTATGAATATCAAGAAGAACGACACCGTCGTTGTTCTGTCCGGCAAGGACAAGGGCAAGCAGGGCAAGGTCCTGGGCACCGTCCCCGCCGACGGCAAGGTGGTCGTGGAGGGCATCAACATGGTGACCTGCCACGTGAAGCCCCGCCGTCAGGGCGAGGAGGGCGGCATCGTCAAGCGCGAGGCTGCCATCGCCGCCTGCAAGGTGCAGGTGGTGTGCCCCAAGTGCGGCAAGGCTACCCGCGTTGCCCACAAGGCTGAGAATGGCAAGAACGTCCGCGTGTGCAAGCACTGCGGCGCCAATCTGTAAGAGAGGAGAGACGAACAATGGCAAGACTGAAAGAGAAGTACAAGGCCGAGGTCGCTCCCGCTCTGATGAAGCAGTTCCAGTACAAGAGCGTCATGCAGATTCCCAAGATCGACAAGGTCGTCGTCAACGTGGGCTGCGGCGAGGCTCGTGAGAACTCCAAGGTGCTGGAGAACGTGGTCGGCGATCTGAGCCAGATCACCGGTCAGAAGCCCATCATCACCAAGGCCCGCAAGTCCATCGCTAACTTCAAGATCCGTGAGGATATGCCCATCGGCGCGAAGGTCACTCTCCGCGGCGACAAGATGTGGGAGTTCCTGGACCGCCTGTTCAACGTGGCCCTGCCCCGCGTCCGCGATTTCTCCGGTATCAATCCCAACGCCTTCGATGGCCGGGGCAACTACTCCCTGGGCATTAAGGAACAGCTGATCTTCCCCGAGATCGAGTACGATAAGATCGACAAGATCCGCGGTATGGACATCATCATCGTCACCACCGCTCAGACCGACGAAGAGGCCCGCGCTCTGCTCCAGCAGGTCGGCGCTCCCTTCGCCCGCTAAGGAGGAAGAACAAAATGGCTAAGAAATCCATGATCCTGAAGCAGCAGGCGGCTCCCAAGTACTCCACCCGGAAGTACAACCGCTGCAAGCTGTGCGGTCGTCCCCACGCCTATCTGCGTGACTACGGCGTCTGCCGTATCTGCTTCCGGGAGTTGGCCTACAAGGGCGAGATCCCCGGTGTGCGCAAGGCCTCTTTCTGAGTCTTTTTCCGCCATGCTTTGCGGCGTCCGCTCGACGTATCAACGATACACCTTCGCGGCCGACGCTTCGCCTGACGAAAAAATCCTTCAGAAACAGGCACCTTCTATCGGAAGGTTTCCTTCGATAGAACGCTGTTGGGAGACATCTTCTGACAGCCCTCTGCCGTGAGCTTTTGCTCCGGCAGACCCCCGCGCGGGTGCTCCGCTCCGGCGGACGCGCGGAACAACTTCTTTGCAGCCAAGAGCCCGTGTGATATGGGACTCTGGTTGATAAACGGATGGCGAAAGGTCACTGTGAATTGGGCACCACGCGCGAGCGGACTGCTCCATTCATAGTGATACCTCGCTGCCGAAACGGCAATGCCGTAACTCTAAAATAGGAGGATATTCAGAATGCATATCACTGATCCTGTTGCGGATATGCTGACCCGCATCCGCAACGCCAACAATGCCAAGCATGAGACTGTTGATATCCCCGCTTCCAACATGAAGAAGAGCATCGCTCAGATCCTGCTGGATGAGGGCTATATCAAGAGCTACCAGGTGGTGGACGACGGTCTGCAGGGCATGATCCACGTGACCCTGAAGTACAACGCCGGCAAGGAGAAGGTCATCACCGGCCTGCGCCGTGTCAGCAAGCCCGGCCTGCGCGTCTATGTGGGCGCTGATGAGCTGCCCCGCGTGCTCCGCGGCCTGGGTATCGCCATCATCTCCACTTCCAAGGGCGTCATGACCGACAAGAAGGCCCGCGAGGCTCATGTCGGCGGCGAAGTCCTGGCATTCGTTTGGTAAGGAGGGTATTTGAACAATGTCGAGAATTGGCAGAATGCCCATTACCGTTCCCGCCGGCGTGACCGTTTCCATCGCCGAGGGTAATGTGGTTACCGTCAAGGGACCCAAGGGCGAGCTGACGAAGGCGCTGCGCCCCGAAATGATCATTAAACAGGAAGGCAATACGATCACCGTGGATCGCCCCTCCGAGGACAAGCTGCACCGCAGCCTGCACGGCCTGACCCGGACGCTGCTGAGCAACATGATCACCGGCGTTCACGAGGAGTACAAGAAGGAACTGGAAGTCAACGGCGTTGGCTACCGTGTTGCCAAAGAGGGCAAGAACCTGGTCATGAACCTGGGCTTCTCTCACCAGGTGATCGTTCCCGAGATCGAGGGCATCACCATCGATGTCCCCGCTCCCAATAAAATCATCGTCCACGGCCGCGACAAGCAGGCTGTCGGCCAGTTTGCCGCCGAGATCCGTGAAAAGCGTCCCCCCGAGCCCTATAAGGGCAAGGGCATCAAGTACGCCGATGAAGTCATCCGCCGCAAGGTCGGTAAGACCGGCGCCAAGAAGTAAGGAGGTGTGCCGATATGATTAAAAGACCCAATACCAACGCTCAGCGTCTGAAGCGTCATAAGAGAGTGCGCGGCAAGATCTCCGGCACTCCCGAAATGCCCCGTCTGAATGTGTTCCGCAGCGAAGCCAACATCTACGCCCAGGTCATCGACGATGTCAACGGCGTGACCATGGCTTCCGCTTCTTCCCTGGATAAGGCCATCGAGGGTTACGGCGGCAACATCGCCGCTGCTACCGCCGTTGGCAAGCTGGTGGCCGAGCGCGCCAAGGCCAAGGGTATCGAGACGGTCGTGTTCGATCGTGGCGGTTACCTGTATCACGGCCGCGTGCAGGCTCTGGCTGAGGGTGCCCGTGAGGGCGGCCTGAAATTCTAAGGAGGGAGGAACAACAATTATGCCGAGATTTGAAAGAGAACCCAGCGAGTACACGGAAAAGGTTGTTGCCCTCAACCGCGTGTCCAAAACCGTCAAGGGCGGTCGTGTTATGAAGTTTGCCGCTCTGGTCGTCGTCGGCGATCAGAAGGGTAAGGTCGGCTATGGCCTGGGCAAGGCCGCCGAGGTCCCCGAGGCCATCCGCAAGGGCCTGGAGGCCGCCAAGAAGAACATGATCACCGTCAACCTGTCCGGGACCACCATCCCCCACGAGACCATCGGTGTGGCCGGCGCCGGCCGCGTGCTGATGAAGCCCGCTGCCCCCGGTACCGGCGTCATCGCCGGCGGTGCTGTTCGTGCCATCGTGGAGGCTGCCGGCATTAAGGATATCCGGACCAAGTGCCTGCGCTCCAACAACGCCAACAACGTGGTGGCCGCCGCTTTCGAGGGCCTGCGCTCCATGCGGAGCCCCGAGGAAGTCGCCCGCATCCGCGGCAAGAGCGTTGAAGAGATCGTCGGCTAAGGAGGACTTCAACATGGCTAATTTAACGATCAAGCTCGTCAAGAGCCTGAACGGCCGCCTGGAAAAACAGGTCGCCACTGCGAATTCCCTGGGCCTGCGCAAGATCGGTGACATCACCGTGCAGCCCGACAACGACCAGACCCGCGGCAAGATCGCCAAGATCGGCTATCTGCTGCAGGTCACAGAGGGAGGTAACAAATAATGAAGCTGAGTGAACTGTCTCCCGCTGAGGGTTCCGTCCGTCAGGCCTACCGTAAGGGCCGGGGCGCCGGCAGCGGCAACGGCAAGACCGGCGGCCGCGGCCACAAGGGCCAGAAGGCCCGTTCCGGCGGCAAGGTCCGTGTCGGTTTCGAAGGCGGCCAGATGCCTCTGGTCCGTCGTGTCCCCAAGCGCGGCTTCAACAACATCTTTGCCGAGCCTCTGGAGATCATCAACCTGAGCGCTCTGAATAAGTTTGAGGACGGTGACACTGTCACTGCTGAGGCTCTGCTGGAAAAGGGCATCCTGTCCAAGTGTGTCTATGGCTACAAGGTCCTGGGCAACGGCCAGGTGACCAAGAAAGTCACTGTCAAGGCTTCTGCTTTCTCCAAGTCTGCCAAGGAAGCTATCGAGGCGGCTGGCGGAAAGGCAGAGGTGATGTAACGTGATCCAGACGATTCGCAAAGCGTGGGGTATCCCCGAGCTGCGGAAGAAGATCATCTTTACACTCCTGATCCTGCTGATTTTCCGCATTGGTAATGCGATTCCGGTTCCCTTTGTCAATGTGAAGCTGCTGTCCGCCTATCTGGCCGGCCAGAGCACCACCATCCTGGGCCTGTACAACGTGATGTCCGGCGGCGCTTTCGCCCAGGCCACGCTGTTCGCCCTGAGCATCCAGCCCTATATCAACAGCTCCATCATCATCCAGCTGCTGACGGTGGCTATCCCCTACCTGGAGCGGCTGGCCCGTGACGGCGGCGAGGAGGGCCGGAAGAAGATCCAGTCCATCACCCGCTACGCCACCATTGCCATCGCGCTGTTGCAGGGCTGGGGTTACTTCCTGATGATGAAGAACTACGGCCTGCTGAACGTGGCTGATCCCACCATCTGGCACGCCCTGGTCATCATCGTGTCCTTCGTGGCCGGTTCCTCCTTCGTCATGTGGATGGGCGAGCAGGTCACCGAGTTCGGCGTGGGCAACGGCATCTCCATCATCCTGTTTGCCGGCATCCTGTCCCGCGTTCCCACCATGGTGTCCAGCATGATCACCAACGTCCAGACCTGGTCCGCCGTCAAGGCCGGCACCATCACCCTGGACTCCCTGACCCAGAGCTACACCGCCGAGGGTTACGGCGCCACCCAGGCCGCCCAGATGGCGCAGAACCGTCTGGACAGCGCTCTGGCTCCCTGGGCCGTGGTGCTGATCCTGGTGGGCGTCCTGGCCCTGATCGTCTTCATCGTGTTCATCAACGACGCCGAGCGCCGCATTCCCGTGCAGTACGCCAAGCGTCAGGTGGGCCGGAAGATGTACGGTGGCCAGACCACCAACCTGCCCATGAAGGTGAGCATGGCCGGTGTGCTGCCCATCATCTTCGCACAGAGCATCGCCTCCCTGCCCGCCACCATCATGGCGTTCACCGGCGTGGGCGACGAGAACTCCTTCAGCTACAAGCTGAGCCAGTTCATCGACACGAAGTCCGTGCTCTACATGGTCATCTACTTCGTGCTGATCATCGGCTTCAGCTACTTCTACTCCACCATCCAGTTCAACCCTGTTGAGGTCGCCAACAACCTGAAGAAGCAGGGTGGCTTTATCCCGGGCTTCCGTCCCGGCAAGCCCACTGTGGACTTCATCAAGCGGGTCCTGAACAAGATCACCCTGTTCGGCGCCATCTATCTGGGCATCGTGGCCATCTGCCCGCTGCTGCTGGGTAAGATCGTCGGCAACGGCAGTCTGTCCATCGGCGGCACCTCCGTCATCATCGTGGTGGGCGTCGCGCTGGAGACGGTGAAGGCCCTGGAATCCCAGATGCTGATGCGTCAGTATAAGGGCTTCCTGGAATAAGAGAAAAGGGGAAACACATGAAGCTGATTTTATTGGGCGCCCCCGGCGCCGGTAAAGGCACTCAGGCCGAGCGCCTGTGCAAGGAGCTGAATGTACCCACGATTTCCACCGGCAACATCCTCCGTGCCGCCATCAAGAACGGCACGCCCACCGGCCTGAAGGCCAAGTCCTTCATGGACGCGGGCCATCTGGTGCCCGACGAGGTCATCATCGGCATCATCACCGAGCGCCTGGCGGAGGACGACTGCAAGAACGGCTATATCCTGGACGGCGTGCCCCGCACCATCGCCCAGGCGGAAGCCCTGGAAGACGCTGGGATCCACTTCGACGCCGTGGTCTCCATTGAGATCTCCGACGAGGAGATCATGGAGCGCATGAGCGGCCGCCGCGTCTGCGAGAGCTGCGGAGCCAGCTACCACCTGGTGGCTGTCCCCCCCAAGACTCCCGGCGTGTGCGACGCCTGCGGCGGCAAGCTGGTCCAGCGGAAAGATGATGCACCGGAGACGGTGAAGAACCGTCTCACGGTCTATCATAAGGAGACCGAGCCCCTGAAGGACTTTTACGCCAAGCGCGGCCTCCTGAAGCCTGTGGAGAACCAGCCCTCTGTGGAAGGTACTCTCCAGGCCATCCTCCACGCACTGGGGAGATGAGTGCGATGATCACACTGAAATCCTCCCATGAGATCGAACTGATGCGCCGGGCCGGAAAAATTACCGCGGCTGCCCGTGCTTTGGCAGGGGAAATGGTAAGACCCGGCGTAACAACCCAGGAGATCGACAGCGCGGTGGAGCATTTCATCCGCAAAAACGGCGCAGTCCCGTCCTTCCTGCACTACAACGGCTATCCCGCCAGCGTTTGCATCAGCGTCAACGATGAGATCATCCACGGTATCCCGGGTCCCCGGGTGCTGCAGGAGGGCGATATCGTCAGCGTGGATGTGGGCGCCTTCATCGGCGGGTTCCACGGCGACTGCGCGGCCACCTTCCCCTGCGGGACCATCTCCCCGGAGGCCCAAAAGCTCATCGACGTCACCCGTCAGAGCTTCTTCGAGGGGATCGCCAACGCGAAGGAAGGCCACCGTCTGCTGGATATCTCCGCGGCGATCCAGCAGTATGTGGAGAGCAATGGCTTTTCCATCGTCCGGGAATACGTGGGCCACGGCGTCGGTACCAAGATGCACGAGGCTCCCGAGATCCCCAATTACGGTCATCCCGGCCGCGGACCCCGGCTGCTCCGGGGCATGACCCTTGCAATCGAACCCATGGTGAACGCCGGCAGCGCCGCCATCAAGCAGATGCCCGACGGCTGGACCGTCCGGACGCTGGACGGCAAGTGGGCGGCTCACTATGAGAATACGATCCTGATCACGGACGGCGAGCCTGAGATCCTGACGGCTCCCGCCATCTGAAAAAAGACGTATGGAAATTGCAAAATCAAACATTGTACGGTCGGACGCCGGCAGGGACAGGGGAAAGCTGTTCTATGTCCTGAAGGTGGAGGGCGAGTACCTCCTGCTGGCGGACGGCAAGACCCGGAAGGTTGAGTCACCCAAGCGGAAGAAGCGGCGGCATGTGCTGTTCGTCTCCGCCGAGGAGAATCGGCTTTCCGACAAGATCAAAGGCGAAGAAAGAATCACCAACAGTGAGCTTCGCAAAGCACTCGCGGCGTTCCGCGAGGAAGATTATCCGAGCCAGGAGGGATAACGTTTGGCAAAATCCGACATGATTGAGGTGGAAGGCGTGGTCGTCGAGGCCCTGCCCAACACGACGTTCCAAGTAGACATTGGAAATGGACACACGATTTTGGCGCATATTTCCGGAAAGCTCAGAATGAATTTCATCAGGATTCTGCCCGGCGACAAGGTGACGGTGGAGCTGTCCCCGTACGATCTGAACCGAGGCCGGATAACCTGGCGTAGTAAGTAGGAGGTTAACGAACATGAAAGTAAGACCGTCCGTGAAGCCCATGTGCGAGAAGTGCAAAGTGATTCGCCGCAAAGGCCGTGTCATGGTGATTTGCGAGAATCCCAAGCACAAGCAGAGACAGGGCTGAGATTGAAAGTGGAGGTGCTTTAAAAGTATGGCACGTATTGCCGGTATTGACCTGCCCAAGGATAAGCGAATCGAGATCGGGCTCACTTATATCTACGGCATTGGCAGAAAGAGCGCCAAGGACATCCTGGCGCAGACGGGCATCAACCCCGACACCCGCGTGAAGGACCTGACCGACGCCGAGGAGCAGAAGCTCCGTGACGCCATCGACAACTACACTGTCGAGGGTGACCTGCGCCGCCAGACCGCACTGGACAT
Source organism: Dysosmobacter sp. (assembly GCA_022778785.1). Classification (GTDB taxonomy): domain Bacteria; phylum Bacillota; class Clostridia; order Oscillospirales; family Oscillospiraceae; genus Oscillibacter. The sequence continues at coordinate 2,726 of JALFSO010000062.1, read as the reverse complement.
CAAGCGTCTGACCGAGATCGGCTGCTACCGCGGCCTGCGTCACCGGAAGGGCCTTCCCGTCCGCGGCCAGCGCAGCAAGACCAACGCAAGAACCCGCAAGGGTCCCAAGAAGACCATTGCCAATAAGAAGAAGTAAGGAGGGAGATCGAAAATGGCAACAGCGAAAGCAGCAGGCGGCAAGAAGGTCATTCGCCGCCGTCGTGAGCGGAAGAACATTGAGCGTGGACAGGTCCATATTCGTTCTTCCTTCAACAACACCATGGTGACCGTTACCGATACCCAGGGCAACGCCATCTCCTGGGCTTCCTCCGGCGGAATGGGTTTCCGCGGCAGCAAGAAGTCCACTCCCTTCGCCGCGCAGACCGCCGCTGAGGTGGCCGCCCGCGCCGCGATGGAGCATGGCCTGAAGACCGTTGAGGTCTTCGTCAAGGGCCCCGGCCAGGGCCGTGAGGCCGCCATCCGCGCCCTGCAGGCGGTGGGCCTGGAAGTGACCATGATCAAGGACGTCACTCCCATCCCCCACAATGGCTGCCGTCCCCCCAAGCGCCGCCGCGTCTAATCAAAACAGGAGGTAATAAAGCGATATGGCAAAGAATATGCAGCCGATTGCCAAGCGTTGCAAGGCTTTGGGCATTTCTCCTGCCGTTATGGGCTATGCGAAGAAGGAAACCAACCGCAACCCCGGCGGCCAGATGAGAAAGAAGAAGAGCGAGTATGCCGTCCAGCTGAACGAGAAGCAGAAGGTCAAGTTCATCTACGGCATTCTGGAGAAGCAGTTCCACTCCTACTATGAGGCCGCCGCCGCTGCCCCCGGCAAGACCGGCGACAACCTGCTCATCACTGTGGAGCGCCGTCTGGACAACGTGGTGTACCGTATGGGCTTCGCCATGACCCGCCGTCAGGCCCGTCAGCTGGTGAACCACGGCCACTTCACCGTCAACGGCAAGAAGGTCAATATTCCCTCCTACCTGGTGAAGGCCGGCGACGTCATCGAGGTTGCCGAGTCCAGCCGTTCCTCCGAGGCGTTCAAGCGTCTGGTGGGCCAGGATGCCCCCATGTTCCTGCTGCCCCCCTGGATGGAGCGTGAGAAGAACACTCTGAAGGGCACCGTGACCCGTCTTCCCGCCCGTGAGGATATCGACATTCCCATTGAGGAACACCTGATCGTTGAGTTGTACTCTAAGTGATTGGAGGATACCCTCAAGAATGTTACGAATTGCATGTGCTGTGCTGCGTAGCGGCGCCGCACGGAGAAGATGAAGGAGGGTAACCGCATGATCGAAATCGAAAAGCCCCAGATCAACTGCACCGAAACTCCCGGCGACGCCACCTACGGCAAGTATGTGGTGGAGCCGCTGGAGCGGGGGTACGGTACCACTCTGGGCAATGCTCTGCGCCGTGTTATGCTGTCCTCTCTGCCCGGCACCGCTCCCACGACCATCAAGATCGCTGGCGTGCAGCATGAGTTTTCCACCATCCCCGGTGTGAAGGAGGACGTCACCGAGATCGTCCTGAACGTCAAGGGCATCCTCACCAAGCTCCACACCGAGGGCACCAAGACCGTCTATATCGAGGCCGTTGGCCCCTGCGAGGTCACCGCCGGCGATATCAAGCTGGACGGCGAGGTGGAGGTGCTGAACCCGGAGATGCACATTGCCACGCTGGACAACAATGCCACGCTGAACATGGAGATCACGCTGTCCCATGGCCGGGGTTATGTCTCTGCGGACCGCAACAAGCCCCAGCAGAACATCATCGGCACCATCGCTGTGGACTCCATCTACACTCCGGTGTACAAGGTCAACTACACGGTGGAGCCCACCCGCGTGGGCGCTTCCAGCGACTTCGACAAGCTGACACTGGAGGTCTGGACCGACGGGACCATCTCCGCCCGGGACGCTGTTTCCCTGGGCGCCAAGATCCTGTGCGACCACTTCACCCTGTTCACGGATCTGTCCGACACGGTGAGCAGCAAGCCCACCGTGGTGGAGAAGGCGGAAGCCCAGCGCGACAAGGTCCTGGAGATGACCATTGAGGAGCTGGACCTCAGCGTCCGGAGCTTCAACTGCCTGAAGCGGGCCAACATCAACACCGTGGAGGACCTAATCTCCAAGACGGAAGACGAGATGATGAAGGTCCGGAACCTGGGCCGCAAGTCCCTGGAGGAAGTCATCAACAAGCTGGCGATGATGGGCCTGTCCCTGGCCAGCGACGACAACAACTGATTTTCAGCCGCCCGGCGGCGTGCCGCCGCGGCGATCACATTCCCGATAAGGAGGAATACCGAAATGCCCGGAACTCGCAAACTCGGCAAGACCACCGATCAGCGGATGGCCATGCTGCGCCAGCAGGTTACGGATTTCCTGGACGCCGGCAAGATGGAGACCACCGTCACCCGCGCCAAGGAAATCGCGCCCCTGGCCGAGAAGATGATCACTCTCGGCAAGAAGAGCGACCTGGCCGCCTATCGTCAGGCCATGAGCTTCATCACCCGCGAGGATGTCTGCAAGAAGCTGTTCAAGGAGATTGCTCCCGCTTACGCGGAGCGCAACGGCGGTTACACCCGCATCATCCGCACCGGCATCCGCCGCGGCGATGCTGCTGAGACCGCAATGATCGAGCTGGTCAAGTAAGACGCCCCCAACAAAATAGAAAAAGCCCTTTGTCATGGGAACGTACGTCCCGTGACAAAGGGCTTTTTTGCGGGGGAGCTCGAGGGGGCGGAG
>JALFSO010000050.1 GCA_022778785.1 Dysosmobacter sp. | reverse complement strand
CGAATGCCTGCAAAAAGCCTGTGTCAGCAGGCGTTTGCGCCGCGCAGCGGCAGCTTTTCGGCCCGCTGCGCGGGCAGAAAAGCGAGGCATTGTGAAGGCTGTCGAAAAAGTCCATCGGACTTTTTCGACAGCCTGAAATCAGCGGCCCTTTCAGGCCGCTGATTCGGAAACCTCTTATCGTTTTTTCTGCCACTCCTGCAGGGGCTTCAGCTCCTCGTACAGCCGCAGATAGCTGTCGTGGCGGCTTTTGGGGATCTTCCCCGCCCGCACCGCCTCCAGAACGGCGCAGCTCTTCTCCTTGGTATGGCTGCACCCCACGAAGCGGCAGTCGTCCAGATAGGGGCGGAACTCCAGAAACGTCTCCGGCAGGCGGCGCTTCAGCTCCAGATTCAGCTCCTCCGTCTCAAAGGAGGAAAAGCCCGGCGAGTCCACGATCTCCGCCCCGCCCTCCAGACGGAACAGCTCCACATGGCGGGTGGTGTGGCGGCCGCGGCCCAAGGCCTGGCTCACCTCCCCCACCTTCAGCTGGAAGGAGGGGTCCAGGGCATTCAAAATGCTGGATTTCCCAACGCCGGAGTTGCCTGTAAAGGCGGACAGCTTGCCGTTGATCAGGGGCCGCAATGCGTCGATGCCCTCCCCTGTCTCAGCGCTGACCCGGAGGGTGGGAAACCCGGCGGCGGTATAGATCTCATACAATTCTTCCGCCGGGTCCAGGTCGCACTTGTTCAGCAGGACGATGACGTCGCAGCCCTTCAGGGCGGCGATGGACGCCACCCGGTCGATGAGGTACGGCTCCGTCCTTGGGATGGCGCCGGAGGCGATGATCACCAGCTGGTCGATGTTGGCCACCGCCGGCCGCTCAAAGGCGTTTTTCCGGGGCAGGATGGCCTCCACGAAGCCCTCGCCGTTCCCCAGCTCCCGGACCTCCACCTGATCGCCCACCAGTGGGGATTCCCCAGTCTTCCGGAACTTGCCTCTGGCCCGGCAGGTCAGGACACCGGCCTCGCCGGCGTCCACGTAGTAAAAGCCGCTGAGGGCCTTCTGGATCCGTCCCTGTATCATGAGAACGGTGCCTCAATGCTGGCGTGCAGCTCGCCGTCCCAGTAATAGGAAACGGTGCCGGTGCCGCTGCCCTTCAGGTCCATGGGATAGGAGCCTTGGGAGCACTCCACAGTGTCCTCAAAGACCACTTCCCCGTTGAGTTCCACCCGCAGGAGCACGGTCTCCCGGTCCATGGGCAGCTCAAAGTCGAAGTGCAGCTCCCGCTCGCCGCCGTCCGGGGTGGGACCGGAGCTGATGACGAAGGATATCTCCGTGTTCACCGCAACCTCTGTCTCCGCCTCCAGGGACTGACGCAGGATGGTGCCCGCGGGCTGGTCGCTCTCCTCGGTGGTGGCGCCGCCGAAGGTCAGGTTCCAGGAGCTCTCCAGATAAGGGCGGACAGCGTTGATGTCCTGTCCCACGAAGCTGATGACCTTGGTGAACTCCCGGCCGGAGCTGACATACAGAATGACGGTGTCGCCCTTCTTCAGCGTCTCACCGGCCTCGGGCTCCGTGCGGATGACGTTGCCGGAATTGATAGTGTCCGAAGGTTCATCCACTGTCCGGATATCCAGATCATACCGGGCCTTCAGATCTTTCAGCATCACCTTCTCCGCGTTCCGGGCCTCCTCGTTCACCAGATTCGGCATGACGCCAGTGTCCTCTCCGGTGCTGACGGTGACGTAGATCACCAGATCGCCCTTCACCTGGGCATTGGGGGACGGCGACTGGTCCATGATCTGGTCCACTTTGTATTTGTCGCTGGGGGCGGTACCGGACTGCTGGATCTCAAAGATGCCCTTGACGCCCTCCAGCTCCCGAGCCTGCTCGATGGTATACCCCAGGACCTGGGGGACGGTATAGGTGTCGTTGGGCTGCTGGCCGAAGGAACTGAAGATGTTCCGGAACAGCACCAGGGCCACCAGCAGCGCCAGGACCACCACGATGCCTACCAGGATGCCGGTGTGGCTCTTGCGGGGAGCCGGTTCCTCCCAGCGACGCTCCTTCGGCTCCTCATACCGGTCCTGCCGCTCCGGGCGGTAGCCGCCGGAGGCGGAGGACAGATGGGCCGTCTTCAACAGACGGGTGGGCTCGTCGGGCTCCTCCGGCCGCAGGTCGTTCATGCTGAACTCCAGGTCCACGCCGGGGTTCTTCCGGAAGGCCTCCAGATCCGCGATCATCTCGTCGGCAGAGCCGTACCGCCGGTTCAGATCCGGGGCCATGGCCTTCATGCAGATCAGCTCCATCTGCTCCGGAATGTCCTTGTTGATCTCCCTGGGGGCCAGGGGGATGGAGCTGAGATGCTGGATGGCCACGGAGACGGCGGAGTCCCCCTCAAAGGGCAGGCGGCTGGTGAGCATCTCATACAGCACCACGCCGGCGGAGTAGATGTCGGACCGGGCGTCCGTCCGGTCGCCCCGGGCCTGCTCGGGAGAGATATAGTGGACGGAGCCCAGGGCCTCCTGGGTCAGAGTCTGGGCGGAATTCTCCAGGCAGGCGATGCCGAAGTCGGCCACCTTCACGCTGCCGTCCCGCAGGACCATGATGTTCTGGGGCTTGATGTCCCGGTGGACGATGCCCCGGCTGTGGGCGTGGGACAGGGCCCGCATGATCTGGGTGATGAAATGGAGGGCCTCCCGCCAGCTGAGCTGGCCTCGCTTCTCCATGTACTGCTTCAGAGTGATGCCGTCGATGAGCTCCATGACGATATACTCCGTGTCGCCGCCCTTTGAGACATCGTAGATGGACACGATGTTGGGGTGGGACAGCTGCGCGACGGCCTGGGACTCGGCATTGAACCGGCGGCGGAAATCCTCGTCCTGGGCCAGATCGCTCTTCAGGATCTTCACGGCCACCAGACGGTTCAGATAGTGGCACTTGGCCTTGTAGACCACGGCCATGCCTCCGGTGCCGATCCGCTCCAGGATCTCGTAGCGGTCGTCCAGCATTTTTCCAATGTACTGATCCATGTCGTTCCCCCCCTTATTCCTGGCGCATCAGCACGGCGGTCACATTGTCCGGCGCGCCGCGGCTCTTGGAGATGTCCATCAGCCGCTGGAGGCAGGTGTCCATGCTGTCACCGTGGAGGACCTCAAAGAGCATCTCCTGGTCCGTCACCGTGTCCACCAGACCGTCGGTGCACAGCAGGATGGCCTCTCCCGGCAACAGCGGGGTTATGTACCCGTCGCAGATGGGGTTGGCGTCCGGACCCAGGGCCCGGGTGATGAGATTCCGGTTGGGATGGCGGCGGGCCTCCTCCTCAGTGATGTCTCCCCGGTCCACCATGCTCTCCACCAGGGAGTGATCCTTGGTGATGCGGGTGATGCCGTCGGCCGTGATGCGGTAGGCGCGGCTGTCGCCCACGTTGCTGACCACCACCACATGATCGCCGCAGGACACGGCGGCCACCAGCGTGGTGCCCATATTTTTGCAGCTCTCGCTGCGGGCCGCCTCCTCCCGGATGGCCCTGTTGGCCAGGGACACCGCGTAGGACGACGCCTCCCGCAGCTGCTCCGGCGTCATCTCCGGCGTCAGGATGGCTTTCAGCTCCCGCAGATAGGTACCCACCGCGATGGTGCTGGCCAGCTTTCCGCCGGCGGCGCCGCCCATGCCGTCGCAGACGACGCAGACGGTCTTGCCGCACTCCGTCCGCTCCTCGATTCCATAAGCGTCCTGATTGTCCTTCCGGACCAGGCCGATGTCAGTTATTCCCCAGACTTTCACAGGGCATCACTCCTTCCATAGGCGCAGGAAAAAGCTATGCTTTTCCTGCAAAGGACCTTTCCAAATCCCGTTCAATGATCGCTTTGCGGCTGCTCCTCCAGCATGGCCTTCCGCCGCAGCTGGCCGCAGGAGGCGTCGATATCGCCGCCCAGGCTCCGACGGACCGTGGCGGTGAGGCCGTGGGACTCCAGCCGCTTCTGAAACGCCGCGATGCGCTTCGACGGCTTGAAGGGGCTCTCCACCACGTCGTTCAGGGGGATCAGGTTCACATGGCCCGGCATCCCCCGCAGCTTTTTGGCAATCAGGTCCGCCTGCCAGTCATTGTCGTTGACGCCGTCGATCACGGCGTACTCAAAGGAGATGCGGCGGCCCGTCTTCTCGAAATAGCGGTGGCAGGCGTCGAACAGCCTGTCCACGTCGTAGGCCCGGTTCACGGGCATGATCTTCGAGCGGGTCTCGCTGTCCGGCGCGTGGAGGGACACGGACAGCGTCAGCTGCAATCCCAGCTCCGCCAGCCGGTCGATGCCGGGGATGACGCCGCAGGTGGACAGGGAGATGTGCCGCATCCCGATGTTCAGCCCGTCGGGGTGGTTCACCAGCTCCAGGAACCGCAGCACCGTGTCCAGATTGTCCATGGGCTCTCCGATGCCCATGAGGACGATGTTGGAGATCTCCAGCCCGGAGTCCTTTTGGGTGAAGATCACCTGGTCCAGCATCTCCGAGGGCGTCAGGTCCCGGACCCGTCCGGCGATGGTGGAGGCGCAGAAGGCGCAGCCCATCCGGCAGCCCACCTGGGAGGAGATGCACACCGTGTTGCCGTGGTGATACTGCATCAGCACGGACTCCACGCAGTTGCCGTCCGCCAGCTCCCAGAGGTATTTGATGGTGCCGTCCAGCTTCGAGACCTGCTTCCGGGCCGCCTTCGGCACCGTCAGCGGATACGCCTTGGACAGCTTCTCCCGCAGGGGTTTGGAGAGGTTCGTCATCTCGTCATAGGAGGACACGCCCCGGTGGAGCCAGGTGAAGACCTGCTTTCCCCGGAAGGCCGGCTCGCCCAGTTCCTTCAGGGCGGCGGTCAGCTCCTCCAATGTCATGGATTTTAAATCAGTCATATCGTTCTATCACTCATTCCGCCGCATCCGGCAGATATAAAAGCCATCCACATCATGGCGTTGGGGCCAGAAGGTGATCTGTCCCTCCGTCTCCCCCACCGGCTGCGGCAGGGTAAACGGCTCCCGGGCAAAGCCGGGATGCTCCGCCAGGAAGACGTCCGTCACCTGTTCGTTCTCCTCCGGCAGGATGGTGCAGGTGGAATAGACCAGCGTCCCGCCGGGCCGGACATACCGGGCGGCGTTGTCCAGAATGGCCGTCTGGATCACCGGGAGCGTCAGCAGCTCGTCCGGCTTTTTGTACCGGATCTCCGGCTTCTTCCGGATGATGCCCAGGCCCGAACAGGGGGCATCCACCAGCACCAGGTCAAAGGCGCTCTCCCACTCCGGACGGAACTGCCGTCCGTCCGCGGCGGCGGTGTCCACGGAGGCCAGGCCCAGCCGGGCTGCGCCCTCCCGGACCCGCTTCAACTTGTTTTCATGGAGGTCGCAGGCCATGACGGAGCCGTTGTCCCCCATGGCCATGGCGGCGGAGAAGGACTTTCCTCCGGGGGCGGCGCAGACGTCCAGCACCCGGTCACCGGCCTTCGGCCCGGCGGCCAGCGTTACCAGATGGGCGGCGCCGTCCTGTACCAGGAATTTTCCCTCCCGGAAGGATGCCAGTGCCGTCAGATCTCCTGTGCCGGACAGCTCCAGGCAGCCGGGGACCCAGGGGTGGCGGGAGACGGCGACGCCTGCGCTCTCCAGCTCCGTCGTCAGGTCCTCCGCCGTGGTCATCAGGGGATTCACCTGGACCGTCATGGGCGCCGGGGCGTTGTCGGCCTTCAAAAACCGCTCCGCCTCCTCCGCGCCCAGCAGAGCGACCAGCCGCTTCACCAACCAGCGGGGATGGGAGTACGTCAAGGATAAACACTGTACAGGATTTCTGCTGTCCGGTTTTGGCAGATTTTCCTTGTTCTGCACGATCTTCCGCAGGACGGCGTTCACCAGTCCCGACGCCTGCGCCCGGCCGGACAGCTTCGTCAGCTTCACGGACTCGTTGACGGCGGCGCTATCGGGAATTTTATCCAGAAACACGATCTGGTAAACGCCCAGCCGCAGAATGTCCAGCAGGGGCACCTGCAGATGGTCCGGCTTCTGGGAGCAGTAGACGGCGATCCAGAAGTCCAGCAGCATCCGGTTCTGCTGGACGCCGTACACCAGCCGGGTGGCCAAGGCCGCATCCTGAGGGGACAGACTGTCCCGACGGAGCTGGGCCTTCAGCGCCGCGTCGGCCCATGCGCCGCTGCGATCCATGGCCCGCAGGACGCTGAGGGCCGTGGAACGGGCATTACCGGCGGCCGTCATCTGCCGCCTCCGTTCCGGCGGTTTCCGCCCCGGCCCAGGAAAATCAGTACGAACCGCAGCAGCTGCAGGGCGGACATCAGCAGCGCCGCCACGTAGGTCAGCGCCGCCGCCGACAGCACCTTCCGGGCGCCGCCGATCTCATCGTCGTCCAGCAGCTGGCAGCCCTCGATGGTCTCCAACGCCCGGTGAGAGGCGTTGAACTCCACCGGCAGCGTCACCAGCTGAAACAGGGTGGTCAGGGAGAACAGCAGAATGCCGATAAAGAACAGGGTCTGGCTGTACAGCAGCGTTCCCACGATGAACAGCAGAAACGACAGCTTGGAGCCGATCTGCGTGGCGGGGATGATGGCGCTTCGGATCCGCACCGGCGCGTAATTCTCCGCGTACTGGACGGCGTGGCCCGCCTCATGGCAAGCGACGCCCACCGCCGCGATGGTGGGGGCATTGTACACGCTCTCCGACAGATAGATGGTGTTGTCCCTGGGGTCGTAGTGGTCCGTCAGCTCACCCCGGCAGGGCCGGATGCCCACATCGTAGACGCCGTGGGCCCGCAGCACCGCCTCCGCCGCCTGAGCGCCGGTGAGACGCCGCCGGTTGTTGACGGCACTATACCGCCGGAAATTGCCGGACACCCGCATCTGTGCCCAGAGGGACAGCAGCAGAATGGGGATCAGCAGCAGACAGTAGATGTTGTTGGCCAGAAAATCGCCGTATCCGCCGTATCCGTAACCATAACCATAATAGTAAGGCATAGGTCTCCTCGATTCAGAAAAAATCTCATTTGCGGATGGGATGGCCCAGCAGATAGGCCCCGGCGGCCATCCGCTTTCCGCCCTGGGCCTGAAGCTCCGTCACACGGAGGAGCTTCCCGTCGCCGCAGGCGATGTCGATGCCCTGCTTTCCCGCCGCCACGATGGCGCCGGGAGCGGCGGAGGTGGTCTCCCCCGTCTCCTTCACGGCGTACAGCTTCATGGGCTCGCCGTTGATGACGTCGGTGGACGCGCAGGGCCAGGGCAGCAGGCCCCGCACCTGGCAGCTGACGGCGTGGGCGGGCCGGGTCCAGTCCACCGGCGACAGCTCCCGGGACAGCATGGCCGCATAGGTGGCCTTCGTCCCGTCCTGGGGCGTGGCCACGGCGGTGCCATCCGCCAGGGTGGGAATGGTCTCCGACAGTGCCTGGGCGCCCAAGGCCGCCAGACGGTCCCACAGCTCCGGGGCGGTCTCCTCCGGCCCGATGGGGGTCTTCGCCACCCGCAGCACGTCACCGGCGTCCAACTCCTTCACCAGGTACATGATGGACACGCCGGTCTCCGTCTCTCCGTCCAGAATGGCCCGGTTGATGGGGGCCGCGCCCCGGTACTTGGGCAGCAGCGAGGCGTGGACGTTGACGGAGCCGTAGGTGGGGATCTTCAGCAGATCCTCCGGCAGGATGCGGCCGTAGGCCACCACCACGATCAGCTCCGGCGCCAACTGCCGCACGGTCTCCAGAGCCGTGCCGTCCTTCAGGGTGACGGGCTGATACACCGGGAGGTCATGGGCCAGGGCGCACTCCTTCACCGGGGAGAAGGTGACTTTGTTCCGGTTGCGGGGCTTATCCGGCTGGGTGAACACGCCGCAGATCTCATGTCCGTCGGCGATAAGACGCTCCAGGGACACCGCCGCAAAGTCCGGGGTGCCCATAAACAGGATCCTCATTCGTCCTCTCCGCCCTCCATATACGTCTCCAGCTCCTCGTCGGTGAGGAAGTGGTCCACATGCTCCACGAACAGATGTCCGTCCAGATGCTCGATCTCGTGGCAGAAGGCGCGGGCCGTCAGGCCCTCCCGCTCCGCCTCGAACCAGTTGCCGTCCCGGTCCTGGGCACGGACCTTCACCACGTTGGGCCGGGTGACGATGCCCCACTTGCCGGGGACGCTGAGGCAGCCCTCCACACCGGTCTGTTCCCCGCTCTCGCCGACGATCTCCGGGTTGATGAGCTCCATATAGGAGTCATCCTGCTCGTCCAGTACGATGCAGATGCGGCGCAGCACGCCCACCTGGGGTGCGGCCAGACCGGCGCCGGCGGCGTCCGTCAGGGTCTCCTGCATATCGTCCAGCAGCGCGTGGAGACGGTCGTTGAACTCCGTCACCGGACGGCACATCTTGTTCAGGCACTCGTCGCCTACTTTTACGATCTTTCTCAAAGCCATTTTTGACTCCTCCTCATATCATTCCATCGCATTGCAGTCTGCGAAAACGCTGAGTCCGCGGTGTTCCCGGCGGGACGCGAAGGCCTTCAGCAGCCAGGCCGTCCGTTCCCGGGTGGCCCTGTCGTTCCGGCCCACCAGCGTGACCCGGTAGCGGTAACGGTTATTGACCTTCACCACCGGCGCCGGGGCGGGACCAAGCACCTCCGGCTGGCTCTCCGCCATCTCCGGCGACGACGCCAGCCGCTGCAGCTCCTCCCGAAGCCAAACGGCGCTCCGCAGCACCGCGCCCTCGTCGGTGCCGGAGACGGTAAAGGTGAACAGATCCGCGAAGGGCGGATACCGGCGGATCCGCCGCAGACGGATCTCGCTTTCGTAAAACCGGTCGTAATCCTGATCCGCGGCAGCCCGGATGACGTCGTTGCCCGGCGTATAGGTCTGGATCACGGCCCGGCCCGTTTTGGAGCCGCGGCCCGCCCGGCCCACCACCTGGGTCAGCAGACTGAAGGTCCGCTCCGCGGCCCGGTAGTTGTCCACGTACAGGGACAGATCGGCGGACAGAACGCCCACCAGCGTCACATTCTCAAAGTCCAGGCCCTTGGCCACCATCTGGGTCCCCAGCAGAATGGGGATCTTCTCCTCTGCGAACCTGCGCAGCAGCTTTTCGTGCCCGCCTCCGGCGGTGTCGGCGTCCATCCGCAGGACTCCGGCGTCCGGAAACAGGGTGTGCAGCTCCTCCTCTACCTTCTGGGTTCCGGTGCCGACATGCTTCATCCGGCCGCCGCAGTCGGGACAGATGTCATAGGCCCGCTCCGAGTGGCCACAGTAGTGACACATCAGCCGCCCGTTGGCGGAGTGATAGGTCAGGGGCACGCTGCACCGGGGGCACTCCGGCACCTTTCCGCACTCGCCGCACAGCAGCATCCGGCTGTTTCCCCGGCGGTTCAGAAACAGGATGCTCTGCTCTCCCGCCGCCAGATTCCGCTCCAGCTCCTGCCGCAGGATCTCACTGATGGCTCCGGCGTTGCCGTTCCGGATCTCCCCGCGCATGTCGGCGATGGTGACCTGTGGCAGGGCCTTTTCATTGTAGCGCCGCCGGAGCAGCTCCTGGTGATAAATGCCCTCCCGGGCGGCCCAGGCGCTCTCCACGGCGGGAGTGGCGGAGCCCAGCAGCAGCACGGCGCCGCTCTGGGCACAGCGGAATTTCGCCACGTCCCGTGCGTGATACCGGGGCGGATTTTCCGACTGGTAGCTGCTCTCCTGCTCCTCGTCCATGATAATGATGCCCAGATCCTTCAGCGGGGCAAACACGGCGGACCGGGTTCCCAGCACCACGTCCACCTCTCCCCTGCGGATGCGCTTCCACTGGTCGTACCGCTCCGACAGGCACAGTCCGCTGTGGAGCATCACCACCCGGGCGCCGAAATAGGAGGTGAACTTCCGCATCATCTGGGGCGTCAGCACGATCTCCGGCACCAGGACGATGGCCCGCCGTCCCTGGCACAGCACCTCCTGCACCAGACGGATATAGACCTCCGTCTTGCCGGAGCCGGTGACGCCCTGGAGCAGCACCGCCGCCGCTCTTTTCTCCTCCGTCAGCGTCCTGACGCGACGGAACGCCGCCTCCTGCTCCGGATTCAGCACGATGGGCGACCCCACCGGCACGGTCTTCGGCTCCGGGACCCGCAGCTCCTCCTCCTGGGAGAGCGTCACGAAGCCCGCTTTTTCCAGCGACTTCAATGTCCGGAGGGTGGCGCCGGTGAAATAGCACAGATCTCTGACAGCTACCCGGCCCGTGGAGGCCAGCAGCCGCAGAACTTCGCTGCGGACGGGGGCGGACCGCTTCTTTCGCTCCGCCTCGTCCAGGGCGTCCTCGGCGTCCACCGTCAGCTCCGCCATCCGGCGGAGCTTGTCGTTGATCTTCCGGCTGGTCTCCGTCTCCAGGACCAGCACTTTTTTCCTGCACAATGCCCGTAGGGTCTCGCCGATGCCGTCACCGCAGGCGGCCTTCAGCGTCTTCAGCTCCGCGCTGCCGCCGCTGGCAAACAGGACATCCAGAACGCCGGGGGCGCCTCTGACGTTTCCCGCCAGCTCCTCCGCCTGCGCCCGGTCCAGCCCCTCCGCCAGACGCCAGACCTCCCGGACCTGATACCACAGTCCCGCCGGCAGGATGGTCCGCGCCGCCTCGTACATGGTGCAGAAATACCGCTGGCGCAGGAACAGCGCCAGGGAGATACCCTCGCCGTCCAGCACCGGCTCGCTGTCCAGCGCGGCGGCAATGGCCTTCAGACCCGGAATCTTCTCCCCATCCTCCCGTGTCAGAACGATTCCCTCCGAGCCGCGATTGCCGCGTCCGAAGGGAACGGTGACCCGGACACCGGGCCGCACTGTCTCCAGCAGCGGCTCCGGGATGAGGTAATCATAGGGCTTGTCGATAGAATAGGGGGCGGCGGCTACCGCCACCTTGGCGATCACGGCGCGTTCCATGCAAGGCTCCCCCTTTGTTCAGGCAGTCTTCCGGGAAACGGTCACACGTTGCCCCGGTCCTCCTCAATGGTCAGATCCATGCCGGTGGCGTCGATCTTTCCCAGCGCCACCTCGTCGATGGCCAGGGTGACGGGCTTCTCATCCAGATGCTCGCCGATCTCCTCGGCCTCGTCGGCAATCTGGCGGGCCCGGCGGGCCACCACATCCACCAGCATATAGCGGTTGGGGATGCGGGCGTTGAGCTTGCTCATGGCGGGATAGATCATACCCTTTTTCTCATTCGGAATGCTGGACATATAAGAACCTCCTTGCGCATTTCGCGCTGATGAAAAAATGACTGGGACCAGCGCAAGGAGGTTCTTCGCCATCGGCCGCGGTTGCCGCGCAGCGGCGAGCGGCCGGGCATTTCCCGTTTCCGTGTGCCTACACACGGAAACCTCCTTGCGCGTATTGCGCTGATGAAAAATTACGGATTACCGTTGATGATGTCGATGCGCTCGGCGGGCTTGCAGTGCTCCGCCGTCATGATGGCATCCAGCTCCGCCACAGCCGCCTCCACCGTGTCGTTGATGACAAAGTAGTCGTAGGTGTGGGCCGTCTGGAACTCCACTTTGGCCCGGAGCAGCCGCTTCTGGACCTTCTCCGGACTGTCGGTGCCCCGCTCCGTGAGCCGCCGCTCCAGTTCCTCCCAGGAGGGCGGAGCGATGAAGATGCGGACCGTCTCCGGTCGCTTGCTGCACACCTGGATGGCGCCCTGGACCTCGATGTCCAGAATGACGTCCTTCCCCTGCTCCATGGCTTCATCCACATACTTCTTGGGGGTGCCGTAGAAATTGCCCACGTACTCCGCGTACTCCAGGAATTCGTCCGCGGCGATCCGCTGGCGGAAGCTGTTGGCGTCCATAAAGTGATAGTGGACGCCGTCCTCCTCGCCGGGCCGGGGAGCGCGGGTGGTGGCGGAGACGGAGAAGTAGACGTCGCTCCGTTTTTCCAGCAGGGCCTTCAGCACCGTGCTCTTTCCCACCCCGGACGGGCCGGAGATGATAAAGGTCTTTCCTTTTCGCATATCGTTCAGTGTTCCTCCTCTGTGCCGTCTGTCTGAAACCGGGCCGCCAGCTTTTCCGGCGTTAGGGCCGACAGAACGACGTGGTCGCTGTCCATAATGAGGATGGCCGCGGTCTTGCGGCCATAGGTGGCGTCGATGAGCATGCCCCGCTCCCGGGACTCCTGCACCAGCCGCTTGATGGGCGCGGAATCCGGGCTGACCACTGCCAACAGGCGCTCCTCCGACACCAGATTGCCGAATCCGATGTTGATGAGCTTCATGGCGTCACTCGACGTTCTGGACCTGCTCGCGGATCTTCTCGACCTCCGCTTTCAGGTTCACCACCACCTGGGCAATGGCTACGTCGCAGCACTTGGAGCCGATGGTGTTGGACTCCCGGTTGACCTCCTGGATCAGGAAGTCCATCTTCCGGCCCATGGGCTGGTCGGACTCCAGCATCCCGCGGAGCTGGGCCACATGGCTGCGCAGGCGCACCGTCTCCTCGTCCACGGCCACCTTGTCGGCGAAAATGGCGGCCTCCGTCAGGATGCGCTGCTCGTCGATGGTGGTGGACTGGAGGACCTCCTCCATCCGGGCGGTGAGCTTTTTGCGGTACTCCGCCACAGTCTCCGGAGAGCGCTTCTCCACCTCGCCCGTTAGGGTCTCGATGGTGGTGAGACGGCCGCCGATGTCCTGGGCCAGCTTTTCGCCCTCCACGGCTCTCATCTGATTATACGCCGCCAGCGCCTCATCCAATACCCGGCACAGATCGGCGCTGACGGTCTCCAGATCCTCGTCCTCCTTGGTGACGGTGAGGACGTCCGGGAACCGGGACAGCGTCTCCGGCGTCGCCTCATAGTCCGCGGTGCCGCAGACCTCTGACAGCTCCTTCAGCGCGGCGGCGTAGCTGGCGGCCAGTTCCCGGTTCACATTCACCTTGGCCACGTCGGCGGCGGAGGCGTCGACGGTGATGAACACGTCCACCTTTCCCCGGGACACGGCCTTCTGCACACAGGACTTGACGCTGTCCTCCGCGAAGGAATACATCCGGGGCATCTTCACCGAGCAGTCCAGATACCGGTTGTTGACGGACCGGACTTCCACCGTGATATCCCGCTTGTTCAGCGTCTCCCTCGCCCGGCCATAGCCGGTCATACTCTTGATCAATCTTTTCTCCTCCCTCAAATCGGACCAGCGAAGCATCTCCCCGCCCGTCCGCTTAAAAACTCAGCAGCACAGCGGCAGTACGCAGCACCATAGCGGCAGGCACATGCTGTTGGCGGCGCAGACCTCCGTGCCGAAGGGACTTCCGCTGGGCCGGTAGGCGCCGGAGGCGCCGCTCTCCATATAGTCCAGCGCCTGACGGTACTCGGCGTTGCCGGGCTCCATCTGGCAGGCGGTCTGATAGTACCGCTTCGCCTCGTCCATCCAGCCACGCCGGTAGCACACGGCCCCCCGCAGGAAATTCCACTCGGCGTTGTGGTCCGTGTAGTTGGCCAGCAGCGCCTCCGCCCTGCTCAGGTCTCCGGAGTTGATGGCCATCCGCACCTGCTGAAGGACCGAGGAGGACGAGGACCGTCCGTACCCCTGCTGATAGCCGCCGTAGCCCTGCCGGTAGGACGTCCCTCCCTGATAGGAGGAGCCGCCGCCATATCCGTAGCCGTAGGCGGAGCCTCCGGCGCCGCCGGCACTTCCCCGGCCGCTCCGCCGCTTGTTGATCTCCTCGTAGGCGGCGTTGATCTCCTTCATCTTCTCCTGGGCCAGGTCCGCCAGCGGATTGTCGTGGTAGTTATCCGGATGGTACTTCCGCGCCAGATTCAGATATGCCTTTTTCACTTCTGCGTCTGTTGCCGTCTCGGGAACGCCCAAGACCTGATAGGGATCATTCATGTGGCATCCTCTACATTCTTGCGTTTCTTTCTATTGCGGACAGCCGTCTGAAATGTGCCGTCCAGCACCGCCCCGCCCACATAGAACAGGCCAGTATAAAACGTGCTCTCCAATATGGTGCGCCAGCACCCGAAATCCCACAGCTCGAAGGCCGTGGCCATCATGTGGATGGAGTGGTCCAGCGTCTGGGCGAAGTCGTGGCGGCTCCCCGGCGTCCAGGCCCCGTCCTTCAGGCCGTAGCGCAGGGCCACCGGATTGTAATTTCCGGATCTGGCGTCCTTTTTCAGATCGTCTGCTGCATCCACCAGATAGATCCACCGGCCCAGATGGTACAAAAGCTGCTCCAGCACCCTCTGTCGGACGGGGTCGTCCACCTCTTTGGCGGCGCCTGCCAGCAGGGCGGCAAAGGCGTCCGCCGCCCGGTCCATGGAGGCACAGTCCTCCGTCTCCAACTCCGACAGCTGCCGCAGCTGCCGGCGGGTGCTCTCGTCAAAGGCGGGACGGGCCGCCGCGGCCTTGCGGTAAGCGGGTTCCAGCACCTTGGACACGCTCCGGTATTTCAGGCCATGGAGCCAGTCGTGATCCGCCACGCCGTCCCGCAGCTGCCAGTAGGCCAGGATGACGCTCTCGTCCGCCGCCAGCTCCATGGCGCCGTCCGGCGGGCAGCAGGCCCGCTTTTTCAGCGGATGGGCCGGACACCGGACGCACGGAGCCTCCCGCTCCTGCCCATCCGACAACAGAATGGCCAGAAAGGTGAAATCATAGTTGAGGATGAACCGGGCGGCCAGGCCGTACCGCTTTCCCAGGGTGCGGCACAGTCCGCAGTAGACGGCCCGGAACCGGGCCTGTTCCTCCTCCGGCAATTGCCCCAACGGGGGGCGCACATATCCGAACACGGCTCAGAACAGCCGCACAATGGTGAAGCGCAGGCCGCCTCTGTCCCGCAGCCGCCGGTCGTAGAGAATGGCGCATGCGATACCCAGGCAGAAGCCCGCGGCGGCCAGGCCGTACTGGACGGCGGTGGGCGCTCCCAGCAGGGCTGGGATCACGTATCCCACCAGAAACAGCACCACGGGGATCAGGTACACCAGAATCACAATGGCCATCATATTCTTGCTGTCGCTCTGCACCACGACCTTCTGCCCCGGCTCCGCGCCGATAGGGTTGGCAGCTCTGGCGTGAACGGCCGCGCCGGAGACGCCGCAGCCGGCGCACTCCTCGCAGTCATGCCCGCAGGCGGACTTCCGGGGGACCGAGATCTCCGCGTGGGTATCGTCCAAAATTCTCTCAACCGTTGCTATCTGTGTCATTTTCGTCTCCAATACCTGGTTCTTCGTCCTCGACGATATCGCTGATGGTGATCCGGATCTGATAGGTGCCTACCACGCCGACGTCGCCGTTGGTGTCCACCCGGACCTCCACCGGAACAGTGTAGCTGCCGCTGGCGGAGCTGACGTCCCGCAGGTCTGCCAGCAGGATCACGTCCTCCGGCGTCACGGCGTTCACATCAGCGGAGGTGCCCCGCAGCGTCACCGGCAGATCGGAGGTCAGTACCGTGACGGTCTTTCCCTCCGGCGCGTTCTCATACTCAATACGGCTGGTGGTCACCGTGGCGGTCACCAGGTCTTTATAGCGGATCTTCAGCGTGGCCCGGGTGACACCGCTGAGATTCTCGCAGCCGTCGGGCAGGGTGATCTGATAGTTGTACGTGGCCTCGCCGCTGAAGGACTCCAGGTCAAAGCTCTCCTCCAGCACAATGGAATCCACGTCCCGCAGGAGGGCGGCGTCGCCGGAGACCGTGACGGACAGGGGCTCGATGGTGTAATCCAGGTTCGCTACTCTGGAGCCGGGGGCCTCCACGAAGTTGATGACCAGCGGCAGCTCCTTGATGACGTTCACCGGCAGGACCACCTGGATCCGGTCCGTCACCGGGTGGACGTTGACGCTGTCCACCTCCCGGTCATTCTCGTCGTACAGCTTGTAGGTCAGGGTCTGGGTGGTGGTCTCCCTGATGTTGTCAATGGGGAGGACCACCTTGGCGTAGCTGATCTTCTCCACTTCCGCCTGCTGGCCACGCAGCTCCAGTACGTTGGGCTGGCACTGGACCTCGCCGGCGATATAGCCCTCCGCCACGGCGCCCTGAATGTCGCAGCGGACGTCCACGCTCTTGCGGTACAGCTCGCCCACATTGACGCTGACGGCGTAGGTGCTGGGCTTCTTGGGTTTATAGGACACATTGCTACTGTCGAAGCTGGTGGGGAAGATCACCCGCCAGCTGATGCTCTGGGTGCCGGTGGAGGTGATGTCCGACACGTCGGCCCGGACCCGGATGGCGGAGACATCCAGCTTCATCAGGGCCGTCTTGGAGCCGGAGACCTCCACGCTGACGGTGCTCTCCGTATCGTCCAGCAGCATGAGGCCCTTGTCCGCCAGATAGGTGTCCTCTCCGTAGAACTCCACGGGGATGTTCTCAACGGAGACCGTAGTCTCATAGGCGCTGCCGCCGTTGCCGGAGCTGTCCACATAGATCCAGATGGCAATGGCCACCAGGATGGAGATCAGGATATACAGCGCGTTGGCCTTATCGCCTTGATTATTTCTCATCGCCGTCCTCCTTTCTGGAACGGAGCCAGCCGGGGAGGCTGAACCGGCGCTTGTCCTGCTCCTGGGGCTCCTGGGGCAGCAGCTCGTTACGGAGCAGGTTTTCCAGGGTCTCCGGCATCAGGTGGCGCTTCAGCATACCGCCGATGGCCACGGAGATGGAACCGGTCTCCTCGGACACGATGACCACCACGGCGTCGGAGTTCTCGCTCATGCCGATGCCGGCCCGGTGGCGCATGCCCAAGTCCCGGGAGAGGTTCACATTTTTG
Source organism: Dysosmobacter sp. (assembly GCA_022778785.1). Classification (GTDB taxonomy): domain Bacteria; phylum Bacillota; class Clostridia; order Oscillospirales; family Oscillospiraceae; genus Oscillibacter. The sequence goes on along the minus strand of JALFSO010000050.1, from coordinate 11,074 downwards.
CTGAGGGGCAGCATGCAGCCGGCACCCAGCAGCCGCCCATGGCGGATGATGACCGCGCCGTCATGCATGGGCGCCTTGACGAAAAAGATATTCTTCAGCAACTCGCCGGACACCGTGGCGTCCAGCACCGTGCCGCTGCGGACCATGTCGTCCAGCAGGATCTCCCGCTCGAAGACGATGAGGGCGCCGGTACGGGACTTGGACATCTCCGTACAGGCCACCACCGTCTGTCCGATGGTGTGCTCCATGGTGGTCAGCGTCTCGCCCCGGGAGAACAGGCCCAGGAAGTTGAACTTCCGGCTGCCCAGCTCCTCCAGCATCCGCCGGAGTTCCGGCTGGAACAGGATGATGAGTGCCAGAACGCCCCAGTTCACCAGCAGTCCCATGATGGAGCTGATGGAGTGGAGTTCCAGCACCGTGGACAGCCACAGCGCGGCCAGGAAGAAAAACACGCCCTTCACCAAATTGGCGATGCGGGAGGATTTGACCAGCGTCAGCAGTTTGTAGATGACCGCCGCCAGGATCAGCATGTCCAGATAATCCGTGATCCGGATCATCCGCACGTATCGGAGCAGCCATGTAAGCCACGTAGAGACCATTTTCACATCATCTTCCCTTCCAGGCCATGAATATCCATATTATATTCAATGTACGGGGAAATTTCAAGGTGAACTCCACCAAAATTCACGGTATATTCAATATTTCATGCTGTGGGGTCCGGTGGGAAGGTTTCCCAGCCGGACCAAGGCACAGCACAGACGCCGGAAACAGGCGGCGATCCGCCTTCATTTTGGCTTCGTAATCGCCTTCACAGCATCCAGCAGGCGGAAGACCTCCTCCCGGGTGTTGAAGGCGGAAAAGCTGAGCCGCACCGTGCCGGTCTTCAATGTCCCGGCGCTCTCATGGGCCAGCGGTGCGCAGTGCAGCCCCGCCCGGACGGCGATATTCCGCTCCGCCAGGGCGGCGCCCAGGGCCTCCGCGTCCATCCCACGGCTCCGGAAGGACAGCACGCCGGTCTGGGCATACAGATCCGGCTCCGCAAAGACCTCCAGGTCCGGCAGACGCCGCAGCCCCTCCGCTGTCAGCGCGGCCAGACGCCGCTCCGCGGTGCAGATATTGGAAACGCCCCGTTTCCGGACGAACCGGACGCCCTCCAGCAGTCCGGCGATGCCGGGCATATTGTGGGTCCCCGCCTCCAGACGGTCCGGCAGAAAGTCCGGCATCTCCTGCTGCTGGGAGAAACTGCCGGTGCCGCCCTCCAGCAATGGATGGACGGGGACGTCCGTCCCGCAGATCAGAACGCCGGTGCCCTGGGGGCCGTACAGACCCTTATGGCCGGGCATCGCCAGAAAGGCCGCCCCTAAAGCCTGGAGATCCAGCGGCAGGATCCCCGCCGACTGGGAGGCGTCCACGATCAGGGGGACGCCCTGCTCCCGGCAGATAGCGGCGATGCCGTCCAGGGGCTGAGCAAAGCCGAACACGTTGGACACATGGGCGCAGACCACAGCGTCCACCCCCGGCTTCACGGCCTTCTGAAAGGCCTCCAGCACCTCGTCGGGATGGAACAGGCTCCCCCGGGCCACGGTGACCTCCGCCCCCAGAGCCTTCAGGGGGCGTGTGACAGCGTTGTGCTCATATCCGGAGATCACCGCCCGGCCTCCCTGGGGCACCAGGCTCTTGATGGCGATATTCAGGGCGTGGGTGGCATTCAGCGTGAAGACCACCTGCTCCGGCTCCGGGACGTGAAACAGCTCCTGCAGTTCCGTCCGGCAGGACAGGGCCGTGTCCGCCGCCCGCATGGCCGCCTGATAGCCGCCCCGGCCGGGGGAGCTCAGCGCCCCCATGGCCCAGGTCATGGCCCGCCCCACCGAGGCGGGCTTCTGGAAGCTGGTGGCAGCGCTGTCCAGATAGATCACACCGCCACCTCCCGATATCCGTTGGGTCCCGCGTAAAATATCTGAACAGGGCGAACTCCCGCCCCGGAAAGCACATTGAGCCCGTCACGCAGGGCGGAGGGCTCCAGCTGTACCGCGTAGGTGCAGCCCTTCCCCTCCGACAGCTCCATCGGCGTACGGAGCACGCCCCCGCGGATACCGGCGCGGCTCAGCGTCCGCTCCATCCGCTGGGCCAGCGTCACCGACTGTGCGATCAGCAAATAATGTTCCACAGACACTCCTCCTCTCTGCCCATCTTATGCGGGGTGGAGAGAAACGGACCGTAAGTGCGGCCCCTTAACGGGATATGAACGGGGCGTGCCGTAAAAAATCAGAACCACCGGTCCGGTGGTTCTGATCTTCACGCGTTTACTGCTCCGTCGGGGCGGACTGCTTCTCCTCCGGCAGCTCCCGGCGCACAAAGCTGCCCAGGATGCCGTTGATGAACTTCACCGTCTCCGGCGTCTCATACTTTTTGGCGATCTCCACGGCCTCGTTGATGGAGGCGCCGTTGGGGATGTCCGGCATATACAGGATCTCGAACATGGCCACCCGCATGATGGCGGATGCCACCAGGGGGATGCGGGCAAAGCTCCATCCCTTGGCGTATTTGGCAATGTAGGTGTCCAGCTCCGCCGCATGCTCCGCCACGCCCTTCACCAGACGGCGAATATAGGCGTCCTGCTTGGCGTTGGGCGCCTCGGTGTACAGGGCATCCTCCTCCGCCAGAGCGGCGAACTGCTCATTGGTCAGCCGCTGGTCCAGCAGCTGGTCGATGGGCTGGTCTGTGAAATTCATCTCATAAGACAGGTGCACGGCGATCTCCCGTGCGGTGTTTCGTGTCATCTTCTCTCGTTCCTCTCCGGCCCTCAGGCGATGGTGATGCCGCCCACATGGATGTTGACGGCGCCCACGATGCAGCCGGTCATGGCCTCCACGGCGCTCATGACGGCCTTCTGGGCGTTCTCCGCCACCTCGGGAATGGCGACGCCGTACTGCACCATCACATACAGGTCCAGAGATACCGTGTCGCCGGTCATGTCGATCCGTACGCCCCGGGTGCCCTTCTGGGCGCTCTTTTTGTTCACCAGATCGGTGACGCTGCTGCCCATGCCGGTCATCATGCCGGAGATGCCCTCCACTTCCCGGACGGCCCCTACGGCGATGGCGGCGATGACCTCCTCCGCGATATGGATGCTGCCGTTCTCCTCCGGTAGGGTCAGGTAATCCCTGTTCTCACTCATCACGCGATTCGCTCCTTATCCTTTGTACCGGAGCCGCCCGCAGGCGGCACCGTTCCATACTATAGCAAACTTAATATACCATGGACAGGATGAAATTACAACAGGAATTTCGTTGAATTTCCAGCGCCCTCAGTTGGCCGCCATGATCTTGATGCTGCCGGCGGGATAGCCGGTCTCGGATTTCGTGATGTCGGTGATCTTCGCCACGTCCTCTCCGGTGAGTTCTCCGCTGTCCGTGGCCACCACCACGCTGACGCTGTCGTCGTTCATGAAGGCCACGCAGTCCTTGTAACCCTTGGCGGTGACCAGATTCTCGATCTGGGCCTCCGTCAGGGTGTAGGACGCCAGCACCTGGATCCCCTGGGACGCCTCGTTGGCCACGGCCTTGTCGGCGCCCTCCTCCCCCGCTGCCTTCTCCAGCAGGTCGATGGCGTTGTCCCGGGCCTGCTGCCGGGTAAGCCGGGCGGAGGCGAAGTAATCGGAGCCGGTGTAGACAGCCTCACCGTCCGCGCCGTCCGCCGCCAGATCCCCGCCGCCGGAGCCGGCCGCGGCGTCCCCGGTGCCGGACACCAGAGTGGACTGGCCCAGGATCTTGGTCCCCGCCTCCTGGGCGGCGGCCTCCCCGGCCTCTCCGGTGTATTTCCAGTTCAGAAATACGGCGGCGCCCACCAGCACCAGCATGGCGGCCACCACGCCGTTCCGTCTCCAATTTCTCCGCATGGTACGCTTCCTCCTCCATATGACTATTGACATTTTACCACCGTGATCCGATCTGAACTCAGGCCCGTCAGGGCGGACACCGCCTGAGTCACCGCCAGTCTCACCTCCGCGCTGCCGCCGCCCTGACACACCACCAGCGCGCCCCGGTACGTGGGACAGATGTTCCGCGCCACCACCGGCGTATCCCCGCCGCTGCCGGACACCACCACCGTCTCCGACCGCCGGGAGTAGTCGTCCGGCGCGGCCGTCTGGCCGCTGTAGCGCAGCTCCGTGTCCACGGCGAACTCCTGCTGGCCCGTGCTCTCCACGGTCAGCATCAGCTCCAGCTCGCCCACTCCGTCGATCCTGGACAGAATGGCCTCCATCCGTTCCTCCATGTCGTCCGCGGTCTCCGTCCGCGCCGCGGCGGGAGCGGCGGACGCCTCCACCTTTTGGGCGATCCCGTTTCCGGCGGGCCACACCAGCAGCACCACGCCGATGAGCAGCACCAGCAGGACGAATTTGTACTTTCCCCAGAACGTCTGGAATTTCTCCGCTCGCTTATCCGTCTCCATGGAAAACCTGCCTTTCCTCCGGGATCCCCAGCTCCTCCGCGATATACGCCGACAGCGCCGCCGACTTCCCGCAGCTCAGTTCCACGCGGTCCGGGCGAGGCACGCCGTCCTCCCCCGCCGCCGTGGTGACCTCCGCCCGGCAGTCGATGCCCAGGGAGGCCGCTTTGTCCGATATATATGCGGCTGTCCGCTCCGCTATGAGTTCCGACAGCGCATTCTCGTTCTCCGCTTGAAGCTCCGCCTGCCGCTCCTGGACGGCCCGGCTGTAGTCCCCCATATCCAGGGAAAAGCTATCGGGCCGTAGGCTGGTGATGGGCCGCACCAGCACCGTCAGCAGGAGCAGCCCGCCGGTCATGGAGGCGATCTTTCGCACGGAGCCCTCCGGGATCAGCTTCTCCGCCACCGACAGCAGCACCGCCGTGGCCAGAATGGCCGTCAGCCAGCTTCGCAGGGCCTCAATCATGCCTTCTTCCCTCCTCTCATGGCACCACCGCCGCGATGGACGACAGGATGGATACCAACAGCAGCAGTGCGCAGGTGCCGGTCATGCCCAGGATCAGGCCGAAGGCCCCGGCCAGGCCGTCGATGAGTTTGCACAGTCCCGGCGGACCCATGGTCCCTGCCAGGAACGCCGCCAGCTTGTACAGCAGATACTGGATGCCCAACTGTAAAAACGGCAGGGCGCAGATGGCCAGCACCGCCAGCAGTCCGAAGACGCCGATGGTGTTTTTCAGCAGTCCCGCCCCCGCCAGCACGGTCTCCGCCGCGTCGGACAGGATGCCGCCCACCACCGGCACCGTGCCGGAGATGGCGGCCTTGGCCACCTTTACAGCGGCGCTGTCGGCGCTGCCGGAGATGACCCGGGCGATGGACAGATACACCGTGAAGACGATGAGGGACGCGCTCAGCGTCCAGGTGACGGCCTTTTTCAGCATCTCCGCCAGGCTGGACAGCCGTCCGTCGGACAGCATGGCCCCCGCCGTCAGCACGCCGATGTACAGATACGCCAGGGGCAGCAGCAGCCCATGGATCAGCTGGAGCAGCAGGTCCACGAAGAACACCGTGGTCACCTGCTGGACCGTGGCAGTGCCCAGGGCGCCGGCGGAGGCGGTGGCCGCCGCCAGTGTGGGCAGCAGGACCTTGGAGAAGACGCTCATGGTGTCGATGGTCCCGGCGCCCAGGCCCATCAGGGAGTCCAGGCTCCCGGCGCTGGCCATGGTCACCGACAGCGCCCCCGCCAGGGGCATGAGATCCACTCCGGCGTCCCCGACGCCCTGACGGGCGCCGTCCACCACTCCGCAGAGCAGGACGATCAGCAGCACCATCGCCGCACCACGGACCCGCTCCCGCAGGATGTCCCCGATCTCGCCGGAGACCTTGTCCAGAATGGAGGTCACGCCGGACTGAAAGCCCTGGCCGTCCTGAAGATCCGTATCCCGCAGCAGTTCCGACGCCTCACGGGGCAGGGCGTCCGTCAGCTCCTCCGGCACCTCCGCCGCCAGGGCGGGCGCCGTCAGGACCACCAGTGCCAGCAGCAGACACAGCAGCCATTTTTTCATCCGTTCATCAACTCCAGCAGTGTCCGCAATACGGTCCGGAACAGAGGCACCGCCACCAGCAGGGCGCAGACGGTCCCCGCCGTCTCGATGACTGAGGCCAGGGCGGACTCCCCCGCGTCCCGGCACAGGCTGCCGCCCATCTTCACCACCAGGGCGATGCCGATGGTCTTGTACAACGGTGCCAGCAACTCCCCGTCCACGCCGGTGGCCGCCGACAGCTCCTCCAGGAAGTCCATCAGCTCCTCCAGCAGTCCCGTGAGGCACAGGAACGCCGCCGTCACCGCCGCCAGCGTCAGCAGCATGGCCAGCTCCGGGCTGCCCTTTTTCAGCAGCAGGCCCAGCAGGGCCGCCAGCACGGAGACCGCCGTGATCTGCAATGCCGTCTCCATGGTCAGAAATGGAACAGGGTCTTGACCAGTTCGAACAGGTTGCTGATCTCCTGCACCATCATCATCAGCACCACCACCAGCCCCGCCAGGGTGGTCATCAGCGCCTGCTCCTCCCGGCCGGAGCGGATCAGCAGCTGGTTCAGCACCGCCACCAGGATCCCGATGGCCGCGATCTTGAAAATCAGGTCTACATCCATATCGGCTATCCTCAAATCAGTAAGATGATCAGCAGCGCCGCGCCGGAGAACCACAGGGCCGCCCCCCGTTTCTCCCGCTCCGGCTGCTGCTTCCGCAGATTTTCCAGAGAGGCCGTCAGCGTCCGGCTGACGAGTTGGATCCCCTGACAGGCTCTGGTCTCGTCACCCGTCAGCTTTTCCCCCAGCTCCGCCAGGGCACTCCGGTCCCGCTCCGACAGGGGCAGCTCACCCGCGGCCTGCCGCCAGGCCGGCGCCAGATCCTCACTCCGCCGCAGCGTCTGGACCACGGTCTGGAAAAACATCCCCACCGGCCCGTCCCGGTGGAGCGCCGCCCGGCTCAGCAGCCGGGGCATGGGCAGACGTTCCAGCCGGATGGCGCCCTCCATCTCCTCCAGGGCGGCCAGCAGCTCCGTCAGCGTCTCCAACGTCTGCCGGAAGGTCCGGCGTCGGTCCATCCACGCCATTCCCCCGGCGGCGAGGATACACAGGCTTCCCAGCAATTTCAGCATGGCAGTTCCTCCACCTGATAGCGCCGCGCCCCGCCGTCCTCCCGGCGGATGACCACAGCCAGGGAGAAGACGCCCGCCGCCAGCAGCTCCGTGTACAGGGGCTTCCGGGTCAGCTCCTCCACCGACGCGGCGTGGATGGTTGCCAGCAGCCCCACGCCGCAGTTGGCGGCCATGGTCATGGCCCGGATGTCCTCCCGGACGGTGATCTCATCCACGGCGATGACCTGGGGATTCATAGCCCGCAGCAGCATGGGGATGGCCGCCGCCTTGGGACAGCCGTCCAGCACGTCCGTTCGGGGACCCACATCCATCTGGGGTTCCCCCTGCCACAGCACCGCCACCTCCCCCCGCTCGTCCGCCAGGGATATCCGCAGACCGGGGCGCTCTCCGCCCCCTTCGGACAGGCATCGGATCAGGTCTCGGAGCAGGGTGGTCTTGCCGCCGCCCGGCGGAGACAGGATCAGCGTGCTTCGGAACTGTCCTTCCCGGAACAGCTGCGGGACCACGTCCTCCCCGACGCCCCGCTTCTCCCGGGCGATGCGGATGGAGGCGGAGGAGAAGTCCCGGATGTTGGCGCACTCCCCCTCCTTCATGACGGCGGAGCCGCACAGGCCCACCCGTCCGCCGCCCCGGATGGAGAGATAGCCCCGCCGCAGCGTCTCCATGGCGGCGTAGCGGGAAAACTCCGTGGCCTGATTGCACAGGGCCTCCAGATCTCCCGGCTCCACGGAGACGCCGGTTGCGTACTCTCCCTCCGGCAGCAGCAGCGTCATGGGATAGCCTGTCCGCAGACGGAATTCCTCCGCCATAGCCCGGTGCTCCCGGGACTCCGCCAGCGCCGCCCGCCGCAGCCGGGAGGGCAGCACCGCCGCAGCCTGTTCATAGCATTCGATGGCTTTGTTTGGTTCCATAGTCTCGTCCCCCTTTGTACATGTTCCACTGTATGAGGGACTTGTCCGGGATATGACAGTGAAAATGCCGCGGGGGATCCCCGCGGCATTCCGGCTCACTGGCAGCAGCAGTAAAAGTTCTTGGTGTCCTCGTAGGTCTCCGGACGGCGGATGGTGTTGGGCGGGAAGAACTCATTGGTGGGGAACTGGATGTTCCGGAACAGGCCGCAGGGGTCCTCCTTGTCGCCGCCGCTGCACTCCTTCTCCGGCATGCAGTAGTCGTACACGGGGATCAGCAGCTGGGAATCCCGCTCCAGCCGGACGATGGAGAACTGTCCCAGGGTCACGTAGATGCGGCGCATATCGCCGCCGGTGGAGAGATCGCCGTCGAAGCAGCTGCTGATGAAGAGCGGGATCTCCGCCAGATCGCAGTCGCAGCGCTGCTCGCAGACGTCGGCGATGTGGGCATCCAGGACGATGGGGTCCACCGCTTCCACCACGGCGATGGGCAGGTTGCTCTTGCGGATCATCTGGGGATCGGGGCCGCCCTCCCGAAGCTCGGAGGAGAAGATCTTTGCGTTCCCCTCACTGCCGAACAGGATGACCCGCTTGTCAAAGACACACAGGCCCTCCACGGGCACAGGGATGGGGCTGGACAGGTAGGCCTGGAGGGTCACGCAGTAAAAGAACCGAAGGTCCACGGTGTAGAAGCCCCGGTTGAAGGTCACCGGCTCCACGTCCACATAGACGTGCAGCAGCCGGGCAGAGCCGCCCTTGACGGACAGGGCGCGGTTGACGATGTCGGCACACTGGAGTTTGGGATAGAAGCGCAGGTCCTCGATGCAGTCTTTGTCACGGCAGGAATCATAGATTTTCTTCGTGTGAATGCAAACTGCCTCACGGATGCCTTCGGGCCCCTCCACAGGGCCGGGCACTACTCTCTCGGGCATTGCAATACCTCCTATTAAGTACTGGAAGAAGATCCCGCTGCCGATGGGCAGCATTCCTCTTTCAGTCCAGTGTATGCCGGGACTGGAAAAGGGTGCGGGCCGGACGAAGAAACCCTCCACCCGGCCCGGGAATCCATGTATGATCAGGCATCTCAGCTGAAGCTGACAACGCCGCTCCCGCTGTTGATGATGCACACGTAGCTGGTGCCACAGCCCAGGATCAGGGGCTCGCCGCTCTCCGCGGTATAGACAAACGGCTCGTTCCGGGACGCCTTGCTCCACCGGATGGGGATGGCCTTCCCACCGCAGAAATACGTGCCCTCACCGGAGCCTGTGAGCTTCACGGAGAGCCGTCCCTCGCTGTCCAGGACCTGCATGGAGGTCTTCAGCACCAGCACGTTGACGGCGCTCACCTGATCGCCGGTATCGCCGTCCACATACGCCGCGCCGTACTGGCTGATCCGGTAGACGCCGGCGGCGGCATCGTAGTCAAAGAGACCCGTCTTGTAGTTGGAGAATTTCACGGACACATGCTCCGCCGTCTCTCCAGCGGCAGGCGTGCCGTCCTCCGCGAAGTTCTGGGGATAGGCGTACCCGTCCTTCAGCGTCCGCCGGATGCGGCTTCCGTCCAGATATCCGGTGATGTTCTCACCGGAGGTCAGCAGGCTGTGTTCATAGCCCTTGGTCTTCCGGCGCTCCGGGTCCCGCCAGAAGATCCTGGCGTCGCTGCCCCCGTTGACGCCGTCCAGATTGTCCACGTCCCAGGCGGAGATATCCTTGTAGGCGTCGACGCTGCCGCCGGCGTGGACCAGAACGGCGTCATGTCCCAGGGCCAGTTCCAGATAATAGGGCCGGGTGGAGCGGATGCTCCCCAGATCGCCCACGTCATCCAGCGACTGATACACCGCCAGCATTCGGGTGATGCCGCCCTCGGCGGGGACCTCGTAGATGATATCCGCCTTGCTGACGCCGATCTGGGGCTGCGCCTTTTTCAGGTTGTTCAGCATCACCGCCACTGGCCGGACGCCCTCCAAGTCGGGGTCCATGGGCAGGCCCGTCAGGGGGTTCTCCACCGTGGGCTCCGGTTCCGGCTCCGGCTCAGGCTCCGGCTCGGGTTCCGGTTCAGGCTCCGGAACGGGCGCGGACAGAGACGACGCCGCCTCCATGGCCGTCAGGGAAGCCGCGGGCGTCTCCTCTTTCCCGCAGGCAGACAGGGACAGCAGCAGAAGACCAGACAGCAGCACACACCAGAAACGCTTTACCACAGGACATTCCCTCTTTCCGTCGAATAGGGTCGAGTGCTGCTCCCAGCATATCAAGTTCGGCCCCCCTCCGTCAAGGCGGCCGTGAAAATTCCGTCGTTTCCTCTGTACAAGTGTCGAAAAAGCGGCTATAATGTCTCATTGTCTGAAAGAATTTTTACGATCCGGGAGGGGACGACATGGCAGGCCACGGCTTTATCCATGACAAGCTGGAGATCAAATTTCTGATCCTGTACATCGCGGCGCGGGTGGTGGAGCCTGTGCCCTTCGATACCATGCTGGATCTGACGCTGTGCGACGACGCCATCGACTACTTCGACTTCTCCGACTGTCTGGCAGATCTGGTGCGGACGGAGCATCTGACCCTGTCCCAGGACGGGCTTTACGCCATCACGGAGAAGGGTCTGAAAAACAGCCAGATCTGCGAGACCAGTCTCCCCTACTCCGTCCGCCTGCGGTGCGACAAAAATCTGGCGGACTGCAACCGGAAGCTCCGCCGGAAGAGCCAGGTCCGAGCTTCCACCGTCCGGCGGGAGAATGGTACCTTCACCGTGACGCTCTCCCTGTCCGACGATATGGGAAGCGTCATGGACCTGAATCTCATGGTGATCCGGGAGGACATGGCCCGCCAGCTGGAGAAGCGGTTCCTGGACGCCCCGGAGCGGATGTACAGCGAGATCATGCGGGTACTGCTGTCTTCTGACGGGCAGGACGGAAAAAAATAATTCTGCAATCAAGGCAAATAGCAGCCGCGCCGGGAACATTCCCGGCGCGGCTCAGGCTGTCGAAAAAGTCCATAGACTTTTTCGACAGCCTGACTAATGTCTCGATTTTCGGACCGCTATGCGGTCCGAAAATCTGCCGCT
>JALFSO010000023.1 GCA_022778785.1 Dysosmobacter sp. | reverse complement strand
CTACATCTATTATCCCAATGTGATAGAGTTCCTCAAGAAAGGAACACAGCCGCAAGAGAAGACCGCAGACGGTATTCGCCGCATCGGGTAAATGCACAAATTCCCCTGCCGGGCTTTCCGGCAGGGGAATCGCATCAGCAGCCCAATGAGATCACAGATATTCTGGCGGCGCTGGAAACGGAACCCATCAAATGGCGCTGTATCGTCCATCTGATGATCGTCACCGGCTGCCGGCGCGGCGAGATCATGGGACTGAAGTGGGAGCAGATCGACCTGGACGCCCGCCTGATCCACATTTGCGAGACACTGCTGGCCTCTGACAGCGGCATCCACGCGGATACCCCCAAGACACCGGAGAGCCGCCGGTATATCAATATCCCGGAAGAAACGGCCGCGCTCCTTCGCGCATATCAGAAAGAGCAAAATCATATTCGGGCCGTGGTAGGGGACCGCTGGCAGGAGAGCGGTTATGTCTTCACACAGGAAACCGGCCTGCCCATGCACCCGGACAGCATCAACGGCTGGCTGAAGAAATTCAGTGAGCGGCACGGCCTGCGGCATATCAAGGAATCCAAATCCGCCTCGAATTAACATAGGTTAATGCTGTCAAATGCAGGAACTGATACAATATCCCAATAGAAGAAAAGGGGTTTTCCGGATGAATATACGAGAATTTCTGGAAAGCGTGCTCCATTTGACGGATGAAAACACCGTACACCAGTTGTCGGCTGTGGCGAAGGTGGAGCATCTCAAAAAAAGCAGCATTCTGGCGGAGGCCGGTGAGATTCAGGCGCAGCTGCCGGTGCTGATCAAGGGCATCCTGCGCGGGTTCGTCATCGACGCGGACGGACGGGACGTGACGGACTGCTTCGTCCACCGGTGCGGCGACATTGCGGTGGGCTGCAATCTGCTGGGCACGCCCTCGCAGATCAGCATGGAGGCGATGACGGACTGCGATCTCATCAGCATCCCCATGGCGCCGGTCCTGGACCTTCTGGAGACCTCGCCGGATCTGATGCGGCTCTACAACGGCTACCTGTTCGAGGCGCTGAACCGCCACTGGGAGGAGAAGATGCTGATGCACCAGTGCAGCGCCATGCAGCGGTATCTGTGGTTCCTCCGGGAGTACCCCGGGCTGATCGATCTCATCAGCAACAAGCACATCGCCTCCTTCCTGGGCATGACGCCCGTGACCCTCAGCCGGCTGCGGCGGCAGCTGGGCGAGACACGGCGCAGCAGAGCGGAGAGCGACGGGCCGGACGAACATCCCCGGGGCGCGGCCCCCGTGGGCGCTGGGTGCGGCCAGAGCAAATAAAGACAGAGAGGAGACCCCGTATGAAAAAAATCAGCATCGTCATCGCGGACGAGGACGGATTCTATCTCAAACAGATGACCGGCTACCTGGTCAAGTCCACCCAGTATTCCTTCGAGGTCTACTCCTTCAGCCGGCAGGAGAGCCTGTCCCGTTTCCTGGAGGAGGGGAGCCAACGGGCGGACATCCTGCTCCTGTCGGAGAACATGCGCTGCGCCGCCGCGGACCGCTGTCAGGCCGACGCCAAGGTCCTGCTGACCGACGGCGGCTGCCAGGCGCCGGAGGGCTACGAGCTGGTCCAGAAATATCAGAAGACGGCCGGTCTCATCGGAGAGGTGATGCTGATCTACGGCAAGCACTCCGGAAAGGCGGACGGACTGGCCCAGGGCGGAAAGAAGACGCAGTTCATCGGCGTGTACTCCCCTGTGGGCGGCAGCGGAAAGACCACCATCGCCCTGCTGCTGGCAAAGGCGCTGGGCGCCAGGAAGAAAAAGGTGTTCTATCAGAACTGCGAGCGGATCGACTCCACCCGCGGGCTGTTGCCGGCGGAGGCCCGGATCAGCCTGTCGGATCTGCTGGTGGCGGTGCACTCGGAGGAGCCCGGCGTGGGTCTGAGCATCCTGTCCAAAATGTACACCGCCCCGGACATGGGCTTCTCCTACGTGAATCCGCCGGACAGCTCCCTGGAGTTCAATGAGGTGGCCCTGGACGAGCAGCTGGCCCTTCTGGGCGAGCTGGGGCGGATCGGCCAGTTTGACTATGTGATCCTGGACTTCGAGAGCGAACTCAACAGCGACAAGCTGCGGCTTCTGGAGCTGTGCGACAGGATCGTGATGCCCTTCCTGCCGGACATGCTCAGCCTGAACAAGCTGGCCCAGTTCGTCCGGGAGACCGGGCTGCGGGAGGAACTGGCGGACCTGTCCGGGAAGCTGATCTTCGCGGCAAACCGGGTGGGCCCGGGAATGGAGGGCTACCTGCGCCAGCAGAGCATCCTGCAGACCTGCGTGCCGGCGGCGATGCTGCCGCTGTCGGAGCAGCTGGCCAATCCGGGCGCCATCCTCCGCGGCGGCCCGGACGGCACAGTCTGCCTGAGCGCCGTCGCGGACCGGCTCTGCGGATAAAAGGGGGAGGCGGAATGGACAATATCACCGACCTGACCGCGCAGATACAGCGCATCGTCTCCAACCGTCTGGATCTGACGCAGGATGTGACGGACGACGAGATCCGCCAGATGATCGACACGGTCATCAGCGAGAAGGCGCGGGAGCGGTATCTCAGCGTCCACGAAAAGGCGCTGCTGAAAAGCGGGGTCTTCAACTCCATGCGGGGCCTGGACGTGCTGCAGCCCCTGGTGGACGACCCCACCGTGACGGAGATCATGATCAACGGCCCGGACGACATCTTCATCGAGCAGAACGGACGGCTGTTCCGCAAGGACGTCAGCTTCGGCTCCCGGGAAAAGCTGGAGAACGTCATCCAGAACATCGTCTCCCGGGTGAACCGCACCGTCAACGAATCCACGCCCATCGTGGACGCCCGTCTGGAGGACGGCTCCCGCGTCAACGTGGTGCTGCCGCCCATCGCCCTGAACGGCCCCACCGTCACCATCCGGAAGTTTCCGGAAAATCCCTTCACCATCCAGCAGCTGGTGGAAAAGGGCTCCATCACCGAGGAGGTGGCGGAGCTGCTCCACCGCATGGTGCGGGCGAAGTACAACATCTTCATCAGCGGCGGCACCGGCTCCGGCAAGACCACGTTCCTCAACGCCCTGTCCAACTTCATTCCCCGGGACGAGCGCATCATCACCATCGAGGACTCCGCGGAGCTGCAGATCCGGGGCGTGGACAACCTGGTCCGCCTGGAGACCCGGAACGCCAACATGGAGGGCAAGGGCGCCATCACCATCCGGGACCTGATCAAATCCTCCCTGCGAATGCGCCCGGAGCGCATCGTGGTGGGCGAGGTCCGCGGCCCGGAGGCCCTGGACATGCTCCAGGCCATGAACACCGGCCACGATGGCTCCCTCTCCACCGGCCACGCCAACTCCACTAGGGACATGCTGAGCCGTCTGGAGACCATGGTTCTCACCGGCGCGGACATCCCTCTGGAGGCCATCCGCCAGCAGATCGCCTCGGCGGTGGACATCATCATTCAGCTGGCCCGCCTCCGGGACCACTCCCGCCGGACGGTGGAGATCACGGAGGTGGCGGGCTATCAGGAGGGGGAGATCCGGCTGAATCCCCTCTACCGCTTCGAGGAGCGGGGCGAGGACGCCCGGGGCAGGATCATCGGCAGCCTTGTGCGCACGGAAAACCCCATGATTCACACCCAGAAATTCCTCTCCGCCGGTGAGAGCGACCACGTATAAGGAGGTGCGGGATGCCATTTTTCAAACGGACCGCCGTTGACGAGGACTACGACGAAGAACAGGTATTCGAAGAAGACGAGGCGGAGGACGGCGGGGACGGGGAGGAGGCCACCGCCGGAAATCTGACGGACTATGACGTCTACGTGATGTCCGGCCGGGAGCGGCTGCTGTACATCCTGGCCGCGGCCGTCGTGATCTTCGCCGTGGGCATGATCTTCTATCAGAAGCCCGTGCTGGCGCTGCTGCTGTCCCTGGCCTCCCTGCGCTTTCCGAAGATCCGGACCCGGCAGATCATCCGCAAGCGGAAGAAGGCGCTGGAGCTGCAGTTCAAGGACATGCTGTACGCCCTGTCCTCCTCCATGGCCGCCGGCCGGTCCCTGGAGTCCGCCTTCCGGGACGCCCTGCGGGACCTGGAGATCATCTATCCGGACCCCGACACGCCCATCATGCGGGAGACGGCCTACATCATCCGCTGCATTGAGATGAACATGACCGTGGAGGACGCCATCAGCCAGTTTGCGGCCCGGGCCCACATCGAGGACATCGCCAACTTCGCCGACGTCATCCGCATCTGCAAGCGCTCCGGCGGCAACCTCATCGAGGTCATCCGCTCCACTTCCCAGATGATCACGGACAAGATCGAGACGAAAAACGAGATCGAGACGGTGATCACGGCCAAGAAGTTCGAGAGCCGCATCCTGACCTGCACCCCCATCGTCATGGTGGCGGTCCTCAGCACGGCCTCGCCGGACTACATGGCGCCGGTCTTCCAGAGCGCCATCGGCGCCATCGTCATGACCATCGCCATCGTGATGTTCGTCATCTCCTTCTTCATCGGCGAAAAAATCATGGATATCGAGGTGTAGCTATGGGAATCGCAGCGACTGCGGCGGCGTGCGTGCTGCTGCTTCTCAGCGGCGGGACGCTGCTGACCGCGTTCCTCAAGGGCCGCGGACAGTATGACGAGCTCATTGAGCCACTGGACGAAAAGGAATTCCGGCTGAAGAACTTTCTGTGCGCCGGACTGTTTCTGGACGAGACCGTCCCCCTGACGGACAGACTGCCCCAGGCTCTCCAGGAGCCGCTGCAGCGGTACAGTGGCCGGATTCTGTCCCAGCTGACGGAGCTGTACGGCGCCCGGGACCGGGACGACTACGCCGCCATCCACCGGGCCGGCAAGTGGGTCATGTCCCTGCTGGTGTGCGCGTTCTGCGCCCTGTTCTCCCTGATCTCCTGCTCCAACGGCGAGTACACGAACGCCCTCATCTTCGCGGCGGCGGGCCCGGCGGTCCTGTGCGGGATGCCCTTCCTGATGGACAGGGAGCTGAACAGCAAAATCGAAGAACGCCGGGAGCAGATCCAGATGGAGTTCCCGGAGTTCGTCAACAAACTGATCCTGCTGGTGAACGCTGGCTCCACCATCTCCAAGGCCTGGGAGAAGATCGTCGCCGAGAGCCGCAGCACCTCCCCCCTGTTCCGGGAGTTGCGGGTCTGCATGGCGGAGATCCAGGCCGGCAAGCCGGAGTCCGTGGCCTATGAGGAGTTCGCCCGGCGCTGCAAGGTCAAGGAGGTCATCAAGTTCGTCTCCGTGATCGTGCTGAATCTCCGCAAGGGCGGCAGCGAGGTCATCCCCACGCTGCGGGCCCAGGCGGACGACTGCTGGGAGACCCGGAAGGCCACCGCCCGGCGGCTGGGCGAGAAGGCGTCCAGCAAGCTGCTGCTGCCCATGAGCATCATGCTGCTGGGCATCATCATGATCGTTGCACTGCCCGCGGTCCTGGCACTGGCGGGCACGTGATGCGAAATACAGAGGAAAGGAGAAAATGAATATGAGAGAGAATCTGAAACGCTTCTGGCATGAGGAGGACGGCATGGGAACTGTGGAGATCGTCATCATCATCGCCGTTCTGGTGGCTGTCGCCCTGATCTTCAAGGACGGCATCACCAAATTCGTAAACCAGCTGATGAACAAGTTCTTCAGTGACCCCGGCGATATTAGCGCCGAACGCACAGGGGATACGTTCTGACAGGCGTCGGTCTCACAAGGCCTGGATTGACCGCATGAGTCTCTCGTGCGGCCACTCGGAGTTTTGAACACCGAATGTTGGAGAGTGATCGCGTGAAGAAGCAAAAGGGCTCCTATACGCTGGAAGCCGTTATCGTCATGAGCACCGTCATCTTTATCATCTTCACCATTATATCGGCCTTCCTGCTGCTGTATCAGAACGCGGTCATGTACTACGTGGCCACCCAGGCCGCCCAGGAGGGCGCCGTGATGTGGTCCGACAATGCCCACGATCTGGAGGGCAATGTATCCTCAAAGGATCAGCAGGGGCTCTACTACCGGGTGGGTGAGCTGGCCGGCGGCCAGTCCGTGTCCGACAAGGAGACGTACATCTGCAACTGGGCGGAGAAGAAGCTGAAGTCCATGACCCCCGACACCCTCATCGGCAACGGGGCGGAGACCGTGGAGGTGGAGTTCCACAACTACGTGATCCAGCAGGTGGTGGAGGTCCGCATCACCAAGGAGATCGACATCCCCTTCCGGGAGATCGCCCGGTATTTCGGAAATGACCTGGACCTGCACATCTCCGCCAGGGCCGCCGTGGCGGAGCCCGCGGAATTCATCCGGAACGTGGACTACGGTCTGGAGCTGGCCGGCGAGGTCTGGAGCATGATCTCGGACAAGCTGGACGATCTGATCAAATCCATGAAATGACGAGGAGGAGCGGTATGAAAAGATCCCGTGGCGCTGTCACCATATTTCTCGTCATCGTTCTGTTCACCACCACACTGCTGGGCGGCCTGTTCATCGACGCCAGCCGGATCCTGCTGGCAAAGCGGTATGTCCGCAACGCCCTGAACAGTTCGGCCCGCTCGGCGCTCTCCTATTATGACACGCACATGTCCAGCGAGTACGGTCTGTTCGGCGTGGATCAGGACAAGGCGCAGGCGCAGTTCAAGCGGTACTTTCAGACGAATCTGGCCCTGTCCCGGAACGACGGCTTCGACATCCTCCGCATGGAGGTGCAGGACCAGGACATCACCGTCACCGTCTCCGGCCAGCTGTGGGAAGACGGGACCATGCTGGAGAGCATGGAGGACTACTCCAAGTACCGGACGGTGGTCAACACCTCCGTAGGCGTGCTGAACAAGCTGAAGGGGATGTTCGGCGGCGACAGCGCCGCCCAGCGGACCTTCAACGCGGCGGACACGGGCAAGTCCGCCCTGGAGCGTCTGAAATCCGACGTGACCCGCCTGTCCAATGAGGCCCGGAACCTGATCTCCACCGGCATCAGCACCCAGGCGGAGCGGGCCAGAAACAGCGTGTCCAATCTGCTCCGCCAGGGCCAGACGGTTCCCGAGGACGCTAAAGGCTTCGACGGAATGGAGCAGAACATCCGGGACGCGAAGACCGCCAGCCAGGGCATCGACACGGCACGGGATACCTTCGACGAGGTCAACCGGGCGGAGGCGGAAAAGCTCAACGGCGTCTCCGCCGGCTCCGGGGAATACTGGGACGAGGCCAGCGGCTCCTGGAAGACGGAGACCGCCTCCTCCACCGCCAGCGGCGGCCAGCGGGACGACATCCCCAGCGCCTCGAATTCCGCCAGCCAGGAAAAGCAGAATGTGGACAGCCTCATCTCCGGCACGGAGAGCCGGCTGGCCGCCAAGAAGCAGCAGATCAATCAGAAGATTGCTCAGGCGGAGGCCTGCAACCAGGAGATCGCCCGGCTGAAAGCCGCAGCGGACGCGGCCACGGCCCAGAAAAATCTGGCGTCCGCCCGGGTCAAGCAGCTGGAGGAAAACAAGCTGAAGGACCGCTTCAACTTCATTCTGGGGGACGACCCGGACGACACCGCAAAGGAGCTGCAGTTGAAGCTGGAGCTGCTCCAGAGCGAGCTGGAGCTGCTCCGGGCCCAGAACGCGTCCGCCCAGGAGATCCAGGCCAAGGAGCAGGAGGTCAACGAGGCCGGCCAGGCGCTGGAGGACTATCTCAAGGACACCACCGGCGCCGCCAAGACCGTCTATGACGACGAGATTGCCGCCGCCAAGGAGTCGCTGCAGCTGGCCAAGGACGCGGAGACCGCGGCGAAGAAAGCCCTGAAGGACGAGACGGACAAGCGGGACAAGCTGATCGATGAGATCAACGCCCTCTACAAGGAGATCGCCGCCGCGGATTCCTCCGCGCCGTCTCTGAAGGTGCCCGACTCCGTCTCCGGGAAGGACAAGGCCAACGTCAACGAGAACATAGGCGACTTTGTCACCGGCATGATCCAGGCCTTCCAGTCCGCCACGTCGGAGTTCGGCAAGGTGGCCAGCAGCGTGAGCGGAAGCGCCTACCAGGAGTTCTCCTTCGGCCTGGACGACGCGCTGGAGGGCGCCTGGGACACCATTGACCGGCTGCTGCTGACCGGCAAGAGCCTCGTCACGCTGGTGACGGAGCCGGAGCGGGCCGGGGAGTCCATGCTGCTGACGGACTATGTGTTCAGCAACTTCAGCTTCCTGACCTCCCAGACCTCCCGGGACAGCCGGCATTTCAAGGTGGGCGAGATCGAGTACATCCTCAACGGCAGCACCCGGGGCGGCTCCGCCTATGATTCCCAGGCGGCCTGCATCACCAAGACGGTAATGGACATCGCCATGCTGCGGCTGGGCATCAACTGGGTGGACTATATGTGCACCAGCACCTGCCCGGAGATCGTCTCCCGGATGCTCATCGCCCTGGGCGAGGCGGCGGTGCAGACCATCCGGGATATGTTCCAGCTGATCTTCACCACCGACGGCAGCACCTCCGCGTCCTGCGCCCTGTGTCCCTCCTTTGACAAGCTCCGCCTGACCTATTCCGACCACCTGCGCCTGGCCATGCTCATCGAGGGCATGGACGCCCGCGCCCGGAGCGGGATGATGGACCGGATCCAGCTGATGATGTCCGACACCTATACCGCCCAGGGCTGGGGTGATCCCCAGACGCTCCAGACCCGGATCCACGGCGAGGTCACCGTGGAGGTGGACCTGGTGATGCTGACACTTCCCATGTTTGAATCGGTCCTGCCGGAGGACAATCCCATTCTTCAGAATGGAAGATTTCTGGTCCACGAGACGGTGGACATGGGCTATTGAGGAGGCGGCGACATGAGCGGAAAGAAACGGGGCTCCCTGACCGTGGAGGCCGTCATCTCCTTCACGGTGTTCATCATGGTGATGTTTCTGCTGCTGACCCTGGTGAAGCTGGTGCTGATGATGACCGTTCTCAACAACGCCACGGTGGAGACCGCCAAGATCATCGCCACCTCGGCCTATCCCATCTCCTTTCTCAACGAGGCCCAGTCCGGCCTGGAGGACATGGAGGACAATCTGAAGCCCACCACCCTGGCCTCCAGTATCGTGGGCACCGGACAGAGCGCCGTGGTGTCGGACCTGCTGGGCGGCGATCCCGACACGGTGCTGAAATCCGGCTTTTCCAGCATCTGCAAGGGGCTGGTGGGCGGCACCGCCGTCAAACTCCTGAAGGGGGCCGTCTACGAGATCAAGGGAAACACGGTGAACTACCTCTGCGGAAAGCTCATCCAGGGGTATGTGGAGAACTGCGGCCTCCGGTTCGACCCGGAGAAGTTGACCCTCCGGGTGGCCAAGATCCCGGAGACCGAGGCGGAGTTTGAGCACCTGCACACCGGCAGCCTCTCCCTGTCCGAAGACGGCAGCCTGACCGCGTCGCCGGCCTCCTCCGCCTCCGGAACGGACGGCAATTTCAACGCGGAGGACGTGGTGCTCTGCCTGGAATACCCCTATGAGCTGGCCCTTCCCTTCCTCCCCTCCTTCACCATAACGCTGCGGAGCGTCTCCGTGGAGCACGCCTGGCTCACCGGCACCAGTGAAGGGCCCGAGCGGACGGAGGGCATCGACCTGAGCAACCTGCTCTTCGGCAAGGAGAAGCGGGTCTGGATCCCCACGGGCGGCAACGGAAAGCGCTATCACACGAAGGACTGCCATCTGCTGTGGAGTAGCAAGATGGAGACCACCGTCAACAGCGCGAAAAAGCAGGGCTTCACGGCCTGCAAGATCTGCAAGCCCGACGGGGAGCCCGGCAAGAACTAGGAGGAAGCGGATGATGGGTCTGTTGGCCGCGCTGGCGGCACTGAGCTGGGGCGCGGACGCGGCGCTGACGTCCCGGAGGCCATTTTCACTGGAGGGTGCCCGGCGGCGGATCTGCCTGCTGATGGCGCTGGGGGTGAATCTGTGGACCGCGGCGGCCCTGCTGCCGGATCCCTCCCCCGTCAGAGCCTGCTCCTGGTTTTTTCTGGCCAACGGCCTGTTTCTGACGGCTGTCACCGACCTGCTGGAGCAGATGGTCTACGACGTCCATTTTTACGCGCTGTTGCTGGGCGGCGCGGTGAGCGCCTTTCTTCGTCCGGAGATCAGCTTTCCGGGGAACTGCCTGCTGTTTCTGGCGGTGCTGGGCGTCCTGTTCCTGATCTCCCGGAGGAAGCCGGGGCTTGGCATGGGGGATTCCCGCATGATCGCCTGCATGGCGCTGTACTTCCCCCTCTCCCGCTGGATGGAGGTCCTGCTGCTGTCCCTGGGCGCGGCCATGCTGTACGGGCTGCTGGGCATGGTGAGAAAACAGAAAAACCTGAAGACGGAGCTGCCCTTCATGCCGTTCCTGCTGATGGGCGTTCTGTTGGAATTTATGATGTGAGGAGAGAGACCTATGGAACCCAAATACACCTTTCACTATGAGGCGGAGGCAAATTCCAGCTTCCTGGTGGCCGTTCTGGAGAACAGCGGCGACCTGATCCAATACCAGATGCGGATGCTGGAGAACAACGCCGTGTCCCATCTGCTGAACACCAGAAAATACCAGCAGGACGACAGCGTCCGCATCTGCTACAACGTGACGTCCCGGCTGTCCCTGGCGCAGGTCCTGGCACGGCAGAAGATGCAGCAGGAGGAGTTTCTGACCCTGCTCTCCGGCCTGGCGGAGAGCTATCTGGAGCTGCCGGAGTACCAGCTGTTCGGCCGCGGCCTGCTGCTGGATGAGGAGTACATCTTTGTCAAGACCGGCAGCTTTGAGCCCAGCTTCGTCTATCTGCCCATCTACACGGAGGACGACGGACTGGAGAGCTTCCGCCGGTTCGTGCAGAATCTGGTGCTGGAGAGCCGCGTGGCCAGCACCAGCGACAACTTCCTGCAATGGCTGCTGGATCTGACCAACGACCGGGGTCTGACGGCGGAACGTCTGGCGGAGAAAGTTGAGAAGCGGAGACATGCCGTCCGGAAGCCGGCGGCGCAGCCGGTCAGACAGCCGGAGCCGCCGGTGTTCAGCGCCGCCCCTCAGGAGCCGCGGCCCGCACCCGCACCCGCGCCCGCACCGGCGCCCGCGCCTGCTCCCGCGCCGTCTCCCGCGCCCGCATCAGCCCCGGCAGGGAACAGAACCGGCAAAAAGAAGGCCGGTAAAAAGGAGAAGCCCGCCAAGCCGGAGAAGTCCGGAAAGAAGGACGCCTCCAACGGCTCCGTGCTGTTCACGGCGCTCCAGGGCGTTCTGGTCATTCTCATCGCCCTGGCCGCCAAGTCCGGCTTCTTCCTTCAGGAGGGCGGCGGACTGAACGTCTCCTACATCGCCGGGGTCCTGATCCTGGCGGCGGGCATCGATGTGGTGGTATACCGGGAGCTGTTCGTGAACCGGAAGAAGGAGAAGGGAAAGGTCCCCGCCAAAAAGGCGTCTTCCAGGAAAAACGCCCGCTCCGCCCCGGCCTCCGCCGAAAAGCCCGCCGGCGTCTCCCCCGCGGCCCCGGCTCCCATGCCCGCGGCTCCGGCGCCCGCGGCCACACCGGCGGTGCCCGTCTCCTATGCGCCCCCGGTCTATGCGCCGTCTCCCGCGCCTGCCGCGCCGCAGCCGGGCGAGGAGGACACCGTCGTCATCGAGCCCGAGTCCTTCGGCCAGGGCTGTCTGGAGTATTTTGAGAACGGTCTGGCCATGCGGATCCATCTGGACCGGGACGTCACCCGGGTGGGCTCCAGGGCCCAGAGCGTGGACCATGTGCTGGCAAGCCCCAAGGTGAGCAAGATCCACGCGGAATTCGTCCGGCGGGACGGCCGCTATTTCGTGCGGGATCTGAACTCCACCAACGGCACCTATCTCAACGACGTCCGCCAGCGGATCGTCAGCAATCAGGAGACGGAGCTCCACAACGGCGACCGGGTCCGGCTGGCGGATATCGAACTGACATTCAAATGCTGAGACGGCATCTTCACACGGCGTTCAGCCTGTGCTGCGAGCCGGGGGACCTCCGCTCTGTCAACCAGGACCGGGTCCTGGCGCGGCAGGGTGAGATCTCCGGCTTTCAGGCGGGGCTGTTCCTGGTGGCGGACGGCTGCGGCGGACTGTGCCGCGGCGAGGCCGTCAGCGGTCTGCTGGCGGATAGCTTCCAGGTGATCTGGGACCGGGAACTCCCCGCGCTGCTGGCCGCCTGCCGGCGTCCGGAGGATGTGATCCCCGACGCCCTGGCCCAATGGGTGGACAAGATCAACGAGAGCGCCTACGCCTTCGGCAGACAGGTCGGCGAACGGGTGGGCTCCACCCTGACGGTGCTGCTGACGCTGGACCGCCGCTACTACATCCTGAACGTGGGGGACAGCCGGGCCTATCTCCGCCGCGGGCGGCGGCTGTGCCAGCTGACGGAGGACCAGTCCCTGGTGGCGGACATGCTCCGCAACCGGGAGATCACGCCGGAGGAGGCGGTCCGTTTCCGGCAGAAAAACATCCTGACCATGTGCGTGGGCTATTTTGACCGCGTGCAGGTCTTCCGCACCCAGGGAAAGCTGCGCCGCGGAGACCTCTTTCTCCTCTGCACCGACGGCCTGTATCACGGCGTGGGCGAGGACCGGCTGGAGGCCAGCCTGCCGGAGCTGGTCACTGAAGACAGCGCCGCCGCCCTCCGGGACCGCATCGCGGCCGGTGACGCCCGGGACAATGTCTCGGCGGTGCTGGTGCAGATCATTCCGTAAGGAGGGATCCTCTGGTGATCTGGAAACTTCTGGCGTGCCTGGCGTTCTGTCTCTGCGCCAACCTGACGGACTGGAAGTCCTTCCGGATCCGCAACCGGGCGGTGGCGGTCTTTCTGGCGCTGGGCCTCGCGGCGAATCTGTATCTGTCCGGTCCCCGGGGCCTTCTGTCGGCTCTGGCGGGGGGACTGGTGATGCTGTGCCTGTTCCCGCTGTTCGCCCTGCGGATGCTGGGCGCGGGGGACGTGAAGGCCCTGATGGCCGTGGGCTGTATGCTGGGCTGGCCCATGGCCCTCTCTGCCCTGGCGTACAGCATCCTGGCCGCCGGCGTGCTGGCGGTCTGCGTGCTGCTGTTCCGGAAGAACGGACGGGAGCGGCTGAAATATTTCCTCACATACTGCAAGCTCTGCTGGTACAGCCGGAGCCTCCAGCCCTACGCGGCGTCGATGAAGGCGGACAGCGGCAGCTTCCGGTTTTCGTTCGGCATCACGCTGGGCATCCTGGCGCTGCTGGTCCGGACGCTGTGGACCGCCCTGTGACGGCGGAATGTTGGAAAGGAGTGACGGTCATGGCGGCATGGACCGGCAGCGAACTGCTCTTTTACGGCGGCATCCTGCTCATGGCGGCGTCCGCCGCGGCGGGGATCGCCGCGGCGGTCATTCTGCGCCTGTCGGGAAAGCGGCTGAAACGGCAGCTGGAAGAAGAGTTCGGTAAAAAGCGGCATTGACGCGGTAAGGAGAAACCATGTCTCAGATCATCGCATCGACCTATGAGATCCTCCGCCAGATCGGCTCCGGCGGAGGCGGCGTCGTCTATCTGGGCCGGCATCTGCGCCTGGGCAAATTCGTGGTGCTGAAGGCGGACCGCCGGACCCTCTCCGCCCGGCCCGAGACGCTGCGCCGGGAAGTGGATACCCTGAAAAACCTGAGCCACACCTACATTCCCCAGGTCTATGACTTCGTGGTGGAGGACGGTGTGGTCTACACCGTCATGGACTACATCGAGGGGGAGAGTCTGGACAAGCCCCTGAAGCGGGGAGAGCGGTTCTCCCAGGCCCAGGTCATCGAGTGGGCCTGCCAGTTGCTGGAGGCCCTGCACTATCTGCACACCTTCCCGCCCCACGGCATCCTGCACAGCGACATCAAGCCCTCCAACATCATGCGGACGCCTCAGAACGACATCCGCCTCATCGACTTCAACATTGCCCTGGCGCTGGGGGAGACCGGCGCCGTCCGGGTGGGCTACAGCCAGGGCTACGCCTCCCCGGAGCACTACGGCTCGGAGGAGAGCCCGTCCTGGCAGCCTCTGGAGCAGACGGAAGTCATGGAGGACCCCAACTCCTCGCAGTTCCGGACGGTGCCCATGCGGGAGCCGGAGGCCTTCAGCGCCTCCTCCGGCCGGAGCCGCCGGGGCGTCCTGCTGGACGTGCGCTCGGACATCTACAGTCTGGGCGCCACGCTGTACCATCTGCTGACAGGCCAGCGGCCCGCCAGGGACGCCTGTCAGGTCCGGCCCATCACGGACTGGGACGGCATCAGTCCCGCCGTGGCGGCCATCGTCGCCAAGGCCATGGATCCGGATCCGGACCGGCGCTGGCAGACCGCCGCGGAGATGCTCTCCGCCTTTGAGCACCTCCACGACAGCGACCCCCGGACCAAGCGCCACCGGAGACGCTGCGTCGCGGTGGCCGCGGTACTGTCGCTGGTGTTCCTGGCCGGCGGCTTCACCGCCTTCGTGGGCCTGAAGCAGATGGAGCGGACCCAGAACGCCTACGCCCTGGCGGAGTACTCCGCCGACGCCCTCCGGCGGGGAGACGTCTCCGGCGCCGTGGCCTATGCGCTGGAGGCCCTTCCGGAGAACCGGGGGCTGTTCGATCCGCCCTATACCGCCCAGGCCCGGCGGGCCCTGACCAACGCCCTGGGCGTCTACGACCTGTCCGACGGCTTCAAGTCCCATCAGCTGCTCAGCCTGCCCAGCGAGCCCATCAAGGCCGTGCTGTCCCCCGAAGGGACCCGGGCGGCGGTCCTGACCGCCGGGCTTGTGACGGTGTTCGACACCGGGAGCGGTGAGACCCTGGCGGAGCTGCCGGCGGAGAAGTCCGCCCTGTCCGACATGGTGTTCGTGGACGATGACACCCTGCTCTACGCCGGCGAGGGCGCCCTGCGCTGTTACGATCTCGCCGCCGGGCGGGAGCTGTGGTCCGGAAAGGCCGCCACCTCCATCGCCCTCTCCGCCGACGGCTCCGCCGCGGCCGCCGTGTACCGGGACGAAAACGTGGCCGCCGTCTACAACACCGCCGGCGGCCAAGCCCTGCGGGCCGTGACCTTCCACGACAAGCGCCAGAGCGTGCTGCCCAACGACGTGTTCGCGGACCCGGAGGACAATCTGTTCGCCCTGGACGCCCACGGCCGCTGGCTGGCCGCCAGCTTTTCCGACGGCTCTCTCCGGGTGTTCGACCTGGAGGACAGCGAGAACGATCTGGAGCTCTACGACAGCTCCGATTACACCCATTTTGAGGGCGGCTTCTTCGGACAGTACTTCGCCTTCTCCGCCACCAACGCGGAGGAGTCGGTGTTCGCCGTCATCGATCTGGAGGCCATGGAACAGACCGGCGGCTTCATGGCCCGGCGTCCCTTCCACGTCCAGGCCGACGAGAGCGGCATCTACGTCTGCACCGACAACATTCTGGTGCGGCTGGACCCGGTGACGGGGGATCAGACGGAGGTGGCCTACACCGACGCGGACATCACCGCCTTCGCCCGCTCCCGGGACCACACCCTCACCGCCACGGCGGACGGCGCCTTCACCTTCTTCGACAGCGGCGCCCGCTCCCTGCAAAGCGGGACGGACGGCAGCCCCCGGGATTTCGTCCAGGTGGCGGGGTCCTTCGCCCTGACGGCCAGCCGGGACACCCCCGCCCTGCGGGTGATGAAGCTGGAGGACCACCCGGACGTCCAGCTGTTCGCCTACGACCCGTCGTATGTCCACGACGAGGCCCGGATCAGCGCCGACGGAAAGACGGTCATGCTATTCCGCTACGACGCCTTCCGGCTCTGCGCCATGGACGGCACGGTGCTGGCGGACGTGGCCATTCCCGACGCGGAGCAGGTCTACGACCAGCAGTACCGCCGGGACGGCAACGGCAGCTGTCTGGAGGTCTTTTACAACGACGGCACCGTCCGGGCCTGGTCCGCCGGAGACGGCAGCCTCCTGCGGGAGACCGCCGGTGAAAAGCCCGACGGCACGCTGGACGAGGAGTTCCTCACCGACCGCTACCGCGTCACCTCGCCGCTCCACGGCACGCCGGCGGTCTATGACCGGAAGACCGGAGCGCTGGTGCGGGAGCTGGAGCCCGACGCCTATCTGACCTACGTCACCCAGGTGGGAGACGGCATGGTCACGGAATACATCTCCGCCCAGGGGCAGCGCTACGGCCTGCTGCTGGACGAAAACTGTGAGACACTGGCCGATCTGCCGGGGCTGTGCGACATTCTGGCCGACGGCACGCTGGTGTTCGACGACATGCGGGGAAATCTGCGGCAGAGCCGCATTTATTCCATGCAGGAGCTGCTGGCTCTTGCAAATCAATAACAGGAGGGATCCCTATGCGAACATGGAAAAAGGGGCTGGCATCGCTGCTGACGCTGCTGATGCTGGTCTCCGCCCTGC
This sequence comes from Dysosmobacter sp., assembly GCA_022778785.1. GTDB lineage: Bacteria > Bacillota > Clostridia > Oscillospirales > Oscillospiraceae > Oscillibacter. The sequence goes on along the minus strand of JALFSO010000023.1, from coordinate 5,977 downwards.
CGGTCACAGCGCTGGCAGCGGAACAGCCGGACGCGTCTGTCCCCGACGAGGTGGTCTACAATCTGGAGACCATGGACGTCACCGTGGGCAGCGACCCGGAGAAGGCCGAGACGGCCGAAGTCCCCTATGTCCTCTTTGACGAGGACGGGAACTACACCCTGAATCTGGGCCCCGACGCCTTCTTCCCCTATGAGGTGCAGTTCACCTACGGCGGCGACACCTGGACCGAGTGGTTCATGGACGCCGGCGACACCGTGGAGATCGGCGGACACGTCTTCTCCGTGGAGACCTACGTCTCCAACCCCGCGGCCCTGACCGGCCTCAGCTTTGAGATCGCCGGCCGGACCGTGACGGCCTATCCGGAGGAGAAGGCATTCACCAACGACGGCCCCGGCATCGCCCTCATGAGCCTGCTGCCCCTGGAGGAGCGGGAGCTGAGGGTGGACCTGAAGGGCCTGACGCCGCCGGAGCTGTGCATGCCCCTCAGCGTCTCCAGACTCTTCAGCGGCGAAACGCTGAACGGCAAGGATCCGGTGCTGTGGCGGAAGCTGTATAATGAGGAGAGCTTTTCCTCTCTGGAGGATGAGGACTCCTTTTATCTGATGCCTCAGACCTGGGACAGTTACATCCAGACTGAATTTATCGTAGGAACGGCTGATCAGCTGGATACGGAGAACATCCGGTATATCGTGACCTTTGAACTCACGCCCGGTGAGGAGTGGCTGATCCCGGAGCTGTACTACCAGGATGCGGACGGAAACCGCACGGAGATTCCGATAAATGAGTACTATCTGGATTCGGACGACGGATTGTACACCGATGACACCGTAAATATAGCTGCAGTGCTTAGAATTTATCCAGATACTCTACCTGGGAGCGAGAACGATTTCTATTCCAGGAACTATTATATTGGGTTTTCTGTAAATCAGTCGGGTGATTATTCAAATCCGCTCTATGATACAGTCCAGGTCATGAAGGTAGAGGGCGGCTTGCAGGATGTGGATATTACCGACCAGATTTTAAACCAAAACCTGGAAGATCCGGGTACCGGATATGCTTCACCTGATCAGGGGTGGTATCGAATCGTTCTGTCCAAGGACGGCCAGAGAATTGCATCCATGTCTGTAAGAGTCAATGTCCGTGAGCCGGACGAATGGTGGTTTGATGGGCTGTATACCACCGATGATAAGGGAACTGTACGGAGCGTAGATGATAGCTGTGAACTGACTTTTCCGGATGATGGCACGATCCATCGGACTTATTCCCTGTACAAAGAATATCCTGCCGATGCCCAGTATCTGTTCCGCTGTTATTCCAGAAACGGCGGCGTCCCTGAGCAGATCAAAAAGGTGGCCGCTTTCACAGATGTGAGCTTGGATGAATTTTTCAATGTCGATCCGGCCCGCCTGGAAGCCGCGCCGGATGTCAAGGAGGCGGTGTTTGGCGACGGATATCTGGCCGATTACAGCGGCGCCGGAGTTGTCTTTGTCTTTGTCAAGGCAGACGGCATGAATTATTGGGGCGAAGACACCTGTTATACCAGCGATGGCTTTATGCGTATCCGCGCCGTAGACGGGACCCGTTCCCGCTATGACGGCAGCCGGGTCTACGTCACATTCAGCGGCATCAGCGGCCTGACAAACCAGCAGGTCTATGCTGTGCCGGAGGAACACGACAGCTATGCGAAAAACGGCTTCCAGACCCTGCTGACCACGGAGGACATCGACCTCACTGATGTGAAGCTCACCTTCCGCACCCAGAGCAACGTGCGGATCTACGACGCCCGGAACATCCTGCAGATCAGCGGCGTCACCTCCAACGATTTCTCCAACGGTCCCGTGCAGTTCACCGCCGTGTCCGACGACGGTGTTGCCCTGAAGAATTTCTGGGTCAGCGTCGTGAAAAAGCAGAGCGGCGGCGGAGCGCTGTTCATCAACGGCGCCAACGACCCAAATCATCCGCCGGTGCTGTCCGAAGACGGCTATCCCGTTTATGAGCGGCAGGTCCTGCTGGACAGCTACACCGATTACGATTCCCACGACATTTTCGTGGCGAACATCGGTGACGAGGCTCTGACCGGGCTGTCCACGGAGGGCCCCGCCGAGCATCTGGAACGTGACAGCTACTGGACCCTGAGTGGCGGCGATCTGTCCGCGTTTACCACAGCGGATGTGGATGAGGCGAACGCTCCCCACGGCGAGCTGCCCAGCGTGGCCAAGATCCGACTGAACAGAGATTATGAATACAGCGGCCTGCTGGATGAGATGGTCTATCTGTACGGCAATGGCGGCGTGCTGGCGGCTGTGCATGTCACCGGTGTTTCCGGTGATCCCGCCATCGTCACCTCCAGCCTGCCGGATCCCGTGCAGTATGTCCCCTACGGCGCGGTCATCCAGAACAGCAACATGTACGACTGGAACCGGACGACCTATACCCTGTTCTCCGGTTCTCTGCCCGCCGGCATGACCCTCCGGCCCAACGGAGAACTGTACGGCACCCCCACGGAGACTGGTACCTTCACCTTCACCGTAATGCTGGAGAACAGCTATGACTATTTCTCCGACATGCGCCAGACCTTTACCTTCACAGTCCTGGACAACACCGACGACAACGTGGAGTCGTCCACGGATATGGGCTATGAGCTGCTGGACCGTGTGCCCGCCGTTATGGAGGAATACACCGACCAGGTGTTCCGTTCTCAGGGCTCCTACGGCGAGTTCATCGACTTCTGGCTGGACGGCCGCCGTCTGACCGAGGGTACGGACTATGACTCCGAAGAGGGCAGCACCAAGATCACCATCCGCGCCCAGACCTTCCAGAACGCCGGCAGCGGCACCCACACCATCGCCGCCGAGTTCCGTGTGGGCGGAGACACCAACAACGAACTGAAGACCGCCGCCCAGAACTACACCGTGAACCGCGGCGGCTCTTACGGCGGTGGTTCCGGCAGTTCTTCCAAACCCACCACCCCCGCCAAGCCCACCACCCCCGCCACTCCCTCCACGCCCGCTGAGACGCCCAAGACCACCGCGGACATCTTCCGGGATGTCAGCGCCGGCGACTGGTTCTATCCCGACGTGGACTGGGGCTATCAGAATAAGCTGATGATCGGCGTCACCAGTGACCTGTACAAGCCCCGGGATCTGATCTCCGCCGCCACCGTGGTGACGGTGCTGGCCCGTCTGGACAAGGCGGACCTCAGCGCCTGGGCGGACGTCAGCTATCCCGAGATCGCCCAGGGCCAGTGGTACACCAACGCCGCGGTGTGGGCCCGGTCCATCGGCATCCTGCCGGAGGGCACCTTCTCCGCCCAGCCGCCCATCGCCCGGGCCAAGTTCGCGGTGATGCTGGTGAAGTACCTGGAGAGCTGGGGCATCGACTGCGCGCTGCCTGAGCAGCCTGTGGCCTTTGCCGACGCGGACCTGATGACTCAGGAGGAGAACGACGCCTTCCAGGTGCTGTATCAGTTCGGCATCTTCAAGGGCACCGGAAATTATTTCATGGATCCCCAGGGCTCCACGACCCGCGCCCAGCTGGCGGTGCTGCTGCACAGGCTGTCCGTGTTCACGGAGCAGCAGGCGGCCCGCTGACGACAGTCTGACATATTCTCTGAGGACCCCCGCTTCCGCAGGGGTCCTCAGCCTTTTTCCCCGCAAGGCATTCACGCACTCCGGGCCTGTCCCCGAAAAAACCGCAAGGAGAGATCCGCCATGACCACCACCTTCAACGACACCTATGAGATCCGGTCCCTCATCGGCAGAGGCGGCATGTCCTCTGTCTATCTGGCGGAGCACAAGCGCCTCCACACCCGCTGGGCGGTGAAGGAGGTCTCCAAGCAGTCCGCCCGGTTCGATTTTCTGGCGGAGTCCAACATCCTCAAGCGGCTCCAGCATCCCATGCTGCCCCGTATCGTGGACATCTTTGAGGACGACCGGTGCATCTATATCGTGGAGGACTTCGTGGAGGGCATCACGCTGGCGGAGCTGCTCAAACAGCAGACCCGGGTGGACGAGGTGCAGGGTCTCCGGTGGTTCTGCGATCTGTGCGGCGTTCTGAGCTACCTCCACCGCCAGCGTCCCCATCCCATCATCTACCGGGACATGAAGCCCTCCAACATCATGCTCCAGCCGGACGGCAGCCTGAAGCTCATCGACTTCGGCATCGCCCGGGAGTACAAGCAGGAGTCCAGCGCCGACACCACCTATATCGGCACCAAGGGCTACGCCGCCCCGGAGCAGTTCGGCAAAGCCCAGACCGACGTCCGGACAGACATCTACTCCCTGGGCGTCACCATGTACCATCTGCTGACGGGAAAGAGTCCTTACGCGCCGCCCTATCAGTTCGTCCCCGCCCGGCAGCTGGTACCGGAGCTGTCCCACGGCATGGAGTACATCCTGAACAGATGCGTCCAGTCGGAGCCGGCGGACCGCTATCAGAGCGTGGACGAGCTGCTGGACGATCTGGACCACATCTACCGCTATGACAAGGCCTGGCAGAAGTATCAGAACGCCAGACGGATCCGGGTGGCCGTCATCGCCGTCATGCTGGCGGCCTCCGTGGGCCTGATGGCGGGCGGCCGCCTGCTGATGGGACAGGAGAAGGAGGCCCGGTATACCGCTCTGCTGGCCCAGGCCAGCGGACAGTACACCGCCGATCCGGACGGCGCCATGGCCGCTCTGGACCAGGCCCGCTCCCTGTTCCCGGACCGGATGGACGCGGACCGGCAGCAGACCTACGCCCTGTATCTCAATGGCCGCTGGCAGGACTGCGTGGATTACGGCACGGCGGCCATGGAGCGGCACGGCCAGGATCTCCAGACGCTGATGACCGTCTCCTCCGCCCGGTTCGAGCTGGGGGAGTATGAGGCGGCGGCGGATGGGTTTGCCCTGGGCGGCGACCTGTCCGTGGACAATCTGCGGGACTACGCCGTGTGTCTGGGCCGCCTGGGCCGGACGGACCAGGCGGAGGCCGTGCTGGCGGATCTCACCGGCAGGGGCGCCGATCCCGCCGTCACCACCTATGTCCAGGGCGAGGTCTGGTACGCCCGGCAGGACTATCTTTCGGCGGAGTCCGCGTTTCTGGAGGCATTGGAGCAGTCCGGCGGCGGCGCTCTGGCCCGCCGGTGCTACCTCTCCCTGGGGGAGCTGTACCGGGACTGTGCCGCGCTGGTACGGGTGAACCAGTCCCCCATTGCCTGTCCCGCCACCAGGTCGGCAGATCTGCTGTCCGCCGCGGTGGTGCAGGAGGGGATGCGCTACGACTCCACCCTCTGGGAGATGCTGGCTCTGGCCTACTTTGAGGCGTATCACACCGACAAGTCCGTGGACCCCAACTATCTGAACAAGGCGGCGGACTGCTTCACCCGGGTCATTGAGCTGGGCGTCACAAAGGAATACCTCTATTCCAATCTCTACACGATTTATTACGAGATGGCGGAATACGGCAAGGCGGAGCAGGCCCTTCAGGACTATGAGGCCATGTTCCCCGACGACTACATGCCCCACGCGCTGCGGGGCATGATGCTGATCACGATTGAGAACGGGAAGTCCCAGTCCGGCCGGGACTACCGGCCTGCCCTGCGGGAGTACGAGACGGCGGGCTCCATGCTCCGCAGCTCGGACAACACGGCCTATTACCAGCAGCTGGGGAGCCTGATCGACGCATTGCGGAGAAACGGCTGGCTGTAAAAATCGGGAGGAAAACGATGAAACGGATTTGCAGTTTCTTATTGACCCTTATCCTGCTGCTGGGCCTGACGGCCTGCGGCCAGGGTGGGGCGTCTTCCGCCGCGTCCGCGTCCGGCGGCCCCACCTGGCAGGAGCAGTACGACCTGGGTGTGCGGTACCTGTCCGAGGGCAGCTACGCGGAGGCCATCCTGGCCTTCACCGCCGCCATTGACATCGACCCGAAGCGGCCGGACGCCTTCATCGGCCGGGGCGACGCCTACGTGGGCACGGCGCAGCTGGCCGCCGGAGAG
>JALFSO010000071.1 GCA_022778785.1 Dysosmobacter sp. | reverse complement strand
CTGATATATCCGGCACGTTCCAGCTCCCACACCGCCGTCCTGATGGCGTCAATGCTTTCCCGGTTGATAAGGGACAGGCCCTTTAGGGTGTAGTCCCAATCCTCCGGCAAGGACAGCATTTGTGACAGCAGGCCCTTGGCTTTCAGGGACAGGGCTTTGTTCCGTAGGTGGTGGTTGGACATCACCGTATAGCCTTTGTTCTTCTCCACGCGGAATACTGCCATAGGGTAGTAGGGTTCGATAACACCAACCCACTCGTCCCAGGGAATGATCTCGTCCATGATTTCCAGAAATTCCTCCCGCTTCGTTTTCTTCTTGCGGAAGCTGTATTCCATGTCGGTAAGGGTTTCCTGCTTCATTGCTACGCACCACCATTGATTTGATGGTTTCATGATACCATATCCGGAGCCTTTGTGGTAGTGCGGATTAAATCAGAGGTTCCCTAAAAATACTCCGGCCGGGTGATAGATTAAGTTGTGAAATGAAAAAGGGCGTCTACTTGATGGCTTCGACGAAACCAACAAACAGACGCCTGAAAGATCGTATGAAATTTTGAGGAAAAATCGCTCTATTTTGCGCCCGCAAAAAGGGCGCTTCTCAGGATTTTACCTTTGAATCTGTGAAAGGGGGAGTTCGAATCTCCCCAGTTACCAAAATAACGCGAAAATATCTTTTTTTCTGAGTGCGGAATTTGAAATAATAAAAGGTGGCAACCCTTTGGTATTCTAAGCGTTGCGCTTAAAATATCCGAATTGTTGCCACCTTATGGCGGAGAAGGAGGGATTCGAACCCTCGAGACCCTTTAGGGGCCTACATGATTTCCAATCATGCGCCCTCGACCAACTAGGCGACTTCTCCATAGCTGCTCAAGTATCTATTCACTTGCACTGTCTCAACGGGACAGCGTTATTATTATAGCAGACACCGCGTGAAAGTCAAGAAAAAAATTTTATTTCTTCAAACATTGCCAAAAAATTAAAAAAATGGCCTGCAAACGGGCGTTCTGCGGCAAAAAACGACGGCTTCCCTTTGACGAAATGGGCATTCTCTGCTAGAATACCCGGAGGGAAGTTTTTCAAATCCCGGAAATATGCGGCTTCGGCAGAGACTGCCGGCCGCTTTTACCGACGAGGAGGATACCCATGAGCAAACTGAAACACTGGCTTGCCGGCCTGCTGGTATGTGCGCTGGTGAGCACTCTGGCGGTGACGCCGTCCGGGGCTGTGTCCCTGAAATTCCGCGACGTACCCGCCGGATACTGGGCCGCGTCCGATATCGCTCAGGCGGTGGAGGCGGGACTGGTCCAGGGCGAGACGGCGGACACCTTCGGACTGGGACATCCCATGACCCGGGCGGCGTTCACCGTGATCCTGTGCCGCCTGTTCGGCTGGGAGACCGTGCGCCCGGCGGAGGGCACCTTTACCGACGTCCAGGACACCGGCGCCTGGTACTACAGCGCCGTGGAGACCGCCTGCGCCAACGGCGCGGTGACTTTGCAGAGCGACAGGTTCCGGCCCAATGATCCCATCACCCGGGAGGAAATGGCCGTCATGCTGATCCGCGCCCTGGGCTATACTTCCATGGCCGGTCTGGATCAGGGTCTGTCCTGCCCCTTTACGGATGTGGATTCCAACAAGGGATATCTGACCATGGCCTACTATCTGGGGATCTCCGGCGGGACCAGCGCCGCTACGTTCTCTCCGGATCAGACCGCCACCCGGGAACAGGCGGTGGCCATGCTGATGCGGGTCTACCGCTGCTGCACCGGAAGAAGCCCTGAGCGGATCGGCGTCGCCGGATCCTTTGAGATGGCCAATATCGACGGCTGTGATGTGGTGGTGCTGTCCAGCGCCCGGCTGCTGTCCAACGGCTCCCTGGCACCCATGACGATGGATGCCGATGAGCTTGCGAAGTTCCGGACCCGTCTGGCGGAGGCGGGAGCCAAGGCGGTGCTGCGGATCTCCGGCAGCAAGGATCTGCTCCGGTCCCAGTCCGCCCTTAACGACGGCGCCAAGGCCGCCGCCAAGGCGGCTGTGGACTATGACGGCATCCTGCTGGATATCGAGGATCTGGGCAGCTCTTACAAAGCGGGCTATACGTCCCTGACGCAGAAGATCCGCTCTCTGATGGGAGACGGGAAACTGCTGTATGTCACGGCGGATGCCCCTGCCGTGGATACGGCGGACAACGGCTACGACTATAAGGCCCTCGCCGCGGCGGCGGACCGTCTGATCCTGCGGGTGGACGCCTATAAGAAGACGGTCAACGGCTTCCCCACGGGGCCCCAGGAGCCGCTGGAGGAGATCTACTACGGACTGGTGTCTCTGAAGGGCCGGATCGACCTGTCCAAATGCAGCCTGTGGCTGTCCACAACGGGGCTGAGCTGGACTGGAGGCAAGTTCACCGGCAGCATCCTGGCGGATCAGATCCAGGAGATGCTGCTGTCTCCCAGCACGGATATCTACTATTCCCGCCGGTATGCCGAGGCCTATCTCACCCAGATGGTGCCGGGCGCCAACAAAATCACCAGGACCGTGGTCTGGTTCCATGACGAACAGGCGGTGGCAGCGCGGGTGCGGCTGTGCGCCTTCTTCGGCGTGGACAGCGTCTGCCTCAGCAACCTGTCCTCTGTGGCGGATTATGGGAACTACTCCGTCCTCCGCGGTCTGAAGCGATAAACGCGGCTGTCATATCCGGCAAAATTTCATGCAAGATTTTATTCATAATTTTGCCGGTGCTCTGTTGACTTCTTTGCAAAACCACATTAGAATACTCTAAATAGAGATGCGCGGATTCCGGAGCAAATGCCTGGAAGGTACAGGGTTGCTTTTGCATGAATTCTTTCATTTCAGCAGAGACAGTCCGCGGAAACGGCGGCTGTGCGCACCGTGACATCATCATATTTTTGCAGGAGGAATGTAAAAATGGGCTATAAAGTTATCACCCTGAAGCACATGGATGACAGCGGCATTCAGTATATGGCTGAGCACGATGTGGAGGTCATCACCTCTCAGTGCGGCGACGAGGCCGGCTGGATCAAGGAGATCGCCGACAACCAGGTGGACGGCATTTTCTGCCGCGTGGACAAGATCACCCCTGCCATGATGGACGCCAGCCCCAACCTGAAGGTCATCGCCAAGCAGGGCGCTGGTCTGGACAACATCGACATCGACTATGCCACCAAGAAGGGCATTCAGGTCGTCTACTCCCCCGCCGGCAACATGCAGACCGTGGCGGAGCATGCCACCATGCTGCTGCTGATGTGCGCCCAGCGGTATCGCTATGTGGACCATCAGATGCGGAGCGGCAACTTCAACGTCCGCTATGACCTCACCGGCACCCACGACCTCACCGGACATACCATCGGCCTCATCGGCTGCGGCCGTATCAGCCAGTGCTTCGCCAAGATCCTCATCGAGGGCTTCGGCATGAAGGCCATCGGCTATGATCCCTTCCTGAAGCAGGAGAACCTGAAGCTGCCCATCGAGCTGAAGGCCACCGCCGACGAGGTCTGGCAGCAGGCCGATTACGTCAGCATCCATCTGCAGTCCAATCCCTCCACCCGCCACTCCATCGGCTACAAGCAGTTCAGCATGATGAAGCCCACCGCTTCCTTCATCAACTGCGCCCGCGGCGATCTGATCGTGGAGGAGGATCTGATCCGCGCCCTGCAGGAGGGCAAGCTGTTCGGCGCCGCTCTGGACGTGTTCGAGAAGGAGCCCCTGCCCCTGGATCACCCCTTCGTGACCATGGAGAACATCGTGCTGACCCCCCACATGGGCGCTGCCACCGAGGACTCCGTTCTGCGCTGCACTCGCACCTGCTGCGAGGAGATCGTCCAGGTCTTCAAGGGTGAGCCTGTGGCCTTCCCCGGCAACAAGCTCTGAGACCGCGTTCCATCAGGAGGGCTCTCAAAGGGGGCCCTCCTGATAAAAATAATTTTGAAGAAATGCTTGACAAAAAGGGACCTGTTCTGGTATAGTAATTTGTGCCCGTTGTGGGCGCCTTGTTTGGCGGCATAGCTCAGTTGGCTAGAGCATGCGGTTCATACCCGCAGTGTCCCCGGTTCAAATCCAGGTGCCGCTACCAAACTTCCATGAAGCGCCTGGCGCTTCATGGAAGTCCCGAAAGGGATCACAAGTTCATCAGGCCCGTTGGTCAAGTGGTTAAGACACGGCCCTTTCACGGCTGTAACATGGGTTCGAATCCCGTACGGGTCACCATCCAGACTGCGTCTGGAGTTGTGTATGGAGGCTTAGCTCAGCTGGTTAGAGCGCCTGCTTCACACGCAGGAGGTCGACAGTTCGAGTCTGCCAGTCTCCACCAGGAGAAATCCTCAGAGCCGCAAGGCACTGAGGATTTCTCTTTTTTCTGACTGTTATCCGGATTTTTAAAATTGCGGCAAAAATACGACAGCTTTGAACATTTTTCGTGCGGATATCTCTGCCAAACAAAAAGAAAAGCCCTTGAAAGGGACGATAGAGTGGAAGAAAAAATAACGCAAAAAATTAGGTCATATGTGCCAGTTGTAACGATGCGGAGAGAATGGCTTCCTGAATCGTGAGGACATTGAGAGCATTTTTGAGAATTTGATTGAACAGAGAGTAGAAGGCATGGTATGATTGGACGGTAAGGGATAATCCGTTCCGTTATCTCGGAAGCAGAGATATGAATTCATCCGATTTGTTACAGCCGCTGTATGGAAGAGAGCGGGCCTTATAACGGGAATTGGCAGCAGAATGCGGAAGAACCCCTCGTATGGCGGAATATGCTGTGAAGTGCGGAGCGAGCGGCGTCGTGACCATATCCATCATATTGCTTGTCGTTGAGCAGCGAGCGCACAGAGCCCCCTGCGGCTTTGAGCCGGAATGCCCATCATACAGGGAAAAATTGACTTTACGACAGAGAGTTTCGGCAAATCAGCAATATTGGGATACCTTTGATTCCGATGATGAAACGGACTGGCGCAGCTGCTGCGCCAGGAAGGATCAATTGACCCTGAAATACATTGAGAGCTGGTGGCGTATGATGAACTTGGAGCAGTTTCAATGGAATCCTCCCGAAATGTGGCGGCAGTCTGTAGATGCGGCATTGCAGCAGGAGCTGGAGAATTTTCCGCACAAAATTGTTGTTGTAGATGATGATCCGACCGGGACGCAGACGGTCCATGACATTCCGGTATTTACAGATTGGGAAGAAGAGAGCCTGCTGTGCGGACTCACCGGACCGGATCCGATGTTTTATATTTTAACGAATTCCAGAAGCTTTTCCTCGGAACGGACGAAACGGGAGCATGAGCTTTTAGCCCGTCGATTGGAGCGGGCTGCGCGGAAGGCGGGCGTCCCTTATTTGCTGATCAGCCGCGGGGATTCCACCCTGAGGGGGCATTATCCCATTGAAACGCAGACCTTGAAGGAAACATTGGAATCATGCGGAGCAGGGCCGTTTGACGGGGAGATCATCATTCCGTTTTTCCCGGAGGGAAACAGATACACCATCGAAAATATTCACTATATTGCGCAAAACAATGAATTGCTGCCGGTGGGAGAAAGTGAGTTTGCGAAAGATCCCACGTTCGGGTATCATGAGTCAGATCTGAGGCGATGGATCGAAGAGAAAACCGGCGGAGAGTATCGTGCGGAGGAAGTGACCTGTTTTTCGCTGACCGAGTTAAGAGCGGCGGACTATAACAGGATGCTCAACAAGCTGGAGCGTGTTTCCGGATTTGGAAAAGTGGTGGTCAACGCTGTCAGCTATTGGGATCTGCGCAGCTTCGCGGTGGCGGTCATGCGCAGTATCAAAGCAGGAAAGAAATTCCTGTTCAGAACGGCGGCAGCCTTCCCCAAGGTGATCGCGGGGATTCCGGACAAGCTTCTGCTCGGACGGAGTGAGCTGATTGAGGAGGGGAACTGTAACGGCGGCCTGATCGTGGTTGGATCACATGTGGCAAAGACCACTAGGCAGGTGGAGAAGCTGGTAAACTGCTGCGCGGTCCGGACTGTGACGTTTAATCAGCATTTGGCTGTTGATCCCGGAGCGCTGGAGAGAGAAGTGGAAAGAGCGCTGAAGGAATGTACCGATTCCATTGCGGCTGGAAAAACGACCGTGTTGATGACTCGCCGTGAGAGGATCGATCTGAATACAGGAAATAAAGAGGACGAACTTGCTCTGGCGAGAAGAATTTCTGATGCGTTATCAGAGATCGTGGCAAAGCTGGAAGTGCGGCCCGCCTATTTGGTGGCAAAAGGCGGAATCACATCCAGTGATATTGGAACAAAGGGATTGGGCGTGAAAAAAGCCATTGTGGCGGGACAGATTTTGCCGGGCGTTCCCGTGTGGAAGCTGGGAAAAGAGAGCCGTTTTGAAAACCTCTCTTATATCATATTCCCGGGCAATGTCGGGGATGATCTGGCGCTGAAGCAGATCGTGGAGCTGCTGAGCTGATGCGGAGGCATAGGGATACGTAAACAGGCGGATTCTCCAAAACCGGTTGCGCGGCTCATCAAACAGAATTTACCGAAAAATATAAAATTTCGCCGGAATCGTATGATTCTGGCGGAATTTTTCCGCTTTCAGAACGATTTCCGACAAAAATGCCGGGCAGCGATGAAAAAACATTCACCGGCATTCACGCAGAATACGCCGGGCAAAACGGAATATGGGGAAAATAGACGCATTTTATTGCGAAATACCCAGGAATATTATGCACAAGTTGTGAAAATTATACAGTTTTCGTAAATGGAACTGTGCGTTGTGCATATTGATGTTTCCCCTGGGAAGTGGTATTATCTATGATACAAAGAATGAATGAAACAGAAGTGCAGAATGCATGAATCAATGTAATTTTATGGGAAAAGAATGGGCTTCTCCCCGCGTATGCGGAAAGCCTGTTTTTTTATACAACAAAAAGGGGGAAATAACGTGAAAACACTGCACACCATGAAGCGGATGCTGGTAGCTCTGCTGTCAGCTTCCATACTGCTGACCAGCAGCGCTCTGGCCGCGGGGGAGACTCCGGGACCAGTCGAGCCGACTGAGCCGACAGGGGTAAGAGAGACGGAGTATCTCTTCATCTCCCAGACCGATGCGTCCAGTGAGGAGCTGGAATTCCAGCTGTCCGAGGACGTGTTCGCGGCTGTGAACGGCGCGGACATCACCTGGACGCTGGAGCGTCTCGAGTCCTATGCCAATCCCGGCGAGGATGACGAGTTCAATCCCCTCCACGACGAGGATGAGATGTACCCCAACGAACAGGATGTCATCGACCTGGAGAATGTGCCCAAGGCCTATACATCCTACCTGAAGATCAACCATGTTGAGACCGGCTTCGACGAGGAAGAGTCCGCCGTGACCCTGTCCTTTGACGTCAGCCCCATGTCCAGCCGCGGCAACATCAGTGCGCCTCACTCCAACGGCGGCGTCTATCTGGACGTCTGCGGCGTCTTTGAGCTGAAGGCCACTGCGGACGGCGAAGATGTGGACCTGGGCAAGGATGTCATCGTGGAGATCAAGCCCTATGCGTCCTTCCACACCATGTGGGAGATCTACGCCGACCTGAAGGAGCTGGCCGCTCTGGGTGACGACGATGCCGACACCGCCGTGCCCTATGCCGTCCATAAGGTCATGGGCCAGTCCAACGCCGGCTATGACATGCCCTATCTGATCATCGCCAAGGACAGCGCCGCCGTTGAGAACTGGCTGGAGCTGTGCGACCGCGCCGAGACGGAGCCTGAGAAGGTCATCGCCGAGATCGAAGCCGGCGAGCTGGACTATCAGGTGCCCGTCATGTACTCCAACATCCACTCCAACGAGGTGGCCGCTGTGGACGCCGTTCTGGAGTTCGCCCGGATGCTGATGGAGGACGAGAAGATCGACTACACCAAGCTCACCGGCCTGACCGACGAAGGCCAGGAAGTGCTGGCCGAGCAGCGCGAGGCTCTGGGCCTGCACATCCCTGACCTGATCGCGGACAAGACCTCCTATCTGGGCGCCATCCTGCCGGAAGCCAACGCTGCCAGAGGAAGCCAGAACTCCGGCAAGGTGGAAGGCTTTGACGATTACTATACCAGCGAGGAGACCACCATTGATGTGGACGAGCTGCTGGACGAGGTGTTCTTCATCCTGGTCCCCGAGGAGAACGTGGAAGGCCGTATGTACGTGACCCGTACCTCCTCCGGCGGCTATGACCTGAACCGCGACAACTCCTTCCAGACCATGTCCGAGACCCGGAACATGCAGCACCTCATCGCCACCTACAACCCCGTCACCCTGGTGGAGTTCCACGGCCAGGTGACTGCCTATCAGTTCGAGCCCTGCTCTCCTCCCCACGAGCCCAACTTCGAGTATGACCTGCTGTCCGAGCACCTGATGACCGGCGGCGAGGCCATGGGCGCCGCTGCCGTTGCCAACAACGACGACTGGCAGAGCTATGTCATCCCCATGCGCGACTATCTGACCAGCGATGAAACCGGCGCTCCCTACTGGGAGTATCCCTGGGACGATATGTCCACCAGCTACACTCCCCAGTTCGCCATGCTGCAGGGCTGCGTGGCCTACACCGTTGAGATGCCCGCCTACTCCGAGTCCGGCCGTATCGCCGACACCTTCGCTATGGTGGGCCTGTCCGACTATGTGGCCGCTGAGAAGGAAGGCTACTTCCTGGCCCAGCTGGAGATCTACAAGCGCTGCCTGAACAACGAGAACACCGACGAGGAAGTCGGCGCCTGGCTGGTGGACTCCGCCGACGTGGAGGGTGCCGAGGCCGACCTGTTCCGTCCCGCTTTCGACGGCGAGGGCGAGAACGGCCAGTTCTTCCCCGAGTGCTACATCATTCCTCTGGACAGCGAGCATCAGGTCAACCTGCAGGCCGCCTACGACATGATCGAGTGGCTGACCCGCAACGATGTGTTGGTCGGCATCACCGACAAGGCCTTCACCTACAAGGGCGAGACCTATCCCGCCGGCACCATGATCGTGTCCATGTACCAGGCCAAGCGTGCCGTGGCCAATGGCGTGCTGTATGAGGGCACCCTGATCCGCAACTGGACCGACCTGTACTCTGAGGGCATCACCGCCTTCAATTACACCCGCGGCTTTGACCAGGTCATCTGCGCCGAGCCCGCCGCCTATGAGACCATCGCGGCCGCCGTGGGCCAGACCCTGGATTATGAGAGCGGCCTTGCGTATCTGAAGGCCAACGCCAAGTCCCAGATCACCGGTAAGCTCGGCGGCGACGTCATCATCTCCAACGCCTCCGAGGATTCCACCGCCGCCGTCAACGCCCTGCTGAAGGACGGCAAGCAGGTCGGCATGATCACCGAGGGCGAGTACAAGGGCGACTTCATCTGCTCCTACAAGGACTGGCTGACCGTGGCGGATGAGTACATCCTCACCGGCACCGGCGTACTGGAGCCCGAGCTCACCGCTTACACCATCGAGAAGGCTCCCACCGTGTACATCAGTGGCACTGAGAGAGCGCTGACCAAGACTTCCTCCGGCTATGTTTACTCCACTCTGGTGGGTTCCGCCGGCTACAACTATGACCGCATGGCCATGGACATGCTGAACTTCACCACCACCAAGGACGCCTCCAAGGCCGACGCCGTCATCGGCGCCACCGCTCTGGACAACGGCGGTCTGGCCGCTGTGAAGAACGGCGCCACCTATGTGGGCTATACCTCCAGTGCTGTCAGCACGGTCAACAAAAACCTCATTGCTGTCGGTACCGGCCGTACCTATGGTATGGACTGCCTGAGCACCGTCATCTATCCCGAGGAGACTCTGGTGAACGCCAGCTACATCGCCGACGGCGATAACGTGATGTACGGCTACGGCCTGTACTACTTCACCACCCTGCCCGAGGGCGCCAAGGTCCTGGTCCAGCGGGATGGCGGCGAGCCCATGGAGGGCTTCATGAACGGTGATGATGACAGCTACAATGCCTTCATCAACGGCATCATGGGCTTCTCCTATGAGGGCCCCGACATGAACGGCAACGAGATCAACATCACCCTGTTTGCCAACTCCATGACCAACAAGGCCCACCAGCGCGACGAGTATGCGTTCATCAGCAACGCCATCTTCGCCAGCCTGCTGACCGACGAGGCCTACGAGGTTGCTGAGCTCGGTAGCTACAGCGGTGGCAGCGGTTCCTCTTCCGGCGGTTCTTCCTCCGGCAGCGTCTCCACCTACAGCGTGAAGATCGAGGCCGCTGAGAACGGCTCTGTCACTTCCAACGTCTCCAAGGCTGCCAAGGGCGCCACTGTCACCCTGACTGTCAAGGCCGACGAGGGCTTCGAGCTGGACAACCTGACCGTCACCGACACCAACGGCAAGGAGATCGCCGTCTCCGAGAAGAGCGGCAAGTACACCTTCGCCATGCCCGGCAGCGCCGTCACCGTTGACGCCGCCTTCGCCGAGGTCGAAAAGGAGCCCACGGCTCCCGAGACCAGCTTCAGCGACGTGGCCGCCGACGCCTACTACGCCGCCGCCGTGGATTGGGCTGTGGAGTCCGGCATCACCAAGGGTACGACCGACACCACCTTCACTCCCAACGCCACCTGCACCCGTGCCCAGACCGTCACCTTCCTGTGGCGTGCTGCCGGCAGCCCCGCACCCAAGTCCGCTGAGAATCCCTTCACCGACGTAGCCGCCGGCGCCTACTACTATGACGCCGTGCTGTGGGCCGTGGAGCAGGGCATCACCAAGGGCACCACGGATACTACCTTCAGCCCCAACCAGACCGTGACCCGTGCCCAGACCGTCACCTTCCTGTGGCGCTCCGCTGGTGCGGCTGCCGCCACCGGGACCAATCCCTTCACCGACGTGGCCGCCGGCGCCTACTACGCTGACGCCACCCTGTGGGCCGTGAGCGAGGGTGTCACCAATGGCACTACCGCCACCACCTTCAGCCCCGATCAGGGCTGCACCCGCGCCCAGATCGTGACCATGCTGTATCGTTACATGGCCTGAGCGGTTATGGGGAGACCTGTGCCTGACACGGGTGACCGGTAACACAGAGATCCTGAGAGCGTAGGCTTTCGGAGACCCGGCGTGACTTCGGTCACGCCGGGTTTTTGTATGCGCATATGCCAGGACCGCCTGATGCCGCAGCCGGCGTCAGGCGGTCTCCATGCTTTTTTGAAGATGCGGCTGCGATCCGGGGCGTCAGCGGTCCGCTGCCTCTTTGAGGAACACATAGACGCCCTCATCGGAGTGCTCCGGGGAGAAGACGTAGCTCAAGCGGTCAAAGTTCCGCAGTTCCGCCGGGTCCTCCACCCGATGTTCCGCCATGTAGCGGACCATCTCGCCACGGGCCATTTTGCAGAGGGTTCCCTTTTCCACCACCTTGCCGCCCTTCAGCTCCCCGAACACGCAGATGATCCGGCGGACGCCGACAGGCAGGTGCCGGGCCACGCACTGGCCGTATTCCCAGGAGGCCAGGTCCACGATGGTGTCCGTCTCCTTGGCCAGCTCCGCCGCCAGGGAATCCCCCCAGAACTGATATAGGTCCCGGCAGCCGTCCACCGCCAGCTTTGCCTGCATCTCCAGCCGGTAGGGCGTCACGCCGTCAAAGGGCCGCAGAAGGCCGTAAAAGCCGGACAGGATACGGAGATGCTCCTCCACGTAGGCAAGTTCCTCCGCCGTGAACACCGACGGCGCCATGTAGCGGTACTGGATACCCTCGTAGGACAGCAGAGCGGGGGTCAGCCGCCGCCGGAGGTCCATCGCTGACAGACGTTCCACATTCAGCGCGGCGATCTGCTCATTGCACCGCCAGAGGGCCTGAAGTTCCCGGGGAGACAGCTCCCGGAGCCGGGCCAGCAGCCGCTCCGTCCGATCCAGGAAACGGGGCAGGGCATGGCAGGGAAAAGTATCGGTGTCCACATTCATCTTCTTGGCCGGGGAGATGACGATCCGCATGGGTGTTCCTCCTGAAATCAGAATGAATATGCCTGAAATTATACCATCTTTCCGGCAAAAAGACAGTCCCCATGGTAAAAAACCGTGAAAAATGGAGAATTTGCCTTTTTCCGCAAATGCCTATGGCAATCCATGGCGGGGCGTGCTAGAATAGGGCCTGCTGAATGGCTGCGGAGCGCGGCTCCACCCATCGGAATTGACAATCAAACGGCGCAAGGAGGCGGCGAGGCGTATGGCGGGAACACCCGGCAGACGGTATGAAATCGATATGTGCAGTGGGGCGATCCTGCCCAAAATGCTGCAATTTGCCCTGCCGCTGATGCTCTCCAGCGTGCTGCAGCTGCTGTTCAACGCGGCGGATATCATTGTGGTGGGCCGCTTCGCCGGAGACAACTCTCTGGCGGCGGTGGGGTCCAACACCTCCCTGATCAACCTGCTGGTGAACCTGTTCATCGGCCTGTCCGTGGGCGCCAACATTCTGGCGGCCCGGTTCTACGGCTCCGGCGACCGGACGGGCCTGCGGCAGACGGTCCATACCGCCATGATGCTGGGACTGGTCAGCGGCTGCGTGCTGGCGGTGGTGGGGGCGTTGGGCGCCCGGACCGTCCTGACCTGGATGCAGTGCCCGCCGGAGGTGCTGGACCTGGCGGCGCTGTACCTGCGGATCTATTTTCTGGGGATGCCCGCCACCATGCTCTATAACTTCGGCGCTGCCCTGCTGCGAGCCGTGGGGGATACCCGGAGGCCGCTGTACTATCTGTTCATCGCCGGCGTGGTGAACGTGGCGCTGAACCTGTTCTTCGTCATCATCTGCCAGCTGGACGTGGCGGGCGTGGCCCTGGCCACGGTGATCTCCCAGTGCATCTCCGCTTTCCTGGTGGTGCGGTGCATGATGCGGGAACAGGGCGGCGTCCATCTGGAGCTGCGGGAGCTGCGCTTCTGGCCGGTCCGGCTCCGCCAGATCCTGCAGGTGGGTCTGCCTGCCGGTTTCCAGGGCATCCTGTTCGCCCTGTCCAACGTGGTGATCCAGTCCTCCGTCAACCTGTTCGGAAACACCGTCATGGCGGGCAACGCGGCGTCCTCCAATATCGAGGGCTTTGTCTACGTGTCCATGAACGCCTTCTATCAGGCGAATATCTCCTTTACCAGCCAAAATCTGGGCGCCGGGCGCATCGAGCGCATCCGTCCCATTCTGCTGTGGGCCCAGGGCTGCACCGCCGTGACGGGACTGGCGCTGGGCGGGCTGGTCGCGCTGTTCGGACAGCGGCTGCTGGGAATCTATTCCGAAAGCCCCGATGTCATTGCCGCCGGTATGAACCGGCTGGTCATCATCTGCATGGCCTACTTCCTCTGCGGCATGATGGACACCATGGTGGGCTCCCTGCGGGGCATCGGCTACTCTGTTATGCCCATGCTGGTCTCGCTGATGGGGGTCTGCGCGCTGCGGCTGGTGTGGATCGCCACCATCTTCCAGATCCCGGCGTTCCACACGCCCGCCGGCATCTACTGGTCCTATCCCGTGTCCTGGGCCATCACGTTCCTGACCCACCTGATCTGCTTCGTGTTGGCCTACCGGCGGCTGAAGCGCCGGCACGCTGTCCCGGCGGAGACCGCGGAACACTGAACAAAACAGAAAAACCGGGAACCGTGAAAGCACGGTTCCCGGTTTTTGCGTATCCATCCGGTGTTCGGTCAGCCCGCCTGTTCGGCGGCGTTGCCGGTGTAGAGCTGGTAATAGCGGCCCTTCTGCTCGATGAGCTCGTCGTGGGTGCCCCGCTCAATGATGCGGCCCTGTTCCAGCACCATGATGCAGTCCGCGTTGCGGACGGTGGACAGCCGGTGGGCGATGACGAAGGTGGTGCGGCCGTACATCAGGCCGTCCATGCCCTTCTGCACCAGCGCCTCGGTGCGGGTGTCGATGGAGCTGGTGGCCTCATCCAGGATCAGCACCGGCGGGTCCGCCACAGCGGCCCGGGCGATGGCGATGAGCTGCCGCTGGCCCTGGGACAGGTTGGCACCGTCGCCGGTGAGCATGGTCTGATAGCCGTCGGGCAGACGGGAAATGAAGCCGTGGGCGTTGGCCAGCTGGGCCGCCGCCACGCACTCCTCGTCAGTGGCGTCCAGACGGCCGAAACGGATGTTCTCCATCACCGTGCCGGTAAACAGATGGGTGTCCTGGAGGACGATGCCCAGGGACCGCCGCAGATCCGCCTTTTTGATCTTGTTGATATTGATGCCGTCGTACCGGATCCTGCCGTCCTGAATGTCGTAGAACCGGTTGATGAGGTTGGTGATGGTGGTCTTGCCGGCACCGGTGGAGCCGACGAAGGCGATCTTCTGGCCGGGACGGCCATAGAGCTTGATGTCGTGGAGGACGATCTTCTCCGGCGTGTAGCCGAAGTCCACACCGTCGAAGACAATGTCGCCCCGGACCTCCGTGTAGGTGACGGTGCCGTCGGCCTTGTGGGGATGCTTCCAGGCCCAGGTGCCGGTGCGCCGGTCTGTCTCCACCAGGTTGTTGTCATGGTCGTAAGCCGCGTTCACCAGGGTCACGTATCCGTCATCGGTCTCCGGCTGCTCATCCAGCAGGGCGAAGACCCGCTGGGCACCGGCCAGAGCCATGACCACGCTGTTGGCCTGCTGGCTCAGCTGGGAGAAGGGCTGGGTGAAGTTCTTGTTCAGCGTCAGGAAGGACACCAGCGTGCCCAGGGTGATGCCGCCGAAGCCGCCCACCGCCATGGCGGAGCCCAACACCGCGCACAGCGCGTAGCTGCAGTTGCCCATCTGGGCCACGGTGGGCATCATGATATTGGCGAATTTGTTGGCGTTGTTGGCGCTGACCCGGAGCTTCTCGTTCAGATCCAGGAAGCCGTCCAGGCTCTCCTGCTCATGGCAGAAGACCTTCACCACCTTCTGGCCGTCCATCATCTCCTCAATGTAGCCGTTGACGGCGCCCAGATTCCGCTGCTGCTCCACAAAGTATTTGGAGGACTTGGCCGCCAGCCGCTTGCTGACGTTGAGGATCAGCACGATCATGGCGCAGGTCAGCACCGTCAAGGGAATGTTCAGGATCACTATGCTGACGAACACGGTGACGATGGTGACGGAGCTGTTCACCAGCTGGGGCAGGCTCTGGGAGATCATCTGCCGCAGAGTGTCGATGTCGTTGGTGTAGACGGACATGATGTCGCCGTGGGCGTGGCGGTCAAAATAGGAGATGGGCAGGCGCTCCATGTGCCGGAAGACCTGATCCCGCAGGTCCCGCATGGTGCCCTGGGACACGTTGACCATGATGCGGCTGTAGCTCCAGGAGCACAGAACGCCGGCACCGTAGATGCAGCCGACGCGGACCAGAGCCGCCGCCAGCGGCGCGTAGTCGGTGCTGCCGGTCTCCACCATGGGGATGATATAGTCGTCGATGAGGGATTTCAGGAACAATGTGCCCTGAACGGTGGCCTGGGCGCTGCCGATGATGCATACCAGCACTACGGCGCAGCGGAAGGCGTAGTTCCGGAAGATCAGGCCGAACAGCCGCTTCAGGATCCTGCCCGGATTTTCCACTTTGGGACGAGGCCCTCTGGGGCCAGGGCCGTGAGGCCCGCGCATGGGACGGGGCTGTGCCATCAGTCCTCACCTCCGTTTTTGTCGAAATCGCCGCTGCCTTTGGTCTGACTTTCGTAGACCTCCTGGTAGATGGCGTTGGTCTTCAGCAGCTCCTCATGGGTGCCGAAGCCGCTGATGTGTCCGTCGTCCAGCACCAGGATGCGGTCCGCGTCCTGGACGCTGGAGATGCGCTGGGCGATGATGAATTTTGTGGTGTCGGGGATCTCCTCCCGGAAGGCCCGCCGGATCTTCGCGTCGGTGGCGGTGTCTACCGCGGAGGTGGAGTCGTCCAGGATCAGGATCTTCGGTTTTTTCAGCAGGGCGCGGGCGATGCACAGCCGCTGCTTCTGACCGCCGGAGACGTTGGTGCCGCCCTGCTCGATGTGGGTGTTGTAGCCGTCGGGGAAGCGGTCGATGAACTCATCGGCGCAGGCCAGCCGGCAGGCCCGGCGGCACTCCGCGGCGGTGGCATTTTTGTCGCCCCAACGGAGGTTGTCGTAGATGCTGCCGGAGAACAGCACGTTCTTCTGGAGCACCACGGACACCTGATTCCGAAGAGTGTCCAGATCGTACTCCCGGACGTCCCGGCCGCCCACTCTCACGGCGCCGCCGGACACGTCGTACAGGCGGGAGATCAGATTCACCAGACTGGACTTGGCGCTGCCGGTGCCGCCGATGACGCCGATGGTCTCGCCGGACTTCACGTGGAGGTCGATGTCCTGCAGCACCGGCTCTCCGCTGCCGGTTTTATAGGAGAAGGAGACGTGGTCAAAGTCCACGCTGCCGTCGGCGATCTCTGTGACGGCGTTCTCGGGGGAGGTCAGGTCGCTCTTTTCATTCAGCACCTCGGCGATGCGCTGGGCGCTGGCCAGGGACATGGTGACCATGACGAAGATCATGGACAGCATCATCAGGCCCATCAGAATGTTCATCACGTAGGAGAACATCATGGACAGTTCGCCGGTGGTGAGGGAGCTGCCCACGATCATATGGGCGCCGAACCAGCTCAGGGCCAGATTACAGCCATACACAGCCACCATCATAGACGGCTGGTTGAAGGCCAGACGGCTCTCCGCCTTGACGGACAGATCGTACAGAGCCTGGGCGGCTTTGCGGAACTTCTCCTCCTCGTGGTCTTCCCGGACAAAGCTCTTCACAACCCGGATGGCGGAGACGTTCTCCTGCACACTGGCGTTCAGATCGTCGTATTTCCGGAACACCTTCCGGAAGGTCCGGCTGGTGGGGATCAGAATGGTGGGCAGCACCGCCAGCAGGAAGAGCAGTGCCACCAGGAACACCAAGCTCAGTCGCGGGCTGATGGACACGGACATGATGATGGCGCAGATCATGGTCACCGGCGCCCGGACGCACATCCGGAGGATCATCTGGAAGGCGTTCTGGAGGTTGGTGACGTCGGTGGTGAGACGGGTCACCAGACCGGCGGTGGAATACTTGTCGATGTTGGCGAAGCTGAAGCTCTGGATGTTGCGGAACATCCCCGCCCGCAGGTTGGCGGCAAAGCCGGTGGAGGCGTGGGCGGCCACCGTACCGGCCAGGACGCCGCAGAGCAGGGCCATGGCCGCCAGGCCCACCATCAGAGCGCCGTAGCGGTACACATGGCCGATGTCTCCGGCCTCAATGCCGTCGTCGATGATGGAGGCCATCACAAAGGGGACCATGGTTTCAAAGACGGCCTCCAGGATCGTCAGCAAAGGGGCCAGGATGGAGGATCTTCGGTACTCCCCCACCTGTGCCAAAAGGGTTTTCAGCATATGGGTCGGTTACTCCTTTCCGTTTTGCAGGGAGGCCCAGGCGGTCTCCACATTGTGCTCGATCATCCCCAGCAGACGGAGGAGGGTGTCTTTATCCTCCTCCGTCATGCCGCGGGTCAGCGTCTGTTCGAAGCCCTGCATTCCGGTCTGGAGCAGTTGGATATGGACCAGAGCCTTCTCCGTCAGGGCCAGTTTTTTCAGCCGGGCGTCTCCGGTCACGCCGGAGCGGGTGATCAGCCCGCTTTCCTCCATGGCGGAGAGCATCTTGGAGGCGGTGGAACGGGTGATGCAGAACGCCGCTTCCACATCTTTCTGGAAAATATCCTGGTCCTGATTGCGGTGTAGATATCCCAGGACGCGGCCCTGGCGTTCCGTCACCTCCTCCTTGACTTCCGGCGGCATGGAGGCATCCGCGTAGCGGTTGACCTTGTTCATGACGATCTTTAACTGGTGTGCGACATATTTCTGCCGCAGCATGGATGTCACCTCTCGTTTCTCATTGCCCTCGGTAAACAAAGGACAAGATAGTTTGATAGCGAACATTATATCATGGCACGCGGGAGAATCAAGGGGACTTCTGTGAATAAATCGTAAAAAGACCGGATGGACCGATCCAATCGGCGCACCTGTCCTGCCTGCGCGCGTTCCAGCCACATCTTTTTCAAGATTTTCACCTTCAGAGTTGCATTTTCCGCTAAAAGTGGTATGATAATTGGTCAGAGCGGTTTTTTCCGTCACTGACCAATGATTACATGATTTCAATACAAAGGACTTGATAATATGACAAAGATCGATATTGTTTCCGGCTTCCTGGGTGCCGGCAAGACGACCCTTATCAAAAAGCTGCTGGCCGAGGCCTATCAGGGCGAGAAGCTGGTGCTCATCGAGAACGAGTTCGGCGAGATCAGCATCGACGGCGGCTTCCTGAAGGACGCCGGCATCCAGATCTCCGAGATGTCCTCCGGATGCATCTGCTGCTCCCTGGTGGGCGACTTCAACAAGGCGCTGAAAGAGGTGGAGGCCCAGTTCCATCCGGACCGCATCCTCATTGAGCCCTCCGGCGTGGGAAAGCTCAGCGACGTCATCGTGGCGGTGGAGAACACAGTGAAGGACGTGCCGGACATGAAGCTCAACAGCTTTGTCACTGTGGCCGACGCCACCAAGGTGAAGGTCTATATGAAGAACTTCGGCGAGTTCTACAACAACCAGATCGAATCCGCCGGCACCATCGTCCTCTCCCGGACCCAGAAGCTGAGCCAGGAGAAGCTGGAGGCCGCTGTGGCCCTCCTGCGGGAGAAGAACGCCGGCGCCGCCATCCTCACCACCCCCTGGGATCAGCTGGACGGCAAGACCATCCTTTCCGCCATTGAGAAGGTGTCCCTGGCGGACGAGCTGCTGGAGAAGATGCGGGCGGAGCACGAGGCCGAGGAGGCCGAGCACGAGCATCACCACCATGATTACGACCATGAGGATGAACACGAGCATCATCACCATCACGACCATGATGACGATGCCGATGACCATGAGCACCATCATCACGACCACGACCATGACCATGAGCATCACCATGATCACGATGAGCATGAGCATCATCATGATCACGATGAGCATGAGCATCATCACCACGACCACGAGCACCACCATGACCACGACCACGGCGAGTGCGATGATCCCGAGTGCTCCTGCCACCATCACCATCATCATGCCGACGAGGTGTTCACCTCCTGGGGTGTCGAGACCCCCAAGACGTTCACCGCAGCGGAGATCGAGTCCATCCTGACCAAGCTGGACTCCGGCGAGTACGGCCACATCCTGCGGGCCAAGGGCATCGTCCCCAGCGCCGACGGCACCTGGATCAACTTCGACTACGTGCCTGAGGAGCATGACGTCCGCGTTGGCTCCGCCGACTACACCGGCCGTCTGTGCGTCATCGGCTCCGAGCTGAAGGAGTCCGCCCTGCCCGGCCTGTTCGGCCTTTGATCCGCGCCGGATGCCGAAGGGCATCCCGGCTGAATCTATGTAAAGGAAAAGAGTTTTACCATGGATATTCCTGTTTATCTGGTGGCCGGCTTTCTGGACGGCGGCAAGACCAACTTCATCAACGGCATCCTGGAGGACGGCTTCGCCCGCCAGGACCGCACGCTGCTGCTGTGCTGCGAGGAGGGCGAGGAGGAGTACAACTCCCGGGCGCTGGACAACGTCACCGTTGTCACCATTGAGAACGAGGAGGACCTGAAATGCTCCTATATGAAGGAGCTGGAGAAGAAGTACCGTCCCAAGCAGGTCCTCATCGAGTACAACGGCATGTGGCAGATGGAGCGGCTGTACCGGGAGGTGCTGCCCGCCAACTGGGTGCTGTACCAGATCATGACCTTCGTCCAGGCGGAGACTTTCGACCTGTACGCCAAGAACATGGGCCAGTTGATGATGGAGAAGATCACCAACGCGGACCTCATCGTGTTCAACCGCTGTACCGACGAGCTGAAGGACTCCCTGCGGAAGCGGAACCTGCGGATGGTGAACCGCCGGGCGGACATCTATCTGGAGGACAACAAGGGCAACTCCGAGGACTATCTCACCGGCGACGAGTGCCCCTTCGACCTGACCCAGGAGATCATCGACATTCCCGACGACGACTACGGCGTCTGGTACGTGGACGTCATGGACCATCCGGAGCGGTACGACGGCAAGCTGGTGCATCTGAAGCTGGTGATGTGCCACTCCAAGAAGTATCCCGGCATCCACTGCCCGGGCCGGTTCGCCATGGTGTGCTGCGAGAAGGACATCACCTTCTACGGCCTCATCGCCAAGGGCGAGGGCCTGGACCAGTACGAGAACCGGGACTGGATCGAGGTCACGGCCCGGATGTCCGTGGAGAAGCACAAGGCCTACAAGGGCAAGGGCCCGGTGATGAACGTACTGTCCATCGCCCCCTGTGCCAAGCCCGCCCAGGAGGTCGTCTCCTTCTGAGATTTTTCGATACGTTTCGTAATATAGCGACAAAAAACTCCCCTCTGTTTTCGAACAGAGGGGAGTTTTGATTGCTCGCGGTCTGTCACCGTACCGTCAGGGTGTATCCCTCCGGCAGAGCGGCGGACAGCAGCGCCTCCACGCTGATCTTCGCCTTCTCCGCCGCCTCGGTCAGCAGTCCTTTGTCCAGTGCTTTGGCCTCCATCGCCTGCTTCTGGTCCGCCTGGAAGGCCGCCATGTCTTTCACGGTGAAGGGGTTGAAGATGCTGGTCTTCTCGTCGAAGACCTCCACGCTGTCCTCGTCGATCTCATGGGACAGGATCGCCGCTTCCGGCAGCTTCACCGTCACGGCGGTGCCGGACACCCGGACCTCCGCCGCCGACAGATCCACCCCGGCCTTGATGACGCCGTCGTAGGTGAGGATAAAGCTCTTGGTGGTAAAGGGCACCTTCATGCCGTAGAACTCGCTGCTATTTTTGAACTGGGCCATGTTGGTATAGGAATAGGTAACGCTGGCCAGCTCACTGATGCCGGTGAGCTGATTCTCCAGCACCACGGCGTCCAGCTCCGTGGTCTCCTCCACGCCGCCGCGTCCGGCAAACCAGCAAACCGTGCCCACCACGGCACACAGCAGGACGCCCAGCAGCAGATATTTGGCGGTCCTGAAGGGCCGGAGCCGGTTCTTCTCCCGTGTGTGCTCCATCGTTGTCCTCCTGTACAGCAAATTTACCGGGCAGCTTCCCGGCGATGGTGTCATTCTACCAGTTTCGCCGGAAAACGCAAGTCTTTCCGGAAAAGCCGCCCCAAACTGTCATCTTTGTAACGATTTCTTCGGTTGTTTGATACGGAATTGCAACCATTTGTCCGGGGGAATGCCGCTCTCATGTATAACAGCCGCTCTCCCGGAAATCATTCTCCGGGAGGGCGGCTGTTTTTGACGTGCCTGGTTTTAGAAATACCGGGTCCCCGGCGTCATGGCGTTCTCATAGTCGTAGAGAAAGCCGTCGGTGTCATGGACGCGGCCGTTGGTGACCATCTGATCGTAGCTGGCGCTGCGGATCGTCCGGCCGGTGGCGCTGCCCACCGCATTGCCCACTGCGTTTCCGGCGCTGCCGATGGCGTTGCCGGTGTCCCGGGCCACGTTTTCCGTGCCCTGGACGATGTCATTGGCGCCCCGGGTGATGGGATTGCCGCTACGGGCGGTGCTGTTGGCGCTGCCAGCGGCACTGCCGGCGGGGGTGTTGTTGGCGCTGGTGTTCCCGTTCAGATTCTCGTCGGGATAGGACGCGGCGCCGTTGTCCAGCATACCGTTTTCTCCGGCACTGTTGTCCGGGGCGACGCTGCTGCCGGCTCCGTTATCGGGAGTGACACTGCTGCTGCCGGCTCCGGCGTTGTTCCGGTTGGAACCGCAGGCCGTCAGGGCGAACAGCGCCAGCAGCGTCACCAGCAAAAGAGCGAAACTTCTTTTCAAACCGTTTTCCTCCTTCTCATGGAGTTCCGTTGTCTGCGATACCCAAGTGCTATTGTCCCCCGGACCACGCCAAAAATCGCAGGGACATTTTTCAAATCTTTCGCAAAATTTCTCTTGCCTTTTTGACCTGCCTATAGTATATTAGTATCAGTAATCATTATTGTTTAAGGAGGGGGGATCTATGCCGGGCCAGCAGCGCTATTCCCAGCAGCGGGAGGCCATTTACCGCTCCGTATTAGAGGGCGAAGACCACCCCTCCGCGGAGATGGTGTACAGCCGCCTGAAGCCCTCCATGCCCAAGCTGAGCTTGGGTACCGTGTACCGGAACCTCCATCAGATGGCGGAGGAGGGGCGGATGACGGAGATCGTGGGGCCGATGATCCGGTTCGACGCCGTGACGGCGCCCCACGCCCACTTCTGCTGCCGGGAATGCGGCGGCGTCTTCGATGTGGATTTGCCCTATGACCACGGGCTGGACCATCTGGCGGAGATGGATGGCCGGATCGTCCAGAGTCACGATCTCACCTTCCATGGCATCTGTCCCGCCTGTCTCGGCGGTGAGAACCGGGACACGACGTAAACCGCCGGTTTTTACCTGTTTTCTGACGCCGCGGCAGCGGTGTATGGAATTGTAATCAAGCGATCAACGATAAATGATGAACATGAAAGGAGCACAATCACCATGGAACTGAAGGGAAGCAAGACTGAGGCCAATCTGTGGAAAGCGTTCGCCGGGGAGTCCCAGGCCCGCAACAAGTACGACTACTATGCCAGCAAGGCCAAGAAAGAGGGCTACGAGCAGATCGCGGCCATCTTCCAGGAGACCGCCCTCAACGAGAAGGAGCACGCCAAGCTGTGGTTCAAGGCCCTGGAGGGCATCGGCTCCACCGAGGAGAACCTCCGCGCCGCCGCTGCCGGCGAGAACGAGGAGTGGACCCAGATGTACGCCGAGATGGCCAAGACCGCTGAGGAGGAGGGCTTCCTGGCCCTGGCCGCGCGGTTCGAGGGCGTGGGCAAGATCGAGAAGACCCATGAGGAGCGGTATCTGAAGCTGCTGGAGAACCTGAAGAACGGCGAGGTCTTCAAGAAGGGCGACAAGGTCATGTGGTTCTGCCGCAACTGCGGTCACGTGGAGATCGCGGAGAACGCGCCCCTGGTCTGCCCGGTGTGCAGCCATCCCCAGAGCTACTTCCAGATCAAGGCCACCAATTATTGATCCCGACCTCAGCTGAAGTTCCGGGGCTGCGGGCTGCGAAAGCGTTTCAGTCTCCCGGCGGGATCCGGTATGAGCCCCGCGAAAAATATGACCCGCTCCGGCACACCTGCGAAGGTGTGCCGGAGTCTTTTTCTCCGCCGCGCCCGCGGTTTCCGGCGAAACGGCCCGGATTCCGGGGAATTCTGTCCGGCGCGGAAAAACAGCTCTCTCCCGGTATAAATCCCGGTAGAAATAGCGTAAACTAACAAAACAGGTTTCTCTCAAAGGGATATTTCCAGAAATGTTTGTAAAAAACACCATTGACGGCAGGGGAAAAATCAGTTATGATAGACAAGTAAAATATTTGGGTACTTTTTTCTTTTATGGCTATGATTGAAATTTAACTGGATAGAAAAGGAGAGCTGGATCATGTATACTCAGGAGATCACCGTGAACAACGAGGTCGGTCTGCACGCCCGTCCCGCTACATTTTTCATTCAGAAGGCCAATGAGTTCAAGAGCGGCATCTGGGTGGAGAAGGAAGACCGTCGTGTCAATGCCAAGAGCCTGTTGGGTGTATTGTCTCTGGGCATCGTAAAGGGTACCACCATTACCCTCATCGCCGATGGCTCCGACGAAAAGGAAGCCGTTGAGGCTCTGGTGGATCTGGTGAACGACAACTTTGGTGAGTGATTCGAAAGGCCCCCACACGGGGGTCTTTTGAATTGTCCCCCGGCAGATTCCGGCACATCCTTACTGATCCCGCCCCACTGTCTGTATTGACAGCGGGGCGGATGTTTCTTCACCGGATAGACCCCGCCTTGCCAGCGGGTCCGGTTTTTGATATACTGAATGTTGTTTCGTAAGCCCTAACTATTAAAAGTCAACCCTCAAAATGAGTGGAAGTGCTCACAGACAGATGGTTCAAAAAGGGTATGGAAAAGCTGAGGTCTTATCAGACCCCTGCTGTCTATTCAAATAGTTGGATCAAGCCGCTGAGCGATAGGGCTGCCCGGATTTCTCCATGGCGAAGATAAGCCGCACCAACTTCTTGGCTGCGTGGGAGATGGCTACATTGTAGTGCTTGCCCTCTGCCCGTTTCTTTGCGAGATAAGCGGCAAAGGCTGGGTCCCAAAGGCAGACATACTTGGTGGC
>JALFSO010000065.1 GCA_022778785.1 Dysosmobacter sp. | reverse complement strand
TGTACCCGCTCCAAAGACTGCGTAAAGATGGTGCAGCGGCATATCTGGAAGGACTATGAGGATCTGGCGGACGACGCCCGATATGTACCCGAGTACCAGACGCTTTATAAGCGCCGCAAAGAAACGATTGAACGAGTCTTTTCTATTTTCCCGAATATGTGCTGAAAACCCGGTTGCCGCCTAATTGCGCAACCGGGTTTTTCGACAGCCTGAGGCGGGAGCATCGTTAACGATGCTTCCGCCTCAAATTCCACACAAATTCCTAACGGATTCCACGGAGATTCCATCCGGACGCGCGATCCTTACATACTGCCGGTTGGCAGAATCTCTGGAAAGCGAGTGGATCATATGAACAGAACCATCAAAAAGGCGGCGGTCGCCGCCGCAGTGCTGGCCGCGGCACTGTCCGTGTGTGCGGTGTCGCCCCTGCCATCACCCGGGAGATCCTGAAGCGCCACGGCGCCCGGTTCGGCGTGGAGAGCTAGCCGGGGCAGGGCAGCCTGTTCTGGTTCACGCTGGAGACGCGGCCCGACGAAACATGAGCGGGGAAGACCCGCCGGAACAGCTTTTCACACCGGCTTCGCAGGGACGCGGAGCCGGTGCTTTTCGTCTCACGGTTCCTGTGCGCACCGGCCCCCGGCCGCATCCCGCTTCCAGTGTCCGCCGGGGGGGCGGGGGACGCCGCCGAAGGCGGGAACGCCCATCCGATAAAAACCGGATGATGGTTCCGTATTTTGCTGATTTTCTGGAGAATTCAAGGAATAAAATGCAGAAAAAGTGAATACTATACCTTTTTGAAACAGTTGTAATTTTTTTGTTACTTTTCGATTCTAATTTCCAAATAGAGGAAGTCTGATTTTGCAAAATTGGAGAGAAAGTGGGAGACATAACACTGCTTTTCGCCTTAAAACTTGACAGAAGTGGGTGATTGGTGTATACTATGCCCGGTTTCCCAAGCGGTAACAAAAGTAACAATTTGTTTTCTTCTCCGGCTGAGCACCGCCACTGGCATTCCGTCCGGCGGTCCGGGCGCGGATCCCGGGCCGGAGACAAACTGGAAAACGCTTAGGAGGTAATCATTTGAAACACGCATTTTCCGTGGAGACGCTGCACCGGTTCTGGAGCAGACTGTCCTCGGTGCTGCTGGTGGCGGCCGCCGTCACCTGCGCCGGACTGTTCTCCACCAATCAGGCCAGCGCCCTGTATATCCTCACCGGCAGCACCGATTCCGCCATTGTGCTGGACGGCGCGGCGAAGGAGGAGACGCTGAAGGATTTCTCCTCGCAGTTCCTCTATTTGGGCACCGGCACCGGGGGCTTCCAGGTCACGCTGAAAAAGGATACCCCCGTCACCATCCACTGGAACGGCGGCACCGTCTCCGGCCTGTCCCGGAGAGAGACCATCTCCGCGCTGCTGGGCCGGTTCCAGGTGGAGCCCGGTCCGTTGGACATGGTACTGGTGGACCTGTCCGACAGCGGCGTGGAGGTGACGGTGGACTCCGAACTCACCTACTATGACCGCTCCAGCGAGGCCGTGGCCTACGAGACGGAGCGCATCCTCACCCCCAGCCTGCCCGAGGGCACCGAGGTGGTGGAGCAGGAGGGCCGCAACGGCATCCGTACCGCCGTCTATGAGGTGGTGTACTCCGGCGGCGAGCTGGTGTCCCGGCAGCTGGTGGGCGAGGAGAGCTCCACCGCCGTTACGGAGCGCATCCTGGTGGGCACCGGCAAGCCTGAGGCCGCCGGCAGCGGCGACGGCTTTGACCGCATCGCCGGCGTCAGCAAAAACGGCGACGGCAGCGGCGTGCTGACCTTTGAGTCCGGCGCCACACTGAAATTCACCGGCGTCAGATCCATGACCGCCACCGCCTACACCTCCGGCTACGACGGAGTGGGCTACCGCACCGCCTCCGGCACCGCCGTCAGGGTGGGCACCGTGGCCGTGGATAAGAGCGTCATTCCTCTGGGCACCCGGCTGTATATCGTCTCCGATGACGGCAAGGTGGTCTACGGCCTGGCCGTGGCGGAGGACACCGGCGTCCGGGGCAACAAGGTGGACCTGTACTACGACACCTATGAGCAGTGCATCAGCTTCGGCCGCCGGAGCTGCACCGTGTATATCCTGGAGTGACCGCGCCCCAAGCACAGCGACCGCCCCTTCCCGAAAGACCGGGAGGGGGCGGTTTTCCTTGTCTGCGCAAAGAAGAAGGCCGTCCCAAAATGGGACGGCCTTCTGCGGACCGGCGGGGGAGAGCCGGGGCGGAGTCCCCCGGTTCACAGGAACAGCAGCAATACGCCAATGACCAGCGCGGCTCCGCCGCCCAGGCGGTTCAGTCCCAGCGCCAGATCGGATGGCTCGGCGTTCTTGAACCGCCAGCCATGGCTGAGATACCAGGCGGTGCGCGGAGAGATCAGGAGGAACAGCCCCACAGGGATCAACAGCAGCCCTACAGGGGCGTTCCTGCCGCCGGACTGCCGGGGCGGCTCGTAGGACAGGGCGTTTAACAGATCCCAGCCGTCGGCGTAACGGTCCGTGTCATAGTCGCCGCTCCAGCCGCCGGCGCCGCCGTTCTGCTCATACTTCCACCAATACGCAGCGCCGTTGGGATAGGTGATGGTGACTTCGCTGCCGGAGAATGCATAGCGATATACATCGTCTCCGCGGGTGATGGTCTGGGTCTGGGTGTCCACGGTGAAGCCGTTGTACTCGTAGACCGTCAGGTCCGCCTGCTTTCGGCCGCAGCCGGTGACGAGCAGGCACAGCAGCAGGAGCAGGGGGATGGAGCGTTTCATGGCGGAAACCTCGCTTTCATATTTCCCTGATCATATCATGGAAAGCAGAGGAAAATCATCACAATTTGATAACAAAACTCCCCGGAGCAGCGCTCCGGGGAGTGGAAGAAACAGCGGTGGAAACCGGGCGTCTTACTCGGCCTTGGGACCGGCGGCGACGACCTCGGCGCTCATGTGGGTGTACTTCTTGAAGTTCTCCACAAAGCTCTTGGCCAGCTTCTGGCAGCTTGCCTTGTAGGCGGCCTTGTCCTCCCAGGTGTTCTCGGGGATCAGCAGCTCGGAGGGCACGCCCTCGATGGCGGTGGGCACCTGGACGCCGAAGGTGGGATCGGTGACGAACTCGCCCTTCTCGATGGCGCCGGTGAGGGCGGCGGTGACCATGGCGCGGGTGTAGCTCAGCTTCATGCGCTTGCCGGTGCCGTTCCAGCCGGTGTTCACCAGGTACACGTTGGCGCCGGACTTCTCCACCTTCTCAGCCAGCATAGCGGCGTAGACGGAGGGATCCAGGGGCAGGAAGGGCTCGCCGAAGCAGGTGGAGAAGGTGGGCACGGGCTCCTTGATGCCGATTTCGGTGCCGGCAACCTTGGAGGTGAAGCCGGATACGAAGTAGTACATAGCCTGGTTGCGGTCCAGCTTGCTGATGGGAGGCAGCACGCCGTAGGCGTCGGCGGTCAGGAAGATAACGGTCTTGGGAACGCTGGGGCTCATGCCGCTCAGCTCGGCGTTGGGGATGTATTCCACAGGATAGCCCACGCGGGAGTTGATGGCCAGGGAGTCGTCATCAAAGTCGAACTCGCGGGTTTCGGGATCCATGACCACGTTTTCAACCAGCGCGCCGAACTTGATGGCGTTGTAGATTTCGGGCTCGCCTTC
>JALFSO010000038.1 GCA_022778785.1 Dysosmobacter sp. | reverse complement strand
GTCGCGGCATTGCGATTTCCGGCCCCTTCGGGTCCGCCAATCGCGCCGCTTCCTCGAAACCGGCTCGCTTTTTCCGCCGCTGGCGGCGCTTCGCCGCTTTCCTCTTCCCCACAAAACCCGCTTCGCTGGGCTTTTGTGGGGGCCCCTATCGGTTGCGCCGAAAAGAGAAAGCGCCTTTTGATGGTGTCAAGAGAAAAGACGCTGGCGGCGGCATTTCAAACTTCGTTTGAAACGCCTTTTCCCGCCTGTTACGGGGGTTATTGGGGTGCTGATTCAAGGGCTTGCGTCCACTCAACCGCATATGCAGGTTCGGAAGCTGAGGGCGCTTCCGTATGCCCTCTGCTTCTCTTTTGCTGCCGCACCTTGGAGGTTGCGGAAGACTGGTGTCGGGGTGGTTCCGGATGGCCCCTGCTTCTGTTTTGCTGACGCGATCCGGTGGGTATCGAAAGAACGGCGCCGGGCCCTCTCAAACTGCCAGGGTGCGGCAGCGAAAAGAGAACGGCAGAGCATCCGGGCGGGACCCGGGCTTTCGTTGGTGTCAAGAGCGGATACAGGAGGCAAAGCCCGCAGGTCATATCCGGGCCAAACCCCCGTAACAGGCGCTGCGAGCGTTCCGGACGAAGTCCGGAATGCCGCCGCTAAGCCTTTTTCTCTTGACACCATCAAAAGGCGCTTTCTCTTTTTCCTCGGAAAAAGAGAAAGGGGGTTTTGAAGCTGCGGCCTTCGCCGCACCCCCGTGCCAACGGGACAAATGGGAGCCTTATCCCAGAAAGTCCTTCAAAGCCCGCCGGTAGGCGGCAACAGGATCCTCCGCCTGGGTGATGGGTCGTCCCATGACCAGATAGTCGCATCCGCTGTGGGCGGCCTTCTCCGGCGTCATGATCCGCTTCTGATCGCCCACGGCGCTGTCGGCGAACCGGATGCCCGGGGTGACGGTCAGGAAGTTCTCACCGCAGTTCTCCTTGACGATGGCCGCCTCCAGGGGAGAGCAGACCACGCCGTCCAGGCCGCAGCCGGCGGCGTTCTTGGCGTAGCGCATCACCGTCTCCGCCATGGGGACGTCGATGAGCAGCTCGTTTTTCAGGGCGGCGGCGTCGGTGGAGGTCAGCTGGGTGACGGCGATGAGGATGGGGCGGGTGCCGTCGGGCCGGGTCAGGCCCTCGATGGCGGCCTTCATCATCTCCGACGCGCCGGCGGCGTGGAGGTTCACCATGTCCACGTCCAGACGGGACAGCACGTTCATGGCCCGCTTGACGGTGTTGGGGATGTCGTGGAGCTTCAGGTCCAGGAAGATCTTGTGGCCCCGGGCCTTGATGTCCCGGACAATGGCCGGGCCCTCGGCGTAGAACAGCTCCATGCCGATCTTCACGAAGGGCTTCTCACCGGCGGGGAACCGGTCCAGGAACGCCAGCGTCTCCTCACGGGTGGGGAAGTCCAGGGCGATGATCACGTCTTTCGCGCTCATATTGCATACCATCCTTTCTTGTTTACCGGTGGGCGGCACCGGTGAGGTCGGAGATGTTCTCCACGCCCAGCCGCCCGCAGACGGCGGGCAGATTTTCAACGATCTTCTTGCAGGCGTAGGGATCCCGGAGGTTGGCGGCGCCCACCTCCACGGCGGAGGCACCCGCCAGCATCAGCTCGCAGGCGTCCTCGGCGCTGGAGACACCGCCGCAGCCGATGATGGGGATGTCCACCGCCTCGTACACGTCCCAAACCATCCGCACCGCCACGGGGAACACCGCGGGACCGGACAGTCCGCCGGTGCGGTTGGCCAGAAGGGGACGCTTCGACTTCAAATCGATGCGCATGCCCAGCAGGGTGTTGATGAGGCAGATGCCGTCGGCCCCGGCGTCGGCGCAGGCCCGGGCGATCTCGGCGATGTCCGTCACGTTGGGGGACAGCTTCATGAACACCGGCTTGTCCGTGACGGCCTTCACGGCGCTCGTCACCTCGGCGGCGGACCGGGGGTCGGAGCCGAAGTTCTTTCCGCCGCAGTGGACGTTGGGGCAGGAGATGTTCACCTCCAGAATGCCCACCTGGTCACATTCGCCCAGACGGCGGCAGTTCTCCGCGTACTCGTCCAGGGTGAAGCCGCCCACGTTGGCGATGAGGGGGCCCCGGAACAGCTTGGCCATGTTGGGGATCTCCTCGGCGATGACGGCGTCTACGCCGGGGTTCTGGAGGCCCACGGCGTTGAGCATTCCGGCGGGGGCCTCCGCGATACGGGGCTGGGGATTGCCCAGCCGGGCCTCTCCGGTGGTGCCCTTGAAGGAGAAGCTGCCCAGAACGTTCAGATCGTACAGCCCGGCGAACTCCCGGCCGTAGCCGAAGGTGCCGGAGGCGGGGATGATGGGGTTTTTCAGCTCCACGCCCGCCAGAGAGACAGACAGATTTACCATGCGATGTCCTCCTTCCGGAACACGGGGCCGTCCTTGCAGACCCGCTTCGGGCCGCTGTTGGTCTGGATGGTGCAGCCCACGCAGGCGCCGAAGCCGCAGGCCATCCGGGCCTCGAAGCTGAACTGTCCGCCCTTCAGCTGGGGCAGGGCACAGACGGCCTTCAGCATGGGGGTGGGGCCGCAGACGAAGGCGTAGTCCGCCTCCGGCACGAAGTTCTTCACGCAGTCGGTGACGAAGCCCTTGGTGCCCAGGCTGCCGTCCTCCGTGGCCACGAAGACCTGGCAGCCCAGCAGGGCGAATTCCTCGGCGTAGAACACGTCGTTCTGGTTCCGGAAGCCCAGGGCCACCGTGGGCCGCTGGCCCAGGCCCACCATCTTCCGGGCCAGGCCGTACAGCGGCGCGATGCCGATGCCGCCGCCGATGAGGACGGGATGCTCCCCCTGCTCCGACACGTCGAAGCCATTGCCCAGGCCCGTCAGGGTGTTGAACCGGGTGCCAGCGGGGGAGGCCACCAGCTCCGCAGTGCCCTGTCCGGCCACCCGGACCAGGAGCAGCAGGCCCTCCTCCGTGTAGTTGGCCACGGAGATGGGGCGGCGGAGGAACTTGCCGGGGAGTTCAATATTCACAAACTGGCCGGGACGGGAGAAGGCCTCGGTGTCGCCCAGGAAGGCCATCTCCCACACGTCCGCCGTCAGGGGGCGGGACTGGGCCAGGGTCAAAGTCGTCTGGATCACAGGTACATCTCCTTTTCACGGTCGAAGCTGCCGTACACGGCCTCGCCGCCGCAGATGGTCATGGCGATGGCAGCGGTGACGGGCCAGCCGGCGAAGGGCGTGGCCTTGCCCATGGAGCGGAAGGCGGCGGGGTCGATGGCGTGGGGCCGCCGGGGGTCGATGACCGTCAGGTCGGCGGGCGCGCCAGCCTCGATGGCGCCGCCGGGCAGACGGAAGATGTTCCGGGGCCGGACGCACAGCCGGTCCAGCAGCAGGGGCAGAGTAGTGATGCCGCTCTCCACCAGCTGGGTGTACAGCACCGGGAAGGCGCACTCCAGGCCCACGATGCCGTTGAGGCTGTTCCGGAGGCCGCCGGATTTCTCCTGGGCGGAGTGGGGGGCGTGGTCCGTGGCGATGCAGTCCACGGTGCCGTCCAGCAGGCCCTCCAGCAGGGCGTCCCGGTCCGCGGCGGAGCGGATGGGGGGATTCATGCGGAAGCCGCCGTCGTCCTGGAGGTCCATGTCGCACAGGGTCAGGTAGTGGGGGCCGGTCTCGCAGGTGACGGGCAGGCCGTCGGCCTTGGCGGCCCGGACCAGCGCCACGCTCTCCTTGGTGGACATGTGGCAGACGTGATAGCGGCAGCCGGTGTCCCGCACCAGCTCGATGTCCCGCTCCACCTGCCGCCACTCGCTGGCGGGATCGTTGCCGGTGAGGCCGTGGATACGGGCGAACTCCCCGTCGTGGACGCACCAGCCCTTGGCCAGCAGGGACTCGTCCTCGCAGTGGGCCACGATGGGCTTGTCCAGGGATTTGGCCAGCTCCATGGCGTCCCGCATCATCTCCCGGTCCTGGACGCCCCGGCCGTCGTCGGAGAAGCCCGCCACATGGGGGGCCATGGCGGCCATGTCCGCCAGCCGGTCTCCCTTCTCGCCGCAGGTGATGGCGCCGTAGGGGTAGACGTGGACCTTGCCGTCCCGGCGGATGGCGTCCAGCTCCGGCCGGAGGTTCTCGACGCTGTCCGGCACCGGCTTCAGGTTGGGCATGGCGCACACGGCGGTGTAGCCGCCGGCGGCTGCGGCAGCGGTGCCGGTGCCCACCGTCTCTTTATAAGAAAAACCAGGCTCCCGAAGATGAACATGCACATCAACGAAACCTGGAACGATCAAACAGTCATGGACTTGTACAACGGAAAAACCGGCACGGGGGAGATTGGGGGAAACGGAAACAATACGGCCGTCGGAAATGGCAACATCGGCGTTCTCAAACGCCCCGCCGCGGAAGACCGCTCCGCCTGTGAGCAGCAGCTCCATGGATGAATCCCTCACTTTCTGCATCCTCAAAATGTTCTGTCCTCGAATCTTTTCGGTTGACTATTCTATCGAAAAGGGCCTTTGTTGTCAACAGAAAATTTCACAAATTTCGCCCCCGAAACAGGGGAGAGATAGGAGATACGAGATAGGAGATACGCCGGGCCGGATGGAAACTGATATCTCCTATCTCATCACTCCTATCTTAAATAAGTATCTCCGAAAAAACCGGTCCGATTCCCGCCGCTGTCCCCTTGACAACGACAAAACGGCGTGATATCATACTTGCCGATAAAAAGCGTTGAAAAGGACGCTGTCCGGGAAAGTCATCAGAGAGGGGCCGCCGCTGGCTGCAAACGGCCCTTGCCGGAACCGGAACCAGCTACCGCCTTGGAGCCGCCCACCGATATGTAGGCTGGGACGGGACCTCCCGTTACAGAGGACACGAGCGGCATCCCGTGGGGATGCAAGCAGGGTGGAACCGTGGAATACGTTTTTCGTATCTCACCCCTGATTCTGTCAGGGGTGAGTTTTTTTCATGCTTGCCCCTCAATACAAGGAGGAATTGTTATGTCCGAAGAAAACAACCAGTATACCTTTGAAAACGAGCAGTACCGCCGTACCTACTGGCACACCTGCTCCCACGTGCTGGCCCAGGCCGTGAAGCGGCTGTGGCCGGAGACCAAGCTGGCCATCGGCCCCAGCATCGACAACGGCTTCTACTACGATCTGGACAGCGAGGAGACCTTCACCGCCGAGGATCTGGAGAAGATCGAGGCCGAGATGCGGAAGATCTGCAAGGAGAAGCTGAAGCTGGAGCGGTTCGAGCTGCCCCGGGAAGAGGCCGTCAAGTTCATGGAGGAGAAGGGCGAGCCCTACAAGGTGGAGCTGATCAACGACCTGCCGGAGGACGCCGTCATCTCCTTCTACAAGCAGGGCGACTTCACCGATCTCTGCGCCGGTCCCCATCTGGACTCCACCGGCCGCATCAAGGGCAACGGCATCAAGCTCACCGCCTGCAACGCCGCCTACTGGCGGGGCGACTCCAGCCGCAAGCAGCTCCAGCGCATCTACGGCATCGCCTTCCCCAAGAAGGAGGAGCTGGACGAGTACCTGGCCAAGCAGGCTGAAGCTCTGAAGCGGGACCACAACAAGCTGGGCCGTGAGCTGGAGTACTTCACCACCGTGGACTGCATCGGCCAGGGCCTGCCCATCCTGCTGCCCAAGGGCGCCCGGGTCATCCAGACTCTCCAGCGCTGGGTGGAGGACACCGAGCAGAAGCGGGGCTATCTGCTGACCAAGACCCCCTTGATGGCCAAGCGGGACCTGTACCGCATCTCCGGCCACTGGGACCACTATCTGGACGGCATGTTCATCCTGGGCGACCCCATGGACGAGACCAAGGAGTGCTTCGCCCTCCGTCCCATGACCTGCCCCTTCCAGTATCAGGTCTATCTGAACCGCCAGCGCTCCTACCGCGACCTGCCCATGCGGCTGGGCGAGACCTCCACTCTGTTCCGCAACGAGGACTCCGGCGAGATGCACGGCCTGATCCGCGTCCGCCAGTTCACCATCTCCGAGGGCCATCTGGTGCTGCGCCCTGATCAGCTGGAGGAGGAGTTCAAGGGCTGCCTGGACCTGGCCAAGTACTGCCTGGGCACCGTGGGCCTGCTGGACAAGTGCACCTTCCGGTTCTCCCAGTGGGACCCCGCCAACCCCAACAACAAGTATGAGGGCACCGCCGAGCAGTGGGAGGAGGCCCAGCGCATCATGGCCCAGATCCTGGACGATCTGGACGTGGAGTACACCATCGGCATCGACGAGGCCGCCTTCTACGGCCCCAAGCTGGACATCCAGTACAAGAACGTCTACGGCAAGGAGGACACCCTGGTCACCATCCAGATCGATATGCTGCTGGCCCAGCGCTTCGGCATGTACTATATCGATGAGAACGGAGAGAAGAAGCTGCCCTATATCATCCACCGCACCTCCCTGGGCTGCTATGAGCGGACTCTGGCCTACCTCATCGAGGAGTATGCCGGCGCCCTGCCCACCTGGATGGCCCCCGAGCAGGTCCGCTTCCTGCCCGTCACCGACCGGGCCGGCGACTACTGCGCCCAGCAGGCGAAGAAGCTGGAGGCCCTGGGCTACCGCGTCACCGTGGACTACCGCAACGAGAAGATCGGCAAGAAGATCCGGGAGGCCCAGCTGGAGAAGATCCCCTATATGCTGGTGGTGGGCGACCGGGATATGGAGAACGGCACCGTCTCTCCGCGCCACCGCGCCGACGGCGACCTGGGCACCATGAGCATGGAGGACTTCACCGCCCTGCTGAAGGACGTGGTGGACTCCAAGGCCAAGAAGTAAAGACTGAAATCGCAGCAGCAGAGCGCCGCCGGAGCATCCGGCGGCGCTCTGTCGTCCTCCGGATAGGTCGACCTATCGGGTGCCGGCCCGGACAAAACAACGCCTGAATATTGTTTGAGGCGGACAACACCAAAACATATTGTTTTTATAAAGAAGACAAAGGTCCGCGAAGCGGGGACTTTTACAAAAAAGCCGGGAAAGATTAACAATATTTTAACGGACGAAAAAAGGCCGACCTTTCTGAACGAAACCGGTTTCATTTGAAAATAAGGCGCAAAAAAGTACGAAAAAGTCGAATTTTGCAAGAATGCCTGCAAAGACTTGCGGCAAAAAACAAAATAAGTCCGAAAAACCCTTGAAATATGAAAGCCAATCTTGTATAATATGCAAACAGGGAAGTTTGTCCCGACAATATTGAAGAAAAGAGGAACGAGTATGAAAAAGTTTTTGTCTCTGTCTCTGGCAGCGCTCATGACCGTCTCTCTGCTGGCCGGCTGCGGCAGCAGCAATAGCGGCAGCAGCGCGGCAGCCTCCACTCCCGCGGCGTCCTCCGCAGCTTCCAGCAGCGCCGCGGCGTCCACTCCCTCCACCGGCGGCACCGGCGCCACCGACAAGCTGACCATGGGCACCGGCGGCGTCTCCGGTACTTACTACGGCTTCGGCAGCGTGCTGGCCCAGTATGTCAGCTCCAACACCGGCCTGGACATCACCGCTGTTGAGTCCGGCGGCTCTCAGGCCAACATCGAGGCCATGGAGGACGGCGAGAACGACATGGCCTTCAGCCAGTCCGACGTTATGAGCTACGCCTACACCGGCACCAACCTGTTCGCTGAGTCCGGCAAGGTGGACAGCTTCTCCGTCGCCGCCGCTCTGTACATGGAGCAGGTCCAGATCGTCACCACCAACCCCGACATCAAGACCGTGGCTGACCTGAAGGGCAAGAGCGTCTCCATCGGCGCCGCCGGTTCCGGTACTTACTACAATGCCATCGATCTGCTGGGCGTCTATGGCCTGACTGAGAACGACATCAACGCCACCTATCAGTCCTTCGGCGAAAGTGCCGACGCTCTGAAGGACGGCAAGATCGACGCCGCCTTCGTCGTGGCCGGCGCCCCCACCACCGCCATCACCG
Organism: Dysosmobacter sp.; assembly: GCA_022778785.1. Taxonomy (GTDB): domain Bacteria; phylum Bacillota; class Clostridia; order Oscillospirales; family Oscillospiraceae; genus Oscillibacter. The sequence continues at coordinate 2,718 of JALFSO010000038.1, read as the reverse complement.
ACCTGGCCACCTCCAAGCCCGTCTACCTGGTGAGCCTGGATGATGAGCACATCGATCAGCTGACCGCTTCTTCTCCCTACTACACCAAGAACGTCATCGCCGGCGGCACTTATGACGGCCTGGACGAGGACGTGACCACCGTGGCCGTGGGCGCCGTTGTCATCGTCAACGACGATGTCTCCGAGGACGCTGTGTATGACTTCGTCTCCACCATCTTCGAGAATAAGGACGCCATCACCGCGCAGCATGCCAAGGGCGGCGAGCTGGATCTGGACTATGCCGCTTCCATGACCTCCGTTCCCTATCATCCCGGCGCTGCCAAGTACTTCGCTGAGAAGGGTATCACCGTTCCCACCAAGTAAACTTGCGCAATTGATCCTGATTTGAAAGGACCCGTGAGGGCTGCGGCAGGGTAGCCTGCCGCAGCCCTCTCCCCGGATTCTGAGCCATGTGATCTGCTTCCGTCTGCGCTCCTGTAAACGAGACCGGATCAGATCGCTCAGGCGCAAAGTATAAGTGAGGAGGAAATTTATGGCTCTGTTCAAGAAAAACGAAGATCCTGCGGAGAACAAACAGACGCAGGCCGCGCCGGTGGTGGACGATTCCCTGGATGTAGGCACCGCCGAAGACGTGGAAGCCATGATGAAGAAGTATGACCGCGAGTCCAACGTCCGTATCTGGGAAGGGACGCCCAAGCTGGTCATCCGCTGGATCATGATCGCGTTTTCCGTCTACTGCATCTGGACCACCCTGTTCAGCAAGGCCATGCCGGAGATCCGGCTGAATATGTTCCTGGGCCTCATCATCATCATGGGCTATCTGACCTATCCCATGCGGAAGGGCAGCGTCAAAGTCAACTCCCTTCCCTGGTACGACATCGTGCTCATGGCCATGGGCGCCTTCCCCTTCTTCTGGTACGCGTCCCACGCCCAGGAGATCATCAAGATGTCCAAGAAGATCGACACCTTCCTGGTGGTGTTGGCCATCATCGCATTGCTGTCCATCTTTGAACTGTGCCGCCGCAGCGTGGGCGTGCCCATCCTGTGCGTGGCCGGCGTGCTGATCCTCTACGCCTTCTTCAATATCTACAGCCGGAACCCGGACATCTTCAAGATGTTCCGCTCCGTGATGTACGCCCTGTTCTACAGCGAGTCCGGCGTCCGCTCCACGCCCATCAACGTCTGCGCCAAGTACATCGTGGTGTTCATCATCTTCGGCGCGTTCCTGGAGCGCACCGGCATCTCCGCGTTCTTCATCGATCTGGCCAACTCCCTGTGCGGCTCCACCTCCGGTGGTCCCGCCAAGGTGGCCGTGGTGTCCTCCGCCCTGTGCGGCATGGTGTCCGGCTCCTCCGTGGGCAACACCGTCACCACCGGCTCCGTCACCATCCCCATGATGAAGAAGACCGGCTATCACGGCGAGTTCGCAGGCGCTGTTGAGGCGGCCTCCTCCACCGGCGGGCAGATCATGCCCCCCATCATGGGCGCCGCGGCCTTCCTGATGGCCGAGTACATGGGCATCCCCTACGCCCAGGTGGCCCTGAAGGCCATCCTGCCCGCCGTGCTGTACTTCACCGGCATCTACGTGGCCGTCCATCTGGAGGCCAGGAAGCTGGGCCTGAAGGGCATCCCCAAGGAGGAGCTGCCCAAGTTCGGCAACCTCATCAAAAAGATCTATCTGCTGCTGCCCCTGGTGGTGCTGGTGTGGATCGTCTCCACCAATACCCGCACCATGCAGTTCGCCGCCGCCGTGGCCATTCTGGTGGCCATCGCCGTGGGCATCATCAACAAGGATGACCGCATCACCTTCACCAAGATCCTGGACGCTCTGGAAGCTGGCGGCAAGGGCACCATCACCGTGGCCGTGGCCTGCTCCATGGCAGGCTGCATCGCCGGCTGCATCACCGTCACCGGCCTGGCCTCCAAGCTGCTGTCCGGCATCATGACCGCCTCCATGGGCATTCCTTTCATCGCCCTGGTGCTGACCATGCTGTGCTGCATCGTGCTGGGCATGGGCGTGCCCACCACCGCCAACTACTGCATCATGGCGTCCACCTGCGCTCCCATCCTGATCCAGATGGGCTTCAACCCCGTGTGCGCCCACTTCTTCTGCTTCTACTTCGGCATCGTGGCCGACATCACCCCGCCCGTGGCCCTGGCCGCCTACGCCGGCGCCGCCATCGCCAAGTCCAACCCCATGAAGACGGCGTTCAACGCCACGCGGCTGGCCATCGCGGCATTCATCGTGCCGTACATGTTCTGCATGAACCCGGCCATGCTGTTCGTGGAAGCCACCGCCCTGGACGTGGTGCAGATCTGCATCACCTCCGTCATGGGCATCTTCGGCGTCGCCGCCGGTCTCAGCGGCTTCCTGTACAAGAAGATGAATCCCATCATCCGTCTGGTCATCATCCTGGGCGGCCTGACCCTGATGTATCCGGGCCTGACCTCCGACGTCATCGGTCTGGTGCTGATCATCGGCGTCATCGTCTTCCAGAAGATCGCCTCCAAGAAGGAGACCGCCATCGCCGCGTAAATGACCTGTTGAATGCGAAAGTCCCGTGCCTGCGGCACGGGACTCAGGCTGTCGAAAAAGTCCATTGGACTTTTTCAACAGCCTTCACAATGCCTCGCTTTTCTGCCCGCGCATCGGGCCGAAAAGCTGCCGCTGCGCGGCGCAAACGCCTGCTGACACAGGCTTTTTGCAGGCATTCGATCC
>JALFSO010000121.1 GCA_022778785.1 Dysosmobacter sp. | reverse complement strand
ATCTCATTGAAGGTGACCCGCTTGGCCTTCTCGTCGTCCAGCTCCAACAGCTCCTTCAAATGCCAGGAGATGGCCTCCCCCTCCCGGTCAGGGTCCGTTGCCAGATAGACGGTCTTGGCGGCCTTGGCCTCCTTCTTCAGTTCGCTGATCAGTTCCTTTTTATCACGGACGGGGATATATTGCGGCTCAAAGCCATGCTCAATATCCACGCCCATTTTGCTCTTGGGCAGGTCCCGCAGGTGGCCCATGCAGGCCTTCACCTCAAAGTCCTTCCCCAGATACTTCCCGATGGTTTTGGCTTTCGCGGGAGACTCCACGATCACCAAACTGTGCTTTGCCATAGTTACCTCCAAAGTCAGAAGGGAGACCAGGGTCTCCCTCTGATACTAATCTGATTCTCAGTCTGCCAGTTCCACGTTCCGGATATACCGTCCGCCGGGGAGCTGGGTCACATAGCCCTCGATCTCCAGGATGGTCAGGGCCGACAGCATCCGCCGGGCGGTGATGCCCGCGGCGTCGGTGAGATCGTCCGTCAGCATGGGCTCCTCTGTCAGCGTCCGCAGAACGGCGATCTGATCGTCCGTCAGGCCCGCGCCGTCGCCGGACAGGCTCAGCAGCGGCGGCAGCTTCTTCGCCGGAGCCTGTTCCTCCCGGCTCTGGTAGCCCCGGACCGTCTCCGGCTCCCGCCGGGCGGGATCCCGGCGCAGTTTGCCCGGATAGCGGCCCTCGTAGTCCCGCAGGATATCCCAGCCCTCGGCGGCAAGGCCCGCGCCGTCCCGCAGCAGCCGGTTGCAGCCCACGCTGTTTGGCGCGTCGATGGGGCCGGGGACGGCGTAGACGTCTCTCCCCTGCTCCAGCGCCGTGGAGGCGGTGATGAGGGCGCCGCTCTCCTCCGGGGCCTCCACCACCAGCGTGGCCAGGGACAGTCCGGAGATGATGCGGTTGCGGACGGGAAAATGCTGCCGCTCCGGCTCCGTGCCGGGGGGATACTCGGAGATCAGGGCGCCGGCCGCCGCCACGTCCTCATAGAGATAGCCGTTCTCCTTCGGATAGACCACGTCCACTCCGCAGCCCAGCACGCCGATGACCCGTCCTCCGGCGCGGAGGGCGCCCTTGGCCGCCGCGGAGTCGATGCCCCGGGCCAGACCCGTCACCACCAGTGCGCCGCCTGCGGCCAGCTGTCCGCTGAGCTTGTTGGCAGCAGACATGCCGTAGGGCGTGCACTTCCGGGTGCCCACCACCGCCACGGCCACTTCCTCGTCCACCACGGGCAGCTGCCCACGGACGTAGAGGACGGCGGGCGGATCGTAAATGTTCTTCAGGCGATGGGGATAGTCCGCGTCCTGAATGGTGAGGATGCGGATGTGCAGGCGGCGGCAGTCCTCCAGGATCTGCTCCGCCCGTTCCAGGCTTTTGTCCTTCAGGCAGCCGGCCTGCTCCCGGGTGATGCCCCTGGTCAGCAGTACCTCCTCCGGCGCGGCGAAATACGCCTTCTCCGGGGAGCCGAAGGACTCCAGCAGCGCCGTGCGGGTCTGACGCCGCAGGCCCGGCAGCTCCGCCAGCCACAGCCAGTATTTCAGTGACGCCATTGTCTCCCCCGCCTCTCTGATAATGTTCTCAGCTTCTGCTGAGGGCGTCTCCCCGGGCCATCTCCCACAGCAGCGCCGCCGCGGCAGCCGCCGCGTTCAGCGACTCACAGTGGACGCTCATGGGGATCTTCACTGTCCGGGTACACACGTCCAGCAACGCCTGGGACAGGCCCTGTCCCTCGCTGCCGATGGCCACGGCGGCCCGGCTGTAATCCACGTCCCGGGCATCCCGGGTGTCCTCCCGCAGGGCCGCGCCGTACAGGGGGATATCGCTGGCCTCCAGCAGTTCCTTCAGCCGCTTTGGCTCGCAGGTCCACACCGGGCAGCGGAACACCGCGCCCATGGAGGCCCGCACCGTCTTGGGGCCGTAGATGTCCGCGCAGGCGTTCAGCAGAAACACGCCGTCCGCCCAGAAGGCGTCCGCCGTCCGCAGGATGGTCCCCACATTGCCCGGGTCCTGCACGCCGTCCAGCACCACATAGTGCTTGCCGTCCAGCCGTTCCGGCAGCTCCGCCGGCGGCATGGCGCACACCGTCAGCACCCCCTGGGGGGTCTTGGCCGGGGACACGGACTCCATGACGGACACCGGCACCTCTACCAGCCGGATGCCCTCCGGCAGCTCCCCCGGAAGCTCCGCGTCCTCTGTAAAGACCACCGTCCGCAGCGAGTCCGCCTTCCACAGTAGGGCCTCCCGCAGCAGCTTCGGGCTGTCGCACAAAAATTCTCCGCACTGGCGGCGGTATGACGCCGAAGCGGCCAGCCTGCGTAGATGGGTACACAGGGAATTCTGCCGGCTGGTAATTCGCTCCATTCCAATTTCTCCCTTATGTCTTTCTTCTCTCTGATTGCTCTCATGTCCGCCCTTCCCGCTCAATGGACGGCGAAGGGCATTCCAGCCGTCCCCCCGACGGATGGCGGAGGGACGGCGGATGATACTTTCTTATAATAAGTGTATCCCTGCGTCTTGTCAAGCCGAAGGTTTTGATTTTTATGCCGGCTGTACGGAGACAATCCGAAAACAGGGACCGGGCCCGGAGGTTGGAAGGGATCCCCTTCCGCCGCCCGCACTGCGCTCGGGAAGACCGGACAGCATAAATGCCGCCCGGTCTTCCCGAGTTTTCCGCAGAACGGTATTTGAAGTCGGCCGTCAGCGGCTCATCAGATTGCAGAGCATCGCCGCTGCCTGGGCCCGGGTGGCACTGGCGTTGGGCCGGAACCGGCCCGCGGTGTCGCCGGACACCACGCCCAGTCCCTGGGCCAGGGCCACATAGCCGTAATCCGCTCTGGGGATGCTGGCGTCGTCGATGAACTTCGTGCGGAAGATGCCCTCCAGCCGGGCGATGGGACCGTAGCCCACGGCGTCCAGAATGCAGCGCACCGTCTCCGTGCGGGTCAGGACCCGGCCGTCCGCCCGGTCCTCCCGCCGCAGCAGGCCCAGACTGATGGCGTACTCGTACAGCTCATCCGCCGCGCCCTCCCGGGTGCCGTCGTACAGGTAGCCCTCCGTGCTGGCCAGCAGGGCCACCAGGTCCAGCTGGGTCAGGGCCTTGTCGGGCTGGAAGCTGCCGCCGGTGTAGCCCACGCCGTATTTCGCCAGCTTCCCGATCTTCTCCCCAGCCCAGTGGCCGGAGAGGTCATCGTAGGTGATGCCCTGGTCCTCCGACGTCCAGCGGAACCTGACGGGCTGTCCGGTCTTGGCGTCGATGCCCAGCAGATAGTCCTGCCGCTCCAGCCGGTAGCCCAACACCAGCTTATAGAGATAGGAGACGCCGTAATCCGCCAGCGGCTGGTACTCCGGCTTGGAGTAGTCCACCGCCGCGGGGACCATCACGTATTCCAGCTGCACGGTATACGTATCCAGCCACGCGTCCAGCGCCTGGTCCGCCGTGAGGATGCCCGCCGGGCTGTCGAAGGTCACGGCGTCGTCGAACTGCTTTTCATACAGGCTGATGGAGCCGTCGGTGGCGTCCACCCCCACCTGGATGCTGTTCTCCGGGAAGAAGTACCCGTTGACCTTCTGTGCAAAAGTAAAGGAGTGGGAGACGGTGCGCTGTCCCTCCAGCGCGTCGTTGTCTCCGTAGATTGCCATCTTGCTGAACTGATCGCCGCACTGATCCTTCAAAAACGCCTGGGCGGTAGTCAGGGCGGTGTCCCGGGAAACAGTGCGCTCCACGGCTTCCTCCGGCATCCACGCGGAGCTGTAGACCCGGATCAACTCGCCGGTCCTGGCGTCCAGCGTCACCGTGCGCCGCCAGGAGGTGCCGTTCACCTGCTGTCCATAGCGCAGCGCAGCGGTCACCTGGGTCTCGCCGCTCTCATCGCCGTCCCGCGCCACGGTGTAGTCCGCGCCGGAGAGGGTATACTGCTCCAGGCCCAGGGCGGAGATGGCCCGGGCCCTGGCGTCCAGATCGTCCCGGCTCAGGACGCCCTTCAGCTTCTCCGCCCCCTGCTGCTCCGCCTGGGACAGGGAGCCCGCCGCCGCGGGAGCCTCTCCGGCATCCTCCGCGGCCGCGGTGAAGCTACCTCCGGCCATGCCGCCCTTTTCCACGTCCCGGGACAGCTCCGTCAGGTTCACCAGCTCGCCGGTGGCGGCGTCCACGTAGTATTCGTCGCCGGACTCCGGCAGATACCGCAGCACCGCCTGCTTGCCGCCGTCCTGGGGCAGCACGTACTCCAGACGCAGCGCCAGGGTGTCCCGCAGGGCCGTGCGGGCCTGCGCCTGAGTGATCTTGGTTTTGGCCGAGGGCACGCCGCCCATGACGGTGCCGTTGAGATCGTCCCGGGAGAAGGAGGTGACCACGTTGTCCTCACACCGGACGGCGATGGAATAGGACAGCCCGGCGGGCAGTCCATTCAGCAGGATCTCCCCGTAAAAGCGGTAGGAGGACGCCCCCAGACGCACTGTCCGCTCCTTCATGGTGGCAGTCTCGCCGCCGGTCAGCACCCGGTCCAGGAACCGCTGTGCCGCCGCTTTGGCCGCGACCTGATCCCCCGCCGGGAAGGAGGGCGCGAAGGCGCCGGTCCCCCAGGTCTGCGCCTCCTCATTATATAAATGGTAGCTGAGGATCTTTCCGTCCTCCGACGCGGAGATGGACAGGGTGCCGTCATCCCCGGTCCACTCCAGATACCAGGAGGGCGCCAGAATATCCTCTGACAGGTCGCCGTAGAACGTTGGATACTTCTCCGTGTCCAGGTCCAGTGTCTCCTTCACCTTCGCGGTGACGGCGGCCAGCCGGTCGTCCGCCGACTGGGCGGCGGCGGGCACCGTCAGTCCGCACAGCAGTGCCATCGACAGGAACAGGGCGAGCAGTCTTTTCTTCATGTTGCAGGAACCCCTTTCGTTTGATCTCGCACGGCGGTCTTCATATTCCTTTAGACGGAAAGCAAGACAAAAAGTTCCGGTGTTTCCATTTTATTTCAAAAATTTTCTCATGTCAAAGCCCGCGTTCCCGGGGGTACATTGGCCGGAGACGGGAGAAAAACAGACCCGTGATCCGAAAATCACGGGTCCGTCTGCATTTTGACAGAAACGCTGGGTCCGATCGCTCAGTCCAAAGGTTTCATGGTGGGGACAAGCATAGAGCATATGGCACGCCGTTTCATAGTGTCCCATATCATGCTATTTTGGTATTTTCTCAGAACTTTTTTAAGATCTTTGATACTGTATCGTGCCATATCGTTCCACCATATTTCATGCGTTTGTTGTAGATTTGTTGTAGTAGGACTGTCATTACTTCCCCTGTCCCACTATCCTTTCAGGTAATCTAAACGCCTATATCATAAAGGTATCTAACCAGATTGTCAAGAAAATAGTCTTGCATACATATTAAATATATACACTTTATTCTCTATCGAGGTGCATTATGTCTGATTATCAACTGGAAATCAAGCAGATCGTAGATTATCCCCGATGCAGGGTTTATCGAGAGTTTGTCCAATCTCTCATTTCAGACCGGAACATCCGCGCAAACGGAAGCTCCGGTCTTTTTCATTACACCGTGCTGTGTTCCTATGCCAACTTCAGAACTTCGTATAGAAGGCTGGACGGCATCAGCTATACTGTGTACCCCGGCGAATGGGTCTGCCGCCTGTCTGAACTGGTTGAGTGTTTGCGTCTGCGCACTCGCCGTCAAGCACTCCAGATTCTCGAAAAGCTCCAAGAGCAAAACTTCATCCAGTATAGCATTTTAGGGCGCGGCCATCTGGTAAAGTACCGAATCAAGGGTTGGCGTCGTCACAACACTGTGCTGGACTATAATTGCCCCTGTCAGAAAGAAACCGGCTTCTTCTTTTTGCCCATCTCTATCGCCAACGAATTGATCAGCGTTGATAGATGCTCCGAAATGGACATCATCCTGGATCTGTGGCTCTCTGCTGTCTATAACGACACTCAGGTGCAAGGTTCATTCGCTGGTCCCGTAGCCTACTTCCGCAACGGAAGCGGTTGCCCCCTCATCTCCTACGCAGACCTTTCTCAGCGCTGGGGTATCTCAAAAGCCACAGTTGGGCGTGTTTTGAAAAAACTTACCAAGGAAGGATATATCTCTATGCTCACCTTCCCAGGACGCCACGGCACAGCGATTTATCTCCAAAACTATTTAGGGTCTACTGAATGGCTGGAACATTTGGAAATCTCGGAAAAATGACCAGTTCACCGAGGTCAAAATCGTAGTCCAGAGCCCAACCGCAGTCAGGCGCAAAAAGGAGACGTAGTTTGCGCTCCATATTTGCGGCAAAGAAGCCCATCGCAATTGAGGTCATGGAAGTGTCGGGCAAACGAGTCATGACCCGGTCC
>JALFSO010000045.1 GCA_022778785.1 Dysosmobacter sp. | reverse complement strand
TGGGGTTAGTCTGCCCTTTTTCAGAAAAAGTGGTTAAATAACAGAGGAATACTGGCTGTTTTCAGTCCAAACCACACTTATTTGCTAAAAAATCCCCATCGCTTCATTATGCCATGGGCATGAAGGCGATTTATTCAGAGGTTCCTTAGAATGAGACATCCGAACATCTGCGGCAAACCGTGCAACAAAAGGCGCGGGCCCCATCAGAACCGACTTATCCACATCATAATCAAACACTTCCAACTCTACAGACATCTGTTTTTGCGCTGCATAGCGACAAAGAGAGCTGGTCGTTTTCAATAATTGACGATAGGCAATCTCACGTTCCCCTGGATTCCACTTTCCGGCAAAAAAAGCGATGCCTTTTGCACCCAGGGACTCTGCCTCATCGATGGCTTCCATCAATACCCTTTCAGCCCGCAAACGCTCGTCTTCATCGACGGCGTTGACATTCAAATTTCCAGACAACTGACGAGGCATGGTACCATAGCAAACGCGCATATGGCTCTGGGAAAGGAGTTCCCGGGCCTGCTCCCGCTGGGAGGCGGTGTCGTATCCTTTTATCTCGATAACATCAAAAAAATTGTCGGCTGCGATGGCCCTCAGAGAATCAATGGGATCACTTTTGGGGAAACTCATCCATTGCAAGACTCCCATTTGGAAATACCGGTGAATGGAAGCGTTCACAAATACATCTCCTTCTGTCAAAATCCATCCCTGCTTTACAGGGAGACGGGCTGGGGCCGGCCTGCAAATTTTATTTTACAGGTCGGCCCCGGAATCGGGTTAGTGTTCGGTGTTTCTCTCTTCAAGCAGGTTATACAGCTGGGTGACATCATCGCCAGCCCGGCCAATGTCTACACCGTACTGATAATAGTCGTGGGTGATCTTACTCATCTCCAGATGGAAGTTTTTCCGTTCTGCAATCTTCATGATCATACGGAAATCCTTGGCGCCGGTCTGGAACTTGTACCCCATGTCAAAGGTGCCGGGGATGATGTACTTGGGGAAACGGACCTCTGTGGCGTAGCTGCGAGCGTTGCCCACGTTGAATACGTCGATCATAGCCTGCAGATCCATGCCATACATGCGTCCCAGCACCGTGGTCTCAATAACGGCCATGAATGTGGAGTTGGAGACCGCATTGTGCAGCAGCTTCATGCGGTGGCCGCAGCCCAGCGGGCCAATATAGGTGATGCTCTTGGCGATGGTCTCCAGAAGCGGACGGTATTCGTCAAACACTGCCTTGTCGCCGCCGGCCATCATCACCAGCTTACGCTCCACAGCACCGACCCTGCCGCCGGTCATGCCGCAGTCGATATAGTGGACTCCGTTGGAGATCATACGGTTACCGAAGGCAACTGAGTCGTCGGGATCGCTGGTGGTCAGGTCGATGATCGTCTTGCCGCTGCCCTGGGGACAGCCCGCCAGAATTCCGTCCTCGCCATCCGCCATGGCGGCCAGCATGGAGACCTCCGGCAGAATGGAGAATACCACATCAGAGTGCTCCATCAACTCCCGGGGAGAAGCCGCTGCCTGAATGCCGTGCGCTTTCATGTTCTCCACGGCTTTGGGAAACGGGTCGTAGCCCATAACCTGATTTCCGTCAGCGAGGAAGTTGCAGGAGATGGGAATGCCCATCGTGCCCAGACCAAATACACCAATGCGATAGCTCATTGTTTCATTCTCCTTTTTATTCCGGAAGCTTCAGGCCGAGGGCTTCCAGGGCCTGGGGCATGTTGATCAGCTCATAAAGGGTCTTTCCTTCGCGCATGGCCTGCTCCTGATAGACCTCTTTGGCCTTGATCTTTCTGCAGGCAGCCATGATCTCCTCCGCGTTCTCCAGCGGGATCACCACCACGCCGTCGTCATCTCCAATGATGATGTCGCCGGGGTTCACGCGGACATTGCCGCAGGAGATCCCCACGTTGACGGAGCCGGGGGCATCCTTGTAGCCGCCCTGCGGAGTGACATCGATACAGAAGGCCGGAAATCCTTTCTCAATCATTTCGGCGGAGTCGCGGACAGCGCCGTCCACCACAATGCCGCCCAGCTTTTTCATAAGGGCCATATCCGTCATATGACCGCCCCAGACACCGGTATAGTCGATGCCGCCGGCATCCACCACCAGAACGTCACCCTCCTGAGCGAGCTGAAGGCCCACATGGACCATCAGGTTATCGCAGCGGTAGGTCTGAACTGTAACGGCCGGACCTGCCACCTTCATGCCGCGGGCAACGGGATGAATTTTTCTCATGGCGCCGAAGCGGCCCATGGCGTCGCTGATCAGAGCCGTTCCGAAGGTCAGGAACTCCTGAGCCAGCGCGGGATCAGGACGGATGGAAAGGGAATTGATTTCACTCATATCGTTTTCCTCGAATTCATGTAGATTTTTCATAGGGGGAGCCTGTCTTCGCTGCTACCGGATGCCGATGCGCATGCGATAGGGGAGGAGGATCTGGTATGCATCGGAGCGGTCTGCGGCTTCGGAGAGGGCAGAGAGATGTGGCTCCAGCTCCGGTGCGAAGCGGCTTTTCAGGACCGCCTGGACCCCGCTTTGGGAGACCGCCATATCACGGAATCGGGCCCCGGAACAGTCCTCCTGACTGGCAAAGACGATCTCACGGCAATAGCGGAAAGTTCCAAACCTCCGCAGATTTTCACAGTGTTTGCTTTTGCTCCATTTGTGGGAGTTTCCCACGATCTCCGGGTGCTGTCCGATGATCCGCTCCGACTGGTCGATGAGGGCGCGATAGGCCAACTCACAGTCCAGCGTATAGACCCCGGGCCAGTCATAGTCCACGGCGGCAAACAGACCGCCGTCCCGCAGCACCCGGCAGATCTCCGGAATGGCCGTCTCCGGGTCCATCCAGTGGAAGGACTGAGAACAAACGATCAGGTCTGCGCTCCCATTTTCCAGCGGCAGAGCTTCCGCGGTCCCGCGGAGCAGATGGACTCCGGGACGGCCTGACAGATAGGAACCTGCCTGCGCAAGCATATCCGCGTTGGGGTCAATGCCGGTGACTGATTCGGAGATCTCGGCCAGAGCGGCGGTGGAAAGCCCTGTGCCGCAGCCCAGATCTACCGCGTCGATCGGCTTTTCCTCCAGATACCGCAGCAGGATCCGCAGCGCCTCCTGCGGAAAACGCGGACGGCTCTCGTGGTAGAGGGATGCGCTGCCGGTAAAGCGGTCCCGGTTGTCAAACTTGTTTTTCATCGTGTTACAGACCGGACAGAACAGGGATAAAGGTGATGAGCTGGGGCACCAGTGCCAGAAGGACCAGGACCAGGATCAGAGCCAGCAGGAAAGGGATACACGCTTTGGAAAGCCGCTCAATGGAGATCTTTCCGATGTCACACCCGACAAAGAGGCAGCTTCCTACAGGGGGCGTGATTTGTCCAATGGCCAGTGCCAGCGTCATCATGACACCGAAGGCGATGATGTCGTTTCCGTTGGCACCCAGCTGCTGCAGCGTGGGAACGAAGATGGGCGTCATCAGCAGAATGGCCACGGCATTTTCCAGAAAGCATCCCGCAACCAGCAGCACCAGCAGCATCAGGAGCTCTACTGTGAGCATACTGCTGGAGAAACCCAGCACCGCGTTGGCAAAAAGCTGCGGGATCCGCTCCACGGTCAGAATATAGCTGAAGATATCCGCGCCGGCTACCAGAAACATCAGCGTTGCGGAGCTTGCGGCGGTGCTCTTGAGGATTCCCCAGAGCTCTTTCCATCCAAGCTCTCGATAGACGAACGCACCTACGATCAGTCCGTATACCACGGCGACGGCTGCGGATTCCGTTGCGGTGAAGATGCCGGTGTAGATACCGCCCAGAATGATGAGCGGCATCAGCAGGGCCCAGATCCCGTTCTTCAGCGCGAGCCAAAAAGCCCCCAGACTTGCCTTCTCGCCGCCGCGCCAGCCGTGCTTCTTCGAGATGATGTACTCGACCAGCATCAGGGCACCGCACATCAGCACACCCGGCACGATGCCGCCCAGAAACATTTTTCCGGTGGAGACACCTGCCGTCGTGGAGAAGAGGACCATGGAGATTGAGGGAGGGATTAGCAGTCCGATGGTTCCGGAACTTGCGCACACAGAGGTGGAGAACTCCCGGGAATAGCCGCGTTCATTCATGGAGGGGATCATTACCGCACCGATAGCGGCCGTAGTGGCCGGGGCGGAACCGGAGAGCGCACCGAAGAAAGTGCATGCTATGGTGGATACCATGGCGAGACCGCCGGTGGTCCGTCCCACGGCTGTGGAAGCCATGTCGGTCAGCCTGCGGGAGACGCCGCCGCGGGCCATGATGTTGCCTGCCAGGATAAAAAACGGCACAGCCATCAGCGTGAAGGATTCCGCACTGCGGAAGTATTTTTGGGCAAGGCTGACGATGGTGATGTCACCGAACAGAACGCCGGCGATCATGGTGGAAAAGACCAGCGCGAGAGAAATGGGACAGCCGATGAAAAGGAGGATAAAGAATCCGATAAACAGCGGCGCGATCATGCAGCGTTTCCTCCTTCCACCGTATTTTCCACGTCCGCACCTGCGTGCAGGATCGTTCCAAGGATGGCTTCCGCCTTGATGAGCACCATCAGTCCCATACTCAGCGGTACAAAAAGATTCACATAGGCCATTTTCAGCCAGGGCATTGAGGGGGAGGTCTGGCTGATCTGCATGAGCTTTGCCACAACCTGTCCGCCTTTGAGGCACAGCAGAAGGCAGAGTGCCAGGATTACGATGTCACACAGTACATCCACCGCGGTCCGCAGTGTTTGATTTTTGATCAGGTTCAGCGCCGCGGTTACACGGACATGCTTGTTTGACCGCAGGACCATGGCGGCGCCAAGAAAAGTCTCGATACTGAAAAGATAAGTTGCCAGTTCCTCAGACCATGAGAGCGGCGCTTTCAGCACATAGCGGAAGATGACCTGCAGAAAGATGATGACAGTCATGACTGCCAAGAGGACGGTGTTCACGCCGCTCAGCACATTCCCGATCTTTTCGTTGACCGATTTGAGAAACTTATAGATCACCATGTGCTTCTACCTCCGGATCAGCCATTCTGGATAGCGTCGATCAGTTCCGGGTATTTTCCCTCATACTCGGTGTAAAGGTCTGCCACCGCGTCACGGAAGGATTGAATATCCACATCGTCATTGATCTCCATGCCGGAGGCAGCAATGGTCTCCAACTGCCCAGCCTCCTGCTCCTGCGTGTAGTGATAGGACCATTCAGAGACTTGCTTTCCAATTTCCAGGAAGGCCTCCTGCTCGTCGGCGCTGAGCTTGTTCCAGCTGTCGGTGGACATGACGATGGGCTCCGTGGTGTGGACGTGGCGTGTGATGGAGAGATATTTCTGAACCTCGCACATGTTCTGGTCAATGATGTTGGATAGGCTGTTCTCCTGCGCTTCCACGGTGCCCATCTGCAGGGCGGAGAAGAGCTCATTGGCTGCCACGGGAGTAGCCTGCGCTCCCAGCATGTTAAAGGTCTCTACATAAAGGCCGGAGGTGGGAACCCGGATCTTGATCCCCTTCAGATCAGCAGGGGTGTGGATGGGGCCGCGGTTGTTGGTGATATACCGGAAACCGTTCTCCAGTCAGCAGATGATGACCAGCCCCTTGTCCTCCAGAGCGTCAGACAGCTGCTGTCCCACTTCGCCGTTGACCACGCGAAGAACATGGTCTGTATCTTCAAAGAGGAAAGGCAGGCCCATTACGGAAAAATTCGCGTCCAGATTGGAAAGCTGTCCGTTATCCGTCACAACGATGTCGATCTCGCCCAGCTGGCAGGCTTCCAGCACCTCAGTGTTGTTGCCCAACTGACCATCGGGATAGATGTCAAAAACAAATTTGTCGCCGTATTTTTCCTTTACCAGTTCCGCAAACATTTCAACGCCTTTCTGATAGGGATGTGCGGCGCTTTTGGATTGGCTGACCCGGAAGGTGATAGTCTCACCGGAGCTTCCGCCTGTGGAAGAGGATGCGGCAGGGCTTCCGGATGCTGCGCCGGAGCTGCCCCCGGATGATCCGCAGCCCATCAGCAGGGCGCTGGTCATCATCATGCTGAGAAGCAGCGCAAGAGCTTTTCTCCAAGTCTTCATTTTATTGTTCTCCTTTCTTTTGCTGCCGGATCCCACGTGGCCACGCGATTGAAGATCCTTGCACTTTTTGCAAATATTTGCTTCTGTGTGTTTGAGTATACAAATCAATATCCTGGTTTTCAAGCTAAAATGGTTGAAAATAACAACAGTTTGCTGTATAATAAGTCAAATTATAAAAATATTTTCAAAGATTCGGTGTTTTTAACAAAGTTATCTTTGGCTTTTGATGAAATCGTGAAGAGGAGGCTTTTATGGTAGAGAAGACTGGTACGCTGGATGGCATGCAGAATCCGCAGTTGTCCGAATCCTCGCAGCAGACCGCGACCTTTCTCATCCGCAGCAGATTCCACACGCTTTCCCGCTCTAATCAGAAGATCGCCACATATATTCTGGAGCATGCGGAAAGCCTTTCCTCTATGACCATCACCCAGGTGTCACAGAAGACCGGCGTTTCTCCCTCGGGTGTCACGCGATTCTGTCAGGCCTTCGGCTTTTCCGGATTTTCAGAATTCAAGTATTATGCATCTACAAACCAGAAGTCCTTTCAGCTGGAGGATAAGCACATCTGTCCAAATGAGTCCTTTGGCAGCGTCAAGAGCAAGATCAGCGATCTGTACCTGCAGATGGTCCGGGAATCAGTGGCTTTGGTAGACGAGAATCTGCTCTACCGTGCGGTTCGGAAGATGAGCGAGGCGGATCAGATTGTCCTTTTTTCCCAGGGAGGCTCCAGCGCGGCGGCGCAGTTCGCACAGGTCTCCCTGCTGCAGATTGGATTTCCCTGCCAGTGCTATAATGACATGACCATTTCCAAGCTGGTGGCCACGGAGCTGACGGAGCGGGACGTGGCCATCGGCATTACCTTTTCCGGCGTGGCGAAGGTCCCTGTGGATGCGCTGCGCATCGCCCAGAAGCAGAAGGCCACCACGATCTGCATCACCGGCTTCAATAACTCCCAGATCATGCGTTATGCAGACATTCCTTTTTGCTACAACTGCAAGATTGATGATGACATGCGGACTATGAACATCGCCCGGATCTGCGAGATCGGAATCGTGGGACTGATCCATGCCTGCCTGCTGTCGTCAGACTATGATCGGATCCACCATGGAGCAGAGGCTCTGAAAAACGCGACCCTGCAGGGACGCTACGGAATTCTCCGCTGAGTTGGTCCGGCATGCTGATGTGTTGAATAGTTGGATATAGCCCTCAGGAGCAGAAGGACCGCCGGGTTTCATTACTTCTGACATTGGTTATAAAGTAAAACGGCTACCGGCATCCGATGGATCCCCTACCCCCCATTTCCTCACAATATACGCCGCCCAGGCCGCTATCAAAGATTGATCACTCCTGCTTAATGGCTTGATCGCATGAGAAAGCCCCCGATTCCAGACGGAATCGGGGGCGTTTTTTGCACTTATATGTAAATGATATCCGGTTTATCTACGGAAAAGCATTGATATTGAACCGGCGTCAGTCCAGATCGTCCACCAACGCGGTACTCTTGGCATACGCCGTGCTCCTGGCCTCGAAGAAGTCGGTCTTTACCATGTTGGCGTTGGAATACTGACTGACCCAACCCATGCTGGCGGGCTCTTCCCGGTTGTCCTCGTACAAATAGCCATATCCCAGACCGGACCAGCGCAGGTTGCCCAGATAGCGGATATAATCCGTCACCATTCTGGTATTCAGGCCGGGGATGCTGTCGCCGATCACATAGCAGCCCCAGGCGCTCTCCTGCCGTACGCCCTCATCCAACATCTCACGGAGAATGGCGATATTCTCCTCCGTAAACAGCTCCGGCTGCTCCTTCTGCAGCTCCAGCAGAATGTTCCGGAACAGCCACAGATGGGTGTTCTCATCCCGGTTGATGTAGCGGATCTCCTGGGCGGAGCCGGGCATTTTGCCGTTCCGGGAGAGATTGTAGAAGAACATAAAGCCGCTGTAGAAATAAACGCCCTCCAGGATGTAGTTTGCCATGAGCACCTTCAGGAACGTGACGGCATCCTTGTGCTCCTGAAACGCATTGTAAAGGCTGCCGATAAAGGTGTTGCGCCGCAGCAGATGTTCATCGGTCTTCCACTGGTACAGGATGTCATCCCGCTGAGTAGGGCTGCAAATGGTGTCCAGCATATAGCTGTAGCTCTGACTGTGCACACACTCCTGGAAAGTCTGGATGGACAGGCAGAGATTCACCTCATTGGCTGTTGTATACTCGGCAATATTGGGCAGGTTTGCCGTCTGGATGGAGTCCAGAAACACCAGAAAGCTCAGGATTTTATCATAAGCAGTCCGCTCTGCCACAGAAAGACGGGGATAGTCTTTCACATCCTGGGCCAGATTGATCTCCTCGGGGATCCAGAAGTTGTTCATCGCCTGCCGGTACCAGTCACTGACCCAGGGATACTTCATATTGTTGAAGTCATTCAGATTGGTGGTATTGCCGCCGATCAGCCGGCGCAGGCGAACATCGGTATCGCCGTCCGGGTTGAACAGCGGCCGTTTCTTCATCAGTTCTGCCATAGGTCTTCCTCCTTACGATGAACAGCTTTCGCATTCTTCCACTTCCAGCGACTTGCTGCGGATATAGTAAATGGTCTTGACGCCCTGTTCCCAGGCCAGCAGATACAGCTCCAGTACCTGGCGCAGTGTGTATTCGTTGGTGATATACAGATTCATGCTCTGGGCCTGGTCGATGTGGCGCTGACGGACACCGCAGGCCCGGACGCTCCACCTCTGATCGATGTGGTGGGCGTTTTTATAGTACCAGTACGTGTCGATGGACAGATCCGGCGCCACACGGGGGAGGATGCTGCCCTTCTTTTCCTCCAGGAAGAACTTGTTCATGACAGGGTCGATACCGGCGGTGGTGCCGGCCAGGATGCTGGTGCTGCTGGTGGGTGCCACGGCCAGCAGATAGGCGTTCCGCATCCCTTGCTTTTTGACCCGATCGGCCAAAGCCTGCCAGGCGGGAGAGGTGTAGTTCCGCTGCCGGAAGTACTCTTCCGTCTGCCAGGCGCTTCCCTCAAACAGGCTGTAAGCGCCCTTTTCCGCTGCCAGTTCACAGCTGGCGGAGATGGCGGCATAGTTGATGGTCTCAAAGACATGGTCCACGAAGGACAGATGCTCCTCGCTCTCCCAGGCGATCCCGTGCTTTGCCAGCATGTGATGATAGCCGCTGACGCCAAGGCCGATGCTGCGGTAACGCTGATTGGTGAGCTGGGCATAGGCCAGGGGATAGAAGTTCAGATCGATCACATTATCCAGAGCGCGTACAGCGGTCCGGACCACCTGCCCCAGCGCCTGCTCATCCTCCACGGGCAGGTTTCCGAGAGAGAGGCTCGCCAGATTGCAGACCACAAAGTCACCGGGCCGGGTGGTCTGCACGACCACGGTATCGCCCTCTGCTGTCTGGACTTCAGTGGAGACTGCCTCGATAGGGGACATATTCTGGGCGATCTCCGTGCAGAGATTGGAGCAGTAAATCATGCCCTTATGTCCGTTGGGATTGGCCCGGTTGACGGTGTCCCGGTTGAAGGCAAAAGGAGTCCCAGTCTCCACGGCACTTTTCAAGACCAGACGGATGATCTCTTTCACCGTGACCGTCCGCTTGGCAATGCGGGGATCATTGACGCAGCTCTGATAACGGCGTTCCCATTCCTCGCCCCAGTAATCCTCCAGCGCATACCCCTTCACAGTGAGAATATCGTGGGGGCACATAAGATACCACGGGGAGTTCAGATCTTCCTTGGCCAGCTTCCAGAAAAGGTCGGGATAGCAGACTGCCGGAAACACATCATGTGCCTTCATCCGGTCGTCGCCGTTATTGGTCCGAAGCTGTAAGAACTCCGGCAGATCACGGTGCCATGCGTCCAGATAAACGGCCACGGCGCCCTGACGCATTCCCAGCTGATCCACAGCCACGGCGGTGTCGTTGACCAGCTTGATCCAGCGGATCACGCCGCCGGCGGCACCGTCAAAACCGCGGATGGCGCTTCCGGTGGCGCGGACCTTGCCAAAGTAAAGCCCCATGCCGCCGCCGAATTTGCTGACGCGGGCAAAGTTGTCGATGCTGCGGTAGATCCCGTCCAGACTGTCCGGGACGGTGTCGATGAAGCAGCTGGATAGCTGATGGTATGGCTTGCGGGCATTGGAAAGGGTGGGGGTCGCCATGGTGACCTGCATCAGACTGAGCATATCATAGAACCGCCGGACCCAGCCCATGCGGTCATGGGTCTCCTTCATGGCCAGGTGCAGGGCAATGCCCAGGAACATCTCCTGGGGCGTTTCCAGCGCCACATGCTGGTGCGTCTGAATGACATACCGTTTGAGCAGCAGATCCAGTCCGGACCAGGTAAACCGCTTATCCCGACTGTCGTCAATGAACGCGGCGGCCTGCTCAATCTCCGCGCGGGAATAGTTTTGCAGGATGTACTCCCCATACAGGCCCTCCCGGGTCAGATAGACGAGCTTGTCATAAAAGCCGGTGATCCCGCGGCTGGCCATCTCCCGGGCAAGACGGCGGCGGAAGTCGAAGTTCAGGAAACGTGCCGCGATCAGCTCCCATCTCGGAGCCTCCTGCGTGGTCAGTTCCACCGCCGCCTTGGTCAGCATGGCCATGAGTTCGTCCGGCTCCATCCCGGGCTTGGCAAAGCCGCTGAACTGCGCCGCCAGCGCGGTCAGAGAATAGACGGAAGCGTCGAAGTCGTGCTGGATCTCCAGAAGACAGCCGTCCAGCTCGCCGCAGCCGGACAGCGCGGTGATCCGCTGACGGGCCTGCCGGAGCTCCGTGCGGTGATACCGGTACAGGATGTAGCTTTTCGCGGCTTCATAATGGCCGCGCTCCATCAGGGACAGTTCCACCAGATCCTGGATCTGCTCAACAGAGGCGTTCTCGTGGCTGAGGCGGGCCTCCACCATGGCAAGCAACTGCTCAAGTTCATCCTCCGCGGGCGTTTTATCCACGCTGGAGAAGGCCTTTTTCATGGCATTTATAATTTTCTGCGGATCATATGTTTCAACAGCACCGCTGCGCTTCAAAATCTCCATTTTGTCATCCTCCGTACAATCATAGGATATATTGTACTCTTCACCGTGAGCCTTTTCAAGGCCCATGCGTTGCCAATATGCAGTCCAGCATCAGATGCGAAATGGCCGCAGAAGCAATGAGTCGTTTATTCTTTGCGGTGTGGGATTGTTATTCCTGATTAATGGATATTCTGTCGTGCATGAAAATTCCAAAATTCAGAAGGCTTGTTCATGTTTCAACGAAATTATTCCATGTAGAACTTGCAATTCTAAGCAAGATGTAATATCATATAAAAATATAGATTGAAGATGAGGGATGATGGCTTTATAGGCCGTCCTGAATATCTCAAATTGATTTAGGAGGCACATCCATGAACTATAGTGCGCTGATTCAAAACAGAAAATCTGTCCGCGAATTTACGGACAAGAAAGTATCCGCGTCTGCGCTTGCGGAAATTGAGGCCTATTATCAGAAATCCTGCCAGCGCCTGGTTCCCGAGCTGGAGACGAAGCTGTGCGTTTTCGGTGAAGAGGCGAAGGAAGCACTGGAAGGTGCTGCCGGCTACGAGAGCTTTCTGATCGGCGCACCGCACTACCTGGTTCTGCTGTCCACCAAGGGCGATCTTGCGGGCGAAAACGCCGGTTACATGATGGAGGACATGGTCCTGAAGCTGACCGACATGGATCTGGGCTGCTGCTGGATCACCTTTACTGACAGCGAGAAGGTCAAGGCTGCTCTGAAGATCGACTCCGAGCTGGATGTGGCCGCCATTGTGGCTTTTGGCCAGGGCGTAAAGACCACCAAGCGCCTGCGCGTGAACATCCTGAGCATGTCCAACGTGGACATCAGCGCCAAGCGCCAGTATTTTGCCCCCAAGCACAGTCTGCATGACATGGTCTTCATGGATACCTGGGGCAACTGTGAGGGCCTGGATGAGTACATCGGCTTCTTTGATGATATGCTGTGGGAGGCCCTTTATGCGGCCACGCTCTCTCCCAGCTATCTGAACAGACAGCCCTATGGCTTTATCATCCACGAGGGTCAGATCACTCTGGTGAAGGCGCCGGACAGCTACACCGATGAGATCGACGCCAAACTGGGCCTGGGCATCGTGCTGCTGCACTTCACCAGCACGGCCTCTCAGTGGGCCGGCAAGATCAAATGGAGATTCGGTGGGGATGCCGCAAAGCTCCAGCTGCCGGAGGGCTATGAGGCCGTTGCGTCCTGCAAGCTGTAACAAGCCCTGCTGCACAATGAGCAAAAGCTCTGGAGAGGTCCTTGCCCCTCCGGAGCTTTTCAATTTCGCAAGCAGCGAATGTTATAATAGGCAAACCATCACAAGAAAAGATTTTTAAATATTATGAAAGAAAATGAGGAGGAGTACGGATGATTTCCCGGGATATCCGATATGTGGGCGTGAATGACCACGAGATCGACCTGTTTGAGGGCCAGTACCGTGTGCCCAACGGCATGGCCTACAATTCCTATGTGATCGCCGATGAAAAGACGGCGGTCATCGATTCGGTGGACGCGCGTTTTGCGCAGGAGTGGATGGACAACATTCAAAGCGTCCTGGGCAATCGGGTGCCGGATTACATCGTCGTCCAGCACATGGAGCCGGATCACTCCGGCAGTCTCATCCGCTTTCTGGAGGCCTATCCGGACACGAAGATCGCGGCGTCCGGCAAGACCTTCGAGATGATCCAAAACTTCTTCGGCGCGGACGTCTCTGCCCGCCGGACGGCCGTGAAGGAGGGCGACACCCTGTCTCTGGGCAGGCACACCCTGCGCTTCATCGCCGCCCCCATGGTCCACTGGCCGGAGGTCATTATGACCTATGACGCTGCGGATAAGGTGCTGTTCTCCGCCGACGCCTTCGGCAAGTTCGGCGCCCTGGACGCGGAGGAGGACTGGGACGACGAGGCCCGCCGCTACTACATCGGCATCGTGGGCAAATACGGCGGCCCGGTGCAGACGGTTCTGAAGAAAGCCGCCGCGCTGGACATTCAGACCATCTGCCCGCTGCACGGTCCGGTGTTGAATGAAAACCTGGGCTATTACATGGACCTCTACGGCAAGTGGTCCTCCTACACCCCGGAGGAGGACGGCATCCTCATCACCTACACCTCCGTCTACGGCAACACCAGGAAGGCTGTGGAGCAGCTGGCGGAGACGCTGAAGGCCAATGGGCAGAAGGTGACTGTCTGCGACCTGGCCCGAAGTGACATGTCCCAGGCGGTGGCGGACGCCTTCCGGTACAGCAAGCTGGTGCTGGCCACGACGACCTATAACAACGACATCTTCCCCTTCATGCGGGAGTTCATCGAGCATTTGATCGCCCGGGGCTTCTGCGGCCGGACGGTGGCCATTGTGGAGAACGGCAGCTGGGCGCCCTCCGCGGCCCGGGTCATCAGGGGCCTGCTGGAAAAGAGCAAGGACCTGACCTACGTGGATCCGGTAGTGACCATCCGGTCCGCGCTGAACGAGACCAGCGCCGCGCAGCTGGAGCTGCTGGGGAAGGCCCTGTGCGGCGAAGCCGCCGCGCCTGAGTCCGCGTCCGGCGGTAAAAAGAAGTTCGTCTGCAAGATCTGCGGCTATGTGTACGAGGGCGAGACGCTTCCCGCGGATTTCGTCTGCCCCATCTGCAAGCACGGCACCGGGGATTTTGAGGAGATTCAATAAATCAGGAGGAAATGATTATGAGCGAGACGAAGTTTTACATCTGTGAGCATTGCGGAAACATTGTCGGCAAGATCCATGACGCAGGCGTTCCCCTGGTGTGCTGCGGCCAGAAAATGAAAGAACTGGTCCCGGGTACCGTGGAAGCCAGCACGGAAAAGCACATTCCAGTAGCCTCCGTGGAAGGCAGTATGGTCAATGTCACCGTGGGTGCCGTGGAGCATCCGATGACGGAAGAACATTTTATCCAGTGGGTCTATCTGAAGACCACTTCCGGTGGCCAGCGCAAGACTCTGACTCCCGGCTCCGCCCCCGCGGTCTCCTTTGCCCTGACCGGAGATGACAAGCCGTTGGCGGTCTATGCTTACTGCAACCTTCATGGCCTGTGGATGTCTGAGCTCTGAGAAACCTGAGCGCAAGTAAAAGCTGACGGCAGCCCGGATGCGCAATACAGCTGCTGGACGATATTGGGAAAGGTCCAGCAAACATATTTCCTCGCAATATATGTGGCCGCCCAAGCTGGGATCAAGAAAGGCTAAGCACGATCCTCCTTTCCTATTAAGGCGGTCGTAAAGCAACCTTATAGAAAGACAGCGGGTCCCAAATTTGGGACCCGCTGTCTTTTTTGACCGGTAACGGTGCGGTCTCTATACGAAATATCCGGCAGCAAACATGGAATCCGTTTTCTTTGAAAAATTCGTACTGGTTTTCAATTTGATCATGATCATTCCAGAATACCGCCCTGGTCAGCACTCTTGGCATCCCGGGCATAGCGGGCCAGATAACCGTCCACGGCCATGGGGGTATAGCGGAAGGCTGCCCGGCGGCGGGCCAGCTCCTCCTCGGAAACCAGCAGATCGATGCGGCGCTCCACCACGTCAATAACGATCCTGTCCCCGTCCTCAACGAGGGCGATCGGACCTCCGGAGGCGGCCTCCGGTGAGATATGGCCCACAAAGCAGCCGTTGTTGGTGCCGGAGAACCGGCCGTCCGTAATGAGAGCGGTACACTTGTTCAGACCTTGTCCATACAGCAGTTTCATGGGTTTGAACATCTCCGGCATACCCGGAGCTCCCTTGGGACCGGCGTAGCGGATCACTACCACATGGCCGGGCTTCACCAATTGTTTGCCGATGGCCTCGTTGGCCTCATCCTCTCCTGAGAAACAGATAGCGGTGCCCTCAAAATGCCGGACCTCCGGCGCAATGGCAGCCGGTTTGGCCACAGCGGTATCAGGTGCCAGGTTGCCGTGCATAATGGCAAGACCCGCCAGCGTGGAAAAGGGCTTGTCCATAGAGGTGATGACCTCCGGGTTTCTGGGGTACAGGCTGCGGTAACCCGCTGCGTTTTCGCCGATGGTGTGGCCTGTGACACTCATGCAGTCATTGTACAGGATAGACGCCAGCTGGCGCTGCACCTCCGGAATGCCGCCCGCCTGGTAAAAGTCCTCGGCGTCATAGTCCTTGGAAGCCGGGTTAATGCGGCAGATCAGGGGAACGGTGGTGCCATACTTCTCAAACCAGCCCATGACGGTCTTGGCAGGGATCCCGATTTCATGGGCGATGGCGCATGTGTGAATGACGCAGTTGGTGGAGCCGCCGGTGGCCAGCAGCACCATAATGGCGTTGCGGATAGACTCCTCCGTGATGATGTCCCGGGCGGTCAGCCCCTCCCGAACCATCTGAACAATGGTCTCGCCGCTCTCCAGGGCAGCCCGGGTCCGGGCGTTGTAGACGGCTGGGATAGCCGCGGAACCCGGCAGGCTCATGCCCATGGCCTCCGCCATGCAGCACATGGAGTTGGCGGTAGCCATGTGCTGGCAGGAACCGATGGTGGGACAGCAGGCATCCGTCAACTCAAGCACCTCTTCCCGGGACACCTTCCCGGCCTGATACATGCCATAGGCCTCCTCCGAAGATGTGGAATCCGACTTCCGCTTGCCGCCGAAGGAAGGACCGCCCAGCATACAGCCCCCTGCCAGAAAAATACATGGGATATCCAAGCGGGCGGCAGCCATCAGCATTCCGGGCACGGTCTTGTCGCAGGAGCCCACCAACACGAGACCATCCAGCCGGTGGGCCCGGGCCATGATTTCAATGCCGTCGGCCACGATCTCCCGGGAGGGCAGGGAATAGCGGGATCCGCTGTGGGTGGTGCAGACGCCGTCGCAGACGGCGATGCAGCCGAACTCCACTGGAGTGCCGCCCGCCCGGTAAACGCCGTATTTCACCTGTTCGCTGAGCTCCCGCAGATTTTTGTGGCCGGGTACAATGT
Source organism: Dysosmobacter sp. (assembly GCA_022778785.1). Lineage (GTDB taxonomy): Bacteria > Bacillota > Clostridia > Oscillospirales > Oscillospiraceae > Oscillibacter. The sequence continues at coordinate 32,764 of JALFSO010000045.1, read as the reverse complement.
CCGTGAAGGAATCGCAAATGCCGATGACGGGCCGGGAAAAATCGTCGTCGGAAAAGCCGTTGGCTTTATAAAGGGTACGGCAGGAGATCATGCTGTCCGGCATGAAGGTGCCGGCCTGAAATTTCTTTTGCATATCATGGACACTTCCCTTTTCAGATTTGAAGAACACGGCGGGGGGGGGATATTCCTGTGTCGTGTAACGATTTGGCAAAAGAGCCTTCCTGCTTTTCTGCCTTTCCGAAGGGGCTCGTACAGGCAGCAACTCTCCACCGCCTGAGACTTCCGGTCTCCCGGCCGATCTCTGACTTGAGGCTCAAGAGAAACTGCTTCATGCGCACGATGATTTTCATCGTATCATAACTTGCAGGTATTCCAGCGCCTTTATTTAGTGATTTAAACTGTGATATTTATCGCGTTAAAAGTATATCACAGCAAGGAAAAATTGTCCATAACTTCCTTTATATTTTTCGGCGTATTATTCTCTCTGCAATTTCGCGGCCGCAGGATAATACAATGCCGATATTATACTGAAATGCAACAAAAAATGGCGTTTTACTATGGGGCCCCACTTCCTCATAATCTATGCTGCCGCTCAGGCCGCGATCAAGACTGATCGCTCCTGCTTAATGGCTTGACCAAAATGAGAATGCCCCCGATTCCAAACGGAATCGGGGGCGTTATCTTGCGCTTAAGCATAAATGACAGTTACTCCGACTTGACGCAGACAAACTTTTTTCGTTCATTTGCGATAGAACAGTGCCCGGAGACATTTCCGCACATGAAAGGCCCTTGTCCAGGACCCATTGGACGAGCCTCCGCCCGTGGCCGCAGACCTTGGCGTCCTCCTCGCAGAGAAGCCAAGCGCGCCGGGGCAGTCCCAGCATCTGCCGGGAGAGGATCGTCAATACATCCATATCCCAAAGCCGCCCCTGCGGGCGATGTTCCTCCGGCGCGGTGGCCAGACGCTTCTCTGCCCATGGATCGGCGTCTGCCAGAAGAGCTTCCTCACTTGTGATTCCTCTGTAACGCGCCCCGCTCTTGGTGGGATATGGCTGAAGCGAAAGGCACAACTGGCGCAGCCTTTCTTGAAAACCTGCCGGTGCCAGAGAGAACACCTTTTGGCCACGGGAATATTCATGCGGAAGTTGACAAGACGGCGCCCTCTATTCGCAAGCATCTGCTCCCTCACAGGCCAGGATCTCCAACAGATTGGCTGACAGGTCCTCTGTTCCCCGAATAGTCACGGGCGTTTTTCCTCAGCCGTACCAAACCGCTGTGTCAGGTAAGCCCCTGTGCAGTCCGGCACAAGACGCAGCAGTTCCTGGGTGACACCACCGTTTTCCTCCAGCAGCCGGCGCACCCGGGACGCGCTGATGGGCGTACCCTCCTGACAAGAACGCGGGAACTCACAGAACTCCATGCCATAGGCTGGCAGCAGCCGTCTCATGGTCTCGTTGTATTGCCGGGTGACCGCGTCAAAGGGCTCCTGTCCTGCAAAGCGTCTGCGGATCCCAAGGGCCGGCGCGATCCTGGAGGCGAACAGCGTGACATCCAGCTCAGATTGCAGTGCGGAGGGATCCTCAGTTTCCTTGAGGAAGTAGGTTGGAAAAGTAAGCCCAGAGATCATGTACTTCCCGCTGGGGCAGACGCGCACATTGTCCATATCCGCCGTTCCCTGCCGCACCAGCGCGATACGGTCCTCAAAGGGAAAGACTGAACGATCTTCCTCCACCACAAACACATACAAAAAACCGCAGTGGGCCGCAGCATGGCGGATCAGGGCCAGATGTCCGTTGGTCAAGGGATTGCAGTTCATGACGATGGCTCCCACGTCCGTCTGTCCCTCCGCCGGATGGGGGAGGCCGTGCAGAAAGCGATCCAGTCCGTCCCGGCTGTTTTCCAGCAGCAGGACATCCGCAGTTTCCACAACAGGGAAAAAGCCGCAGCGGGCAAACAATTCCCGGTTGTGGGGCCTCGTGAATACGAACAGATCAGAGATCCCCTGAGAAAAGCGGTCCATGGTCAGACGGGAGACCAGCATTCCCAGTCCGTTCCTTCCGCGAAGCTCTTCGCGGATGGCAAAACACTTCAGCAGATTTCCGGCGGCACAGCCGCAGCCCAGCAGCACGTTCTCCTGAAAAAGCCCAAAAGCGATCTCCACATCCTCCTCCAGCCGCAGGCTGTTGGCGGCCAGAAAGTCCGACAGCATGGCCCTCTCACTTCTGAGCATCAGATGGATCTCACGGATTGCCAGATGTTCCATATGACGCACTTCCTTCCCACAAATAGCTTTTGCTTTATTATACATGGACCGTCTCCTTTTCCGCAAACACGAAAATCCAATGGCTGGGATAGGCCCCGCTTATCATGCCGCCAAGGCGGCGTCTAGGCATAAGCATTTCATTTGATATTCACCTTGTTTTCGTATTTTTCATTGATTTCGGTCTGGGGTATACTGAATATGTAATACTATGGGGAGATTTCCTCGGATCAAAAAAGGAGGAGACGCTATGGAGATCAAAAAGCCCGCAGTCGCGGGAACCATGGAATCCAGCGACTGTATGGTTACCATTCGTCCTGGGCAGACGGGCATCCGGATCGACCTGCAAAGCGATGTCGAGATGATGTTTGGTGCGTCCATTCTGGCGACTACTCGTCAGACGCTGGAGGAGCTGGGCGTCAAAGATGCGGAAGTCACCATTTTGGATCGCGGTGCGCTGGACTGTGTGATCCGCGCACGGGTGCAATGTGCGGCCTGCCGGGCGGCGGAGACGCACTATGACTGGGAAAAGGAGGGAGCCTGTCATGGCTGAGAGACAGATCCACCTGAAGCGCACCGGCCTGTATGCCAGCGGCTGCAATCCAGTAAACATGATCCAGGCCGTGTTCTACAATGAGGACATGCTGATCTACGATCTGGAGGACTCCGTTCCCGCGGAGGAAAAGGACGCGGCCCGTTTGCTGGTGTATCAGATGCTGAAGGAGCACCGCCCTAAGGACAAGTATGTGGTCATTCGCATCAACAGTCTGTATTCCGAATATTTTGAGGAGGACCTGCAGGCAGCTGTCCGCGCAAATCCCGACGCCCTGCGGATCCCCAAGGTGGAATATGCCCATGAGATCCAGACCATCTCCCGCCGCATGGCGGAGATCGAGGAGAAAGTCGGACTGGAAGTTGGCAAGATGGAGATCATCTGCAACATCGAGTCCTACATGGGCGTGCTGAACGCCCGGGAGATCGCTGAGTCGGACGACCGCGTGGTGGCGCTGACTGTTTCCGCGGAAGATCTCACCGCCAGCATGAAGGCCCAGCGCACCAAGAAGGGACTGGAGGTGTTCTATGCCCGCAACGCCGTGTTGCTGGCCTGCCGCGCCGCCGGCATCGATGCCATCGACGTGGTGTTCAGCGACATCAACGACGAGGAAGGCCTGCGGGAGGATACGGCGCTGGCCAAAAACCTGGGCTTTGACGGCAAAACCGTGGTACATCCCCGGCAGATCGATGTGGTCAACAGCTACTTTACGCCCAGCCGCAAAGAGATCAACTATGCGCTGCGGGTCCTGGACGCTGTGGAAAAGGGCAAGCAGGCGGGCAAAGGCGCCGTCACTCTGGATGGCGGCATGATCGACAAGCCGATCGAACTGCGGGCAAGGACCAAGCTTTCGTCTCTGTACAGAGCCATCCTGCCTTTTGTGGCAGTGGCCATCGTTGCACTGATGCTTGTGACATATGTTCCGGCATTCTCTACGTTCATTCCGAATCTGTTGATGCCATAGCGGCCTTATCCGATTCCCCTGCAATATACGCACCCGCCCAGGCTGGGATCAGAGACTGATCGCTCCTGCTCAATGACCCGATCAAATGAAAACGCCCTCGATTCTAAACAGGATCGAGGGCGTTGCTTTGCACTTATTATAAATGGTGTTCCGTCTATTTGAAAAAATGGTATCCGACAAGAAGAGTTCCTGCGCGCTAAGACAATTCTGAGAAGTGCCTTGATTTCCAACCGATCATGCGAAGGCAGAGCCTGCAACCGATTTTGAGCATCATTCCTGATGACACCGCCATTATCACCTGCAGCAATACCGCTGGGATGGGCGGCCTTCCCGCAGCAGATGCCCCTCCGATATCAGTTCCGGATCTTGCTGCGCTCCTGTTGGGGCCGCGGAGAACGATCCGAAGCTGGAATTGCGATATCTGCCTCAAAATTCCGATCGAAAATAGGAGCCGCCGCACGGGATCTCATCTTGATTTTTATAGAGGACCTGATTAAAATAAAAATTGCAGAATTTGGAGAAATTTTCCCACAAAGGAGTAAATGTTCGTGACAGCCTTCAAACGTTTTACCGCTCTGGCCTGTGCCGGCGTGCTGGCGATAACACTGACCCTCCCTGCCTTTGCGGCGGGGACATATTCCGACCTGCCCCAGACCCATTGGGCCTACCGATCCATGGACACCGCCGCTCAGCTGGGCATTATCAATGGCGTGAGCGCCAATACCATGGCGCCTTCCGCCGGTCTGACCTGGGGCCAGTACATCGCCATGATCACCCGCGCATTTGATTCCACCCGCTACCATGACGCTGTCCGTTCAGGGCTTCACTGGGATGCCGCGGGATATCAGACTGCTTTGGATACGGGGCTCATTCTGGAGAACGATTTCCTCCCCGTGACGGAGGATACGCTGGGACAGCCCATCACCCGGCAGGATGTGGCCGTTCTTCTGGACCGGGCCCTGCCCAATGACGTAGTCCCGTACCAGCGCTGGTGGCAGAGTGATGACTATGTAAAGCCCGCTGTTGAAGAGACCCTTACGGATTTCTACACCATGGACAAAGAGCACCAGTCCTCGGTGAGGCGCCTGTACGACCTGAATATCATCAACGGCAAGGCGGACAACACCTTCGGCGGAACAGACCTTCTCAAGCGCAGCGACGGCGCCGTCCTGCTGATGCGCACCCTGAACGAGCTGGACAGCGCCAGATACGGCGAGAAGAAGCAGGTAACGGTCCGCGCGGCGGATGGACAGGGAAGGGAATTGCTGCCCGCCCAGACGGTGGAGACCTATATCGGACAGTACGTGGGCAGTTTGCTGGACGACAGCGCTGTACCCAACTACGTAAAATCCGGCAATGATATTTCCATAAGCACCGCCTGTGACAGCTACACGATCAATTACCGTCCCATGACCGAGTCTGAGATCCAGGAGGCGGACTTCTGGGCCCGGGTGCAGCGGGGCGAAGCCAGCGCCGGGGACTATGAGCTCCAGGACTTCTGGCTCAAATACCCGGGTGAGAATGCGCGCAAGCATCTGCTTCTGTTCGGAGACGCTTACACCCGCCGTTTCAGCAGCAAGCAGGAGGCGGATGCCCATATGGTCACTGTCACCATCCCTGTCTGGAAGCTGGACAAAAACGGAAAGAAAGTCTCCGGGACCAGGAGCTTCCGGATCCACGCGGCCCTGGCCGAGGATGTAAAGGAGATCTTCACTGAGATCTACAACGATCCGGAGAAGTTCCCTGTCTGTGATATCGGTGGCTACAACTGGCGCGGAGATTCGGCCAAAGGCGAGCACAACTGCGGCACCGCCATCGACATCAACCCCAATGAGAACTACCAGATCCGGGATGGACAGGTCCTGGTGGGTTCCCTCTGGAGCCCGGGGAAGAATCCCTGCTCCATTGGCCCCAACAGCTCGGTGGTCCGCATTTTCGAAGAACACGGCTGGAGTTGGGGCGGAGACGCCTGGGCCTATAACAGCGACTCGTCCACTGGTTATCACGACTATATGCATTTCTCCTACATGGGCGGTTGAATAAAAGGGGATCGCTGCAAAGAGCCGCCTGTCTGAAAAGGAATTTACTGGCTCGAGTGTGCCGTTCCGGCTATTTTGATGATATCAAAGATTTGATCGGACGGAAAATACCCTGGCTGTGAAGCAGCGGCTGGAGTCCAACGGATCTCCGCAACATATATGCCATATATGCCGCAGAACGGCCGCCGTCAGGGATTGAGAAACGGACGTGCTCTCTGCGCACTGATACTGCAAACGATGCCCCGGGTTCTCTGAATCCGGGGCATCGTAGTCCGTTGCAATGAAACTGCTTGATTGCAAGGGAGATTTATGCCATAATACTAACATGGGGCCTTTACCCTGAGCAAGAAACGACTCCGGGAGCCACCGTATCCACTGAAGGTTAGGAGAAAGAAAAGAAGAACACCATGCGAAAACAGCGCTTCTCCAGGATCCTGGCCGCGGTTCTGTCCGTGCTGATCCTGACGCAGTCTCTCTGCCTGACTGCGTTTGCAGCCGATGCCGTTGCCGTGATCATTCCCGCAGGCAGCGATGAGACCACTGTGAATGAGATCCTCACCGACGCCCTGCTGGGCAAGGATCAGGAGACTGTGGAATGGGAGTACTATTGCACAGGAACGAGCAAGATTTTGACAACAAATAAGGCCTGGGGTCCTATCGAGGGCTTTACCAGCCAAACGGGAACCTATATCAAGACCACCTACACCCACCCCGCGCTGGCCGACAACGCGGACGGCGAGTATCAGGTGCGCGTTACCGGCACGACGGATGAGTACACCATCGATAAGGTGTCCGGTCTGGATGCCCCCATCACCCTGGCGGAGGGCCAGACGGCGGCGCTGAACACCGGCGACCTGAAAGCCGCCATCTTTGACGCCGTGGTGATCACGGGCGATGACCTGACCCTGCGCGCGGATGACGTGACCATTCAGTACCAGACGAAGAATCTGCTGGGACAGACCACCTGGTCTGATCTGGACGGTCTGACGGAGGTGGGCACCTATACCATCCGGATCTCCTGGGACGGAAATGATATCTACAGAAGCTATGAGGGCACTGTGGAGATCGAGGTCGTCAGCGGTCTGCTGACTTCCGCTGTCCAGCTGCGCAGCGGCGCCTCCGCGGCGCTGGCCTATGACGCGGACGGCTCCCTTGACTGTGCCGCCACCGAGCAGGCCATCTTTGATGCCGTGGTGGAGACCATGGTGCCCCAACTGACTGTTGACGATGTGACCGTGGAGTATTACGCCACCGCTACCACCGGCTCTCTTGGCAGCGTAGGCACCGCCTGGATGCCCCTGGAGGGCGGCAGCAAGAATCTGCTGACCTATCCCGCCATCTCCGCCGGTGAGCAGAAGATCCGCATCTCCTGGAGCGGCAATGACGAGTATGAGGGCTTCTCCGAGGATACCACCGTCACCATGACCGACCGGGAGGCCCTGCAGTTCCATCTGAACGAGGGTCCCTACGAGGTGGGTCTGGTCTTCAATGCCCAGCAGGGATATGACTATGACGCCACGGCCAAGGCCATCTTTGATGCCGTGGTGGAGTCTACCTCTCCTGTTGATGTCACCGCCGACGACGTCACGGTGGCCTATGACGCCAGCCTCACCGGTCTCACCACCGATTACAAGCCGCTGAACAACGCCGATACCGCCACCAAGAAGTTCGGCGAGGGCACCTGGAGCATCCGGATCGCCTGGGGCGGCAATCAGCAGTACGCCGGCAGCTCCGTGACTGTGGACGTCACCATGACCGACAGCCGTCTGGACAGCGCCGTTGTTCTGAAAGAGGGCGTGTCCTTCACCTACAACAAGGACGTGGCGGTGATGAAGCAGGCCGTCCTGGACAGCGTGATCGACTGGGAGAATTCCACCCTGCCCGACAGAGAGACCCTGACCATCGATGATTTCACCTTCACCTACAAGGCCCAGCTCTCCCTGCTGGACGGCGCCACCGGTGATATGGCCGACAGCATCGTCGACAAGATCCTCGGCGACGAGAACGTCCAGACGGCCTTTGTGCCCTTCGAGGGCAAGAGCTACGAGGCCTTTGGTCAGACCTGGGGCAGCTATCCCCAGATCGGCGCCGGTGAGCAGGAGATCCGGGTGGCCTACAACGGCAACGCCGCATACAAGCCCAGCGCCGAGACCGACGGCACCGTGACCATCAACAAGGCCAGCGTGAAGGTCAGCGTGAAGACCACCAGCATGTACCTCAGTGCCGCGCAGAGCGGCCGGGATCTGGTCACCACCGATCCCGAGGATGATTTCGACCTGTACATCCTCTACGCCGGCATCACCAGCAACGTGACCACCGGCATCTATCTGGAGCTGCCCGCCCGCTACACCAGCAACAGCACGTTCATGAACGTGGTGGACAAGATTCTGGAGAGCCTGGGACAGCCCACCCTGACCCAGATGCTGCAGGACGGCATCACCGTTGGCCAGCTGCGGGAGCTGCTGAACGCCACAGAGGTGATCGAGGCTCTGGAAAAGCTGGGCGTGGATACCGGCTCCCTGGGCCAGATCATTACGGTGATCAACAAGCTGCCCTCCGTCGGCGACAACATCCGGATCGCCTTCGGCATGCCCAATCAGGCCGGTATCTATACGGTGGCGGCCATCACCGACAACAGCAACTACAAGACCGGCGTCGGTATGGGTATGCTGGTGCTGAAGGCCGATAAGGCCGAACTGGTCTGGAACCAGGCGATCGGCAGCAAGCTCACCGCCGCCGAGGCCCAGAACACGGATTTCGGCGCCACGCTGATGATCAACGGCGAGGCGGTGAAGGCTCAGTCCAGCGTCCATGTCCTATACTCCGGCATTACCAGCAAGTGGAAGATCTACTCCAGCACTACCACGCCGCCCACGGAGGCGGGCCGCTACACCATGACCGTGACGGTCCTGGGCGGCAACTATCTGGCCTCTCCCATCAACCGCTCCTTCCAGATTACGAAGTAACTGCGGCGGACTTTGGCTGCGCAGATCACAGTGCCCCCGATCCCGTTTGGGATCGGGGGCGCCCTTTTGCGGAATTGCGGACCGGCGCGGAAAGCACGGATTGCAGGATGGCGCGATCCGTATATAATAAAAGTATCCGTTGTTCCCCGGGAGATCCGTGACAAAAGATGTACGATGAGAGGGAAATGATCATGTACTTTATCGATCAGAGAATTCAGGTCATCTGCGATCAACTCCAGCTGCTGCGCTTCGGCAGCCGTCAGGACATCACGGGCTGGAAATACAAGGCGGGGCAGTACTTCCGCCCGGAAGAAGCCGATGCCGGAGGCCCGCCCTGGGAGGACTTTGACATCGATACGATGCACTGGTACGCCAGGCACGGGGAGCGGCCGACGCCCGGGGGCGCCTTCCGGGGACGGCAGACAGACTGCAACGGGCTGGAAGGCGCCCATTACTGGTTCCGCAGCCGCGTGACCGTCCCCGCTGGTCTGGCGGGGAAATCTGTCTGGATGAGGCTCCGCACGCAGATCGACGAGCAGGATGACGGCAAGAACCCCCAGTTCCTGATCTTCATCAACGGCAGGGTGGCCCAGGGCGCCGATATGTACCACCGGGAGATCCGACTGTTTGAAAAGGCCCGCGGCGGGGAGGAGCTGACCATCGACGTGCAGGCCTACACCGGCACGCTCCACCGGGAGTTCAGCTTCCTCCCGGAGCTGTATACGCTGAATGAGGACGTCAACAGACTGTACTACGACATTCAGGTCCCCCTCTGGGCGTTCCCGAGAATGGGGAAGGACGACAAGACGCGGCTGGACATTCAGACGGTGCTGAACGACACCATCAATCTGCTGGATCTGCGGGACCCGGATTCCGATGCGTTTCTGGCCTCCGTCCGGGAGACGGATGCGTACATACAGAAGAACCTCTACGAGAAAATGGGCGGCCATGACGACGTGATCGCCACCTGCATCGGACACACCCACATCGACGTGGCGTGGTGGTGGACAGTGGCCCAGACCCGGGAAAAGGTGGTCCGCTCCTTCGCCACGGTCCTGAAGCTGATGGAGGAATACCCCGACTATCACTTCATGTCCAGCCAGCCGGTCCTGTACGACTTTCTGAAGCAGCGCTACCCGGAACTGATGGAGCAGATCCGGGAACGGGTCCGGGAGGGCCGCTGGGAGCCGGAGGGCGCCATGTGGCTGGAGGCCGACTGCAACCTGACCTCCGGCGAATCCCTGGTGCGGCAGTTCCTCCACGGCAAGCGCTTCTTCAGGGAGGAATTCGGCGTGGACAGCCAGATCCTGTGGCTGCCGGACGTGTTCGGCTATTCCGGCGCCCTGCCCCAGATCATGAAAAAGTGCGGCGTGGACTACTTCATGACCACGAAGCTGGCCTGGAACCAGATCAACAAGATCCCCAACGACACCTTCGTCTGGCGGGGGATCGACGGCAGCGAGGTACTGACCCATCTGATCACCACCGTCAATATCGGTCAGGACCCGCAGAAGAACTTCTACACCACCTACATCGGGATGCTGCACCCCGACGCCATCATGGGCGGCTGGGAACGCTATCAGAACAAGGAGATCAACAACGATATTCTGGTGTGCTACGGCTACGGCGACGGCGGCGGAGGCCCCACCCGCCGGATGCTGGAGGTCTCCAAGCGGATGGAGAAGGGCGTGAAAGGCATCCCTAAGGTCCGTCAGGCGGGGCCGCTGACCTACTTCCGGGAGCTGGAAGACCGCGTGAAGGACAACCGCCGTCTGGAGACGTGGGAGGGGGAGTTCTACTTCGAGTATCACCGCGGCACCTACACCTCCATGGCCCGGAACAAGCGCAGCAACCGGAAGAGCGAGTTCCTGCTGATGGATCTGGAGCTGCTGGGTGTGCTGACCGGCGATTACCCCGCCGGAAAGCTCTCGGAAATGTGGCGGGACACGGTGCTGCTGAACCAGTTCCACGATATCCTCCCCGGCAGCTCCATCTGGGAGGTCTACGACGTCACCCGACAGGAGTACGCCCGGCTGGCGGATGAGGCGGGAGCCATGATCCGGACCCGTCTGGCGGCGCTGGCCGGACCGGGCGGCGGTATCACCGTGTTCAATACCACCGGCTTCACCCGGGATGACGTGGTCCATCTGGGAGCGGTCCGGGCGGAGGCCCTGGCGGATGACCGGGGAAATGTCTATCCCGTCCAGCAGACGGAGGAGGGCGCGCTGGCATACCTGAGAGACTTGCCGCCCAAGGGCTTCTGGTGCTTCCGCCCCGCCGCCTGCGCGGCGGAATCGCCGTTCGTGCGCATGGATGACTATCATTTGCAGACACCGTATTACACCGTCGCCCTGGATGCCCACGGCCATTTCACGTCTATTTTCGACCGGGAGAATGACCGGGAGCTGCTGAAGCCCGGAAAGCGGGGGAATGTGCTCCGTCTCTATGAGGACAAGCCGGTGAACTTCGACAACTGGGACATCGACATGTTCTACACGGAGAAGTCCTGGGATGTGGACAACCTTGTGTCCATGGCGTGGACGGAGGACGGTCCCGTCCGAACTACCCTGGACCTGACCTGGAAGTGCAGCCGGTCGGTGATCCGGCAGAAGATCCATTTCTACGCCAACACCCGCCGCATCGACTTTGAGACGACGGCGGACTGGAAGGAGCATCAGCATCTGCTGAAAGCGGAGTTCCCGGTGGACATCCACGCCGATGAGGCCACCTTTGAGATCCAGTTCGGCAATGTGACCCGGAAGGTCCACACCAACACCAGCTGGGACAAGGCCCGGTTCGAGTCCTGCGCCCACAAGTGGATGGACTTCTCCGAGGGACATTACGGCGTCAGCCTGCTGAACGACTGCAAGTACGGACACAGCGTCTGCGACGGCACCATCGGCCTGACGCTGATCAAATGCGGCGTGGACCCCAATCCCAACGCCGATGTGGAGACCCATACATTCACCTATGCCCTGTATCCCCACGGGGAGACCTGGAAAGAGGCCGGCACCGTCCGGGAAGCCTATTATCTGAACCAGCCCGCCTGCGCGGTCCCCGGCGGGGAGCCGGGCCGGGCGTACAGCTTCGCCTCCGTGGACCGGCCCAACGTAGTGCTGGAGACGGTCAAGCAGGCGGAGGACGGAGACGGAGTCGTGCTGCGTCTGTATGAGTGCGAAAACGGGCGGACGAAAACCACACTGACCGTCCCCGCGTCCTTCACCAAAGCCTACTCCACAAATCTGCTGGAGGGTACCGAGGAGGAACTTCCCCTGAAGGACGGCAGAGCCACCTTCACCATGATGCCCTTTGAGATCAAAACGATCCTGCTGCGCTGAGACCGCCATATCCGCCGCCGGAAAACAGCGCCCCCTGTTCGGGAGAACAGGGGGCGCTGTCCTGTCTGATCCGGGAGATGGGCCAATGCGGCGCGCCTGAAAAATGCCTGCGCGGCTGTGACCGCCGCGGAGGCGGAGCTGACGGAGATCGACTCCAAATTCGGCGACGCCGACCACGGCCTGACCATGACGAAGATCGCCGGGGCCATCTCCGCCGCGGTGGATGACGCGGAGGGCGGCATCCAGACCATGATGGACGCCCTGATCCCCGCCAGCGAGGCCATCGCCGCCTACGAGGGGGACAGCGCGGACGAGCTGTTTGCCGCCGCCGCCAAAGCCGCCACCGAGGGCGCGGAGAACTCCAAAAACTTCGTGTCCAAATTCGGACGGGCCAAGAGCTACGGCGCCAAGACCATCGGCACGCCCGACGCCGGTGCCACATCCATGGCCCGGTTCTTCCAGGGGCTGGCGCAGGCCTGAACAAAGCCTCTCTCCCGCACGGGCGGGATGCGATAGACGATCAAATTTTGAGTGGAGGTATCCTGTATGAAAATGAAAAAGTTTATCAACGCCCCCGAGACCGTCACCGATGAGGAACTGACCGGCCTGGGACTGGCGTTCAGCGACATCCTGGACGTGGACGGCCATCTGGTCATCAGCAAGGATCTGGCGGACGCGGACCACGTCACCATCGTCACCTACGGCAGCTCCGGCCATGAGCCTGCTCAGGCGGGCTTCGTGGGCAAGGGCATGCTGGACATCCAAGCGGTGGGCGACATCTTCGCCGCCCCCAACGGCCAGCTGGTGTTTGACGCCATGAAGCTGGCGGACAAGGGCCACGGCGTGCTGCTGCTGCTGACCCTGAACTACGCCGGCGACCAGCTGGCCGGCAAGCAGGCTATGAAGCTGGCCAAGAAGGCCGGTCTCAACGTCCGTCAGGTGGTCACCGGCGAGGAGATCCAGTACGATCCCAACGGCGAGGACAACAAGCGCGGCCTGGCCGGCGCGGTGGCGCTGTACCATGTGGCCGCCGCTGCGGCCCGGGAGGGCAAGTCCCTGGACGAGGTGGCCGAGATCGCCCAGAAATATGCGGACAACATGGCCTCCATCACCGTCAAGTCCACCGACGCCACCCATCCCCAGAACGGCATGTCCTTCGGCGACCTGGGCGAGACGGATCTCATGGAGATCGGCGCCGGCCAGCACGGCGAGGGCGGCGGCGTCCGGGTGCCCATGATGTCCTCCAAGGACACTGTGGCCGCGGTGGCCGAGGCCCTGTGCAAGAGCCTGGAGCTGAAGGCCGGCGACAAGGCGTTCGTCATGATCAACGGCTGCGGCGCCACCACCATGATGGAGATGCTGGTGCTGTTCAAGGACACTGTGGAGTTCCTGAAGGCCAAGGGCGTGGAGGTCGTGGCCAACATGGTGGGCGAGATCCTCACCGTGCAGGAGGCCGCCGGTTTCCAGATGAATATCGCCAAGTGGGACGATGAGACGCTCCGCCTGTGGAACACCCCCGCCCACACGCCCGCGTTCAGCAAGGAGTGACCGACATGGCAGATGCGATCGGAAACAAGGCAGCCAAGGATTATCACCTGAATATCCCCGCCCCGGAGCAGGGCTTTTTTGCCAAGGGTCTGGGCCACGGCGACTGGGGCACCAAGAACCGCCTCTCCCGCCTGTTCAACCCCGTCAGCGGCAACACGGTCATGCTGGCCTTTGACCACGGCTACATCATGGGCTCCACCGCGGGCCTGGAGCGCATGGACGTCACCATTGCCCCCCTGTGCCAGTACGCCGACGTGCTGATGGCCACCCGGGGCGCTATCCGCTCCTGCATCCCGCCCACGGTGAACAAGCCCATCTGCCTGCGGGCCACCCATGACGCCAGCGTCCTCATCGACGACATGAGCACCGGCAACGGCCTGGGCGCGGACATGGAGTCCGCCATCCGCATGAACGCCTCCGCCGTGGCCATCCAGTGCTTCATCGGCGGCGCCGGAGAGGCCCAGTCCCTGGAGACGCTCTGCCGCGCCGTGGACGCCGGCGAGCGGTACGGCATCCCCGTTCTGGGCGTCACCGCCGTGGGCAAGGAGATGGCCCGCACCACCCAGTATTTCCTGCTGGCCACCCGGATGCTGGCGGAGCTGGGCGCGTCCTTCGTCAAGACCTATTACTGCGACGACTTTGAAAAGGTGGTGGCCGCCTGTCCCGTGCCCATCGTCATCGCCGGCGGCAAGAAGTTGCCGGAGGACGAGGCGCTGACCATGGCCTACCGGGCCATCTCCGACGGCGCCCGGGGCGTGGATATGGGCCGCAACATCTTCCAGAGCGAGCATCCCGCCGCCATGTGCCAGGCGGTGGCCAAGATCGTACATGAGAAGTTCACGGACAAGGAGGCCTATCAGTTCTATCAGGAGCTGGCTTCCAAATAAGAAAGACAGGAGGGTCCCCCATGGCAGCTGAATATATGCACATCGGCATCCCCGTTCTCAACAAGAAGCCCAACATGGTCTACAACGAGTGGGGCAAGTTCTGGGTCAACGAGAGCGTTGACGCATACGACTACAAGATCGAGTATCTGAAGTTCGAGGAGGGCACCCGCTTTCCGGAGATTCTCTCCAAGCAGCCCCATGTGGCCTACAAGGTGGACGACATGGATCCGTATATCGCCCAGGCCCAGCAGGTCATCTTCGGGCCGGAGGCGCTGAGCGACACCGTCCGTCTGGCTTTCGTCATCCAGGACGACGCCATCATTGAGCTCTACGAGGAGAAGTAAGACAGCATTCGGAGTGCGCCCCGGTCCGTCCATCGGACCGGGGCGCGGTTTTTACCGGTATGGAAGGAACCGGGAAGACCCGTCCTTCCCTTTACAAGCCCTCTACGAATGTGGTAAAATATCATATTCCAAGGATCGGAGAAAGCACCGGAAAGGGGGAGGGCTCATGAGACGAAAACTGCTGGCGCTGGTGTGCGTACTGATGCTGCTGGCGGGGATGGCCGCGCCCTCCGCTGAGGCAGCGGGGAATGTGTACTTCACCGCCGCCAACGATACCATGCTGGAGCTGTCCGACGCCACCATGCCCTTCTGGGCCAACGGATATCTGTACGTGGCCAGCACGGTGTTCTCCGTCCAGACCCTGAGTGTGGGCTCTTTTTACAATGCCGCCAAGCAGCTGGCGGGCGTCTACTCCCGGGAGACCGCTAATTGCGCGCTGTATTTCGATCTGGCCAAAAACACGGTGGATGACAGTGACGGCTTCGGCTACTATCCGCCGGCCATCCTGCGGAACGGCACGGTGTTCCTTCCGGTGAGTCTGGTGTGCAGCTACTTCAACATGAGCTATACCAACACCAAGGTGGAAAAGGGCTATCTGGTCCGGGTCTATGACAAAAACGCGGTCCTGTCCAACCGTCTGTTCAACGATGCCGCCACGTTCAACATGGCGTATGTCTACGAGCAGTACATGGCCGCCAAGACGGCACCCAGCCAGTCGGAACAGACCGCCCAGCAGCCTGAGAACAGCACCGGCAGCGGAGGCAGCGCCGGACAGACGGCCACTGGCAGCCAGACGCTCCATCTCTGCTTCCGGGCGGACGAGCGCGAGAACGTGGAGTCTCTGCTGGATATACTGGACAGAAAGAACGCCGCCGGAACCTTTTATCTGACCATGGAGGAGATCGCCGCCTCCGGCAATCTGGTGCGGCGCATCGCGGTCTCCGGCCATGGGCTGGGCCTGGCTGCGGACGCTGCCCTGGAGACGCCGGTGGCGGAGCAGCTCCGCCTGGCTAATGAGGCGCTGTGGCAGGCGGCGGGCGTCAAGACCCGGCTGTGTGTCCTGGAGAACGCCGGTCAGGAGGAACGGATGCAGGCGGAAGCGGCAGGCTACCGGGTGCTGTCCGCTCAGGTGGACGCTTCCGCCTTCGGACTGAAGAGCACTCCCGCCGCAAAGACGTTGTTCAGCAAGATCACCGCCCGGCGGAGCAGCGTCACGGTCTGGCTGGGCAGTCAGGTGTCGGAGTCCGGCCTGCGGGCCCTGCTGGACCTGACCGCCGAGGCCGGAGACCGGCTCTCCTGCCTGCGGGAGACATCCTGAGAGCATTTCGGGACTTCCGCGCCGCCTGACATGCCCGGCTGCGGGCCGTTCTGGCGGAAATTTACAAACCATTCAACATTCCGGGTAAAAACCGGATATAATGAAAGTGTTGGGAATACTTCCGCCGGGTCCGCTGCTCGGCGGGGACGGAAACAGAGAGAGGCCGGATCCAACCGGCCCCCTGAGATGGGAGGAAAGACCATGGCACGCAATATTTTGGTGGTGGAGGACGACAAGCACATCTCCGATCTGATCCAGATGTACCTGGTGAAGGAGGGATTTGATGTCCGGATCGCCGGAGACGGCGGAAAGGCCGTTGAGGAATTCCAGAAGGAAGCCCCGGACCTGATCCTGCTGGACATCATGCTGCCGGTCATGGACGGCTGGGCGGTGTGCGCCAAGATCCGGGAGACCAGCAAGGTGCCCATCATCATGCTGACGGCCAAGAGCGAGGTCTTTGACCGCATCCAGGGTCTGGAGATGGGCGCCGACGACTACATCGTGAAGCCCTTCGAGATGAAGGAGCTGATCGCCCGCATCAACGCCGTCCTCCGCCGGACGGAGATCCCCAATGACACCACGAAGCGTCTGGTGTTCGACAAGCTGGTCATCAACCTGGACTCCTATGAGCTGATCGTGGACGGTAAGAAGATCGACACGCCTCCCAAGGAGCTGGAGCTGCTGTACCATCTGGCCTCCACGCCCAACCGGGTGTACACCCGGAACCAGCTGCTGGACGAGGTGTGGGGCTTCGACTACTTCGGCGACAGCCGGACGGTGGACGTCCACATCAAGCGCCTGCGGGAGAAGATCGAGAACGTCAGCGACCAGTGGGCGCTGAAGACGGTCTGGGGCGTGGGCTACAAGTTCGAGCTGCTGGGCGCCCAGTCGGCGGAAAAGAACGGATGATCTCCGCGGCGGAGCCGCGGACACTGGCAGGCAGCCGGAAAAGCCGCGGCTTTTTCGGCTGCCGGGCCATAGAGGTGGAAGGAGACCGCGTATGAGAGAAAGGATCAGCCGCAGATTTCAGGGGCTGTACTGGCGGCAGCTGTTCGTCACGGCGGGCATGGTGCTGCTGACACTGGCGCTGCTGGGCGCCTCTTTCTTTTCCCTGAGCTACAACTATGTCCGCCAGCAGCGGAGCGAGGAGCTTCTGGTCCGGGCAAAAACGGTGGCGTCCCTGTCCGCCCATTATCTGCAGAACAACCGCTTCCTCAACGAGGACGAATTCCAGAAGCTGGCCTCCTTTGCCGCCAGCGTGTCGGACGTGGATTTCCTCATCTGCGACACCGACGGCAATGTCCTGCTGTCCACGGACGCCAGTCTGGCCGGGAAGACCGTCATGGTGCCCCAGAACCTGACGGAGACGGTGCTGTCCAAGGGCAGCTGCTCCAGCCGCAGCAGTCTGGACGGAGTGTATCCGGAGAAGCGGATCATCGTGGGCGTGCCCGCCGCACTGGGGGACATAGGCGTCGTAGGCGTGGTCTACGCCGTGGCAGGAACCCTTCCACTGGACACCATGTGGCGGGGCTTCGCGGGACTGTTCATCATGACATCCCTGGCGGTGCTGATGATCGCCTTCATGGCCTCCTCCGTCACCACCATGCGCCTGGTCCAGCCCATCCGGGAGATGGCACAGGCCACCCGGCAGTTCGCCGCCGGAGACTTTGACATCCGCATGCGGGACTATGGCCGCAATGACGAGGTGGGAGAGCTGGCGGTCTCCTTCAACAACATGGCGGAGTCCCTCCAGCAGACGGAGCGGCAGCGCCGGGAGTTCATCGCCAATATCTCCCATGAGCTGAAGACCCCCATGACCACCATCGCCGGCTACACCGACGGCATTCTGGACGGCACCATCCCGCCGGAGAACGAGCGGCAGTATTTGCAGATCATCTCCGACGAGAGCCGCCGCCTGAGCCGTCTGGTGCGGCGGATGCTGGACGTCAGCCAGCTCCAGGCCATGGACCCCCTGAAAAACGGCAATCATTTCGACCTGTGCGAGAGTATGCGCCGGGTGCTGATCTCCATGGAGAAGAAGATCACCGACCGGGATCTGGACGTGGAGGCAGATATTCCCGACGTGCCCATTCTGGTGCTGGGCGACAACGACATGATCACCCAGGTCATCTACAATCTGCTGGAGAACGCCGCCAAATTCGCAACCCCCGGCTCCACGCTGTATCTGGGCGTCACCACCATCGACGGCAAGGCGCTGGTGACGGTGCGGAACCAGGGCGAGACCATCCCGGCGGAGGAGCTGCCGCTGCTGTTCGAGCGGTTCCACAAGAGCGACAAGTCCCGCAGCGAGGACAAGGACGGCGTGGGCCTGGGCCTCTATATCGTCAAGACCATTCTGGAGCAGCACAAGGAAAAGATCAACGTCACCAGTGAGAACGGAATCACCACCTTCACGTTCTCTCTGCGGGAAGAGGAACGGGGGAACTGATGGACCAGGAGATGACGAACCGGACGCCGGAGGAGCGAGACCCACGGGAGATCGTGGAGACCTTCCAGCTGCCTGTTCAGGAAGTGGTGGAGACCTACGTCCAGGACCGGCCTCTGCCGGGACGGGTGCGGTGGGTGACACCGCCACCAAAACGGCGGAAAAAGACGGGGCTGTGGATCTTTCTCGTCTGCGCCGCCATCGTGGCGGGCCTGTCGGCGACGGCCTGGCTGTGGCAGAAAAGCCATCAGCCGGAGATGCCGGAGAACTTCTATTTCAGCTATGATGAGGAGAGTGTCGACCAGGGCGTGCATCTGTCGGTCTGGGAGCCGGAGGGAAATGTGTCGCTCCGGATGGCGCCGGACCATGGGCCGGAGCTAACGGCCCAGGAGATCTACCGGCTGGTGAACCCTGCCGTGGTGACCATCCAGGTCCAGCTGGACAAGGGCTCCGCCATCGGCACCGGCGTCATCTTCACCTCCGACGGCTATCTCCTCACCAACTACCACGTGGTGGAGGGGAGCAATAGCTGCAAGGTGATCCTGGCGGACGACATGGTCTATGCCGGCTCCTACGTGGCCGGAGACCGGGACAATGACCTGGCGGTGCTGAAGATCGACGGACAGGACCTGCCCGCAGCGGAGATCGGCAGCTCGGATGCCCTGATCGTGGGAGACAAGGTCTACGCCATCGGCAATCCCCTGGGCGTGGAGCTGCGGGGCACGTTCACGGACGGCATCGTCTCCGCCATCAGCCGCAGCGTCAGCGTGGACGGCCGGACCATGAATCTGGTGCAGACCAACGCCGCCCTGAATTCCGGCAACTCCGGCGGCCCGCTGATCAACTGTTACGGCCAGGTGGTGGGCATCAACACCATCAAGATGAGCTCCTCCTTCTCCAGCGTAGAGGGACTGGGCTTCGCCATTCCCTCCGCCTCCATGTGCGACATTGTCAACGATCTGCTGGCCTTCGGCGAGGCGAGACGGGAGCCCCAGATCGGTGTCAGCGTCAGCCAGCTGGGCGACATCCTGCCCGACGGCACGGTGGGCATTGAGGTGGTCAGTGTGATGGAGGGCACCGCGGCGGACCGGGCCGGCGTCCAGGTGGGGGACTATATCGTCTCCGCCAACGGCGAGTCCGTCAAGACCAGCCAGGACCTGCTGCGGATCCGCCGGGGGCTGAACATCGGCGACCAGCTGGAGCTGACCATCTGGCGGGAGGACGCATATCTCACCGTGGTTCTGGATCTGCTGGAGATCATATCGTAATAGCAAAACTGACCTGTCCCACGGACAGGTCAGTTTTCTCGCTTCGGCCACAGCAGCAGCACACCGGACAGCAGCAGATACACACCGA
The DNA here is from genome assembly GCA_022778785.1 of Dysosmobacter sp. GTDB lineage: Bacteria > Bacillota > Clostridia > Oscillospirales > Oscillospiraceae > Oscillibacter. The sequence goes on along the minus strand of JALFSO010000045.1, from coordinate 12,745 downwards.
AGGGCTTCCGCAGCACATCCACATCCAGACTGGTGGCGACCCAGGCACCCAGCAGGGCGGCGATGACCGCCGCCGGGACAGCGGCTTTTAGCGTGGGCTTGTGAAGATAGCCATTTTTCCAGTGGCACAGCAGTGCGGAGGCGGCGGTGGGCAGAAAAAACAGCAGGTTGATGCCCTGAGCCGTCCGCTGGTCCACGTTCAGAAACAGGGTCATCACCAGCAGAAGCAGCGTTCCGCCGCCCACGCCCCAGGCGGAGATGGTGCCCGCCGCCAGTCCGCAGAGAAAGGATAGCAGCCAGCTCACAGCAGATACTTCACCCCCGCGTAAAAGAGGAAGCCGGCAAAGACCCACTTCAGCACTTTGGTGGAGACCTTTCCGTACAGTTTTCCCCCCAGCCATCCCCCGGCCAGTCCGCCCAGAAGATAGGGCAGGGCCTCTGTCAGCGACAGCTTCGCCCGCAGGAAATAGACGGCGGCGGAGACTGCGCACACCGGAAAGATGACGCCCACGCAGGTGGCAAACAGCTGGCGGCGGTCCAGTGCCTTCTCCCGGCTCATCAGCGGGAGAAAGACCATGCCGCCCCCGCCGCCGAACAGGCCGTTGGCCAGCCCCGCCGCCGCACCGGCGATCCGTGCCCGCCAGGGTGATGTCATAAAAGGCCCCCTCTCTGGAATATGTAAATCGGGCGCCCCGACAGCCGGAAGAGCAGACGGAGGGGCGGCTCCCTCGCCGAGAGGGCAGCCGCCGCAGGCAGCGGAAAGCAACGGAGCCACGCCCCTCCTGTGCAGCCGTTACTTCAGCTTAAAGCTCTCGCAGTCGGTGCACTGGACCTGCGTGGGATTGGTCTCGTGGGTGCCCACGGTGATGCTGTTCAGGCCGCAGTAATCGGTGTCCTGGCAGTGGTTGACGCAGCTGGTGACGGTGCATTTGATGCTCTGGTTGGGGGTGCAGGTGCAGCCGTCATTGGTCTTATCGATGGCCATGATTCAATTCCTCCTGACGATGAAATGTTGGCTTTCGCCGCACTCTATTGTGCGCTGCCGTCTGAAAAATATGTACCCGCCCTTTTCAACGAAAAATTTCCAAAACCGACAGAAGGACAGCTCCGGTCCCGCGCAAAAAAAAGACACCCCGCTCCCAAGGAGCGGGGTGTCTTCACAACAGCGGAGACTGGCAAAACTCTGCCGTTTGACACAGAGGAGACTGCTTACTTCGCAGCAGCCTTCTTGCGCTGATTGCCGATGGTAGCAATGCCCTCAATGGCCAGAATGACAGCCAGGACCACCAGCAGAACGCCCAGGATGACCTGCGCATAAGCGCCCCAGTCAGCACCGCCGGCAGTGATCTTACCGGCCTGCTGGATGGTGTTGATGATCAGAGAGGCGATGGTGACGCACAGCATGAAGGCCATGGGGATGAGGAACATCTTGTTGTTCTTGCCGATGTTGCCCAGCCAGGTAGCCACAGCCAGCAGGCCCAGAGCAGCCAGCAGCTGGTTGGCGGAGCCGAACAGCGCCCAGATCTTGGCATAGCCGTGCATGCCGAGGGCAATGCCCAGAACCACGGTGATGAGGGTGGCGACCAGGGGATTGGTCAGGACCTTCTTGTAGCCGGTGACGGTCTCGGGAGTCTCACCCTTGGAGCCGTCCAGCCAGAACTCCTGGAACATGAAACGGGCCAGACGGGTGGCGGTATCCAGAGAGGTCAGGCAGAAAGCGGAGTAGGTCAGGACCAGCAGAGTGTACAGAATGTCATAGGTGGCGCCGCGGCTGGGATCGATCATGCCGGCGATGCCGCCGCCGAAGATGGCGGTAGCGCCCTTCAGAGCGGAATCGGGGTTGGCAGCGTTCCAGCTGTAAGCATAAGCAACAGCGCACAGGGTCAGGATGGCCAGGACGCACTCCAGCAGCATGCCGCCGTAAGCGATGGGACGGGCATCCTTTTCCTTATCCAGCTGCTTGGCAGTGGTGCCGGAGGACACCAGAGAGTGGAAGCCGGAGCAGGCGCCGCAGGCGATGGTGGTGAACAGCACGGGGAACACGGGGGAAGTGGACTCAGCGGACTGGATCACGGGCAGGCTGTCCATGGAGGGATGGGCCATAAATACGGCCACCACAGCCAGAGCCAGCATGGCGTACAGCAGGAAGGAGGACAGATAGTCACGGGGCTGCAGCAGGATCCACACGGGAGTGACGGAAGCGATGACGATGTACAGACCAACGATGTACATCCAGGTGCTGGAGGACAGATAGATGGGATGGAAGTTCATGCCGATGGCGATGATGGCCACGATGGCGACGACACCCACCACGGAGGCGATGCTCATGGGAGCGTTGCGGCGATAGACGCAGAAGCCGAAGACGATGGCAATCAGAATGAACAGGATGGACACCATGGCAACGCGGGCCTGGCTGGTGGAAGCGGCAACATCCAGAGCGCCGTCCACATAGGTGGCACCGAAGGTGCCGGCCACGATGGAGGCGAAGGCGGCCACGACCAGGATCAGGGTCAGGTAAGCGAAGATGATGAACAGACGCTTGGCGCGCTTGCTCATGTTGGCGGAGATGATCTCGCCGATGGAGCGGCCGCCGTGACGGACGGAGGCGAACAGGGCGCCGAAGTCATGGACGCCGCCGACGAAGATGCCGCCGATGACGATCCACAGCATGCAGGCCAGCCAGCCGAAGCCCAGACCAGCAGCGCTGATGGGGCCGGTGATGGGGCCGGCGCCGGCGATGGAGGAGAAGTGGTGGCCCATCAGGACGGGGGCCGGAGCGGGAACATAGTCGATACCATCTTCCATGGTATGAGCGGGGGTAGCTTCGTTGGTTTCACCGACGCCCCACTGCTTGCACAGCCAGCGGCCATAGAAAATGTAACCGCAGGCCAGCAGCGCAACGCCAATGATGAGCAGTACTAAGCCATTCATTAGATATACTCTCCCTTCTTATTTTTCCCCGGAGGGGAAGTTCCTCTCCAGGAGCTTGCGCGCTTCCTTGCCGGCTGGATTGGAAAGGAAGCTGTTTGTCGAGATTTCCATTGCTGCTATGTGATACTCCATCCAGCCATGGAGTGCCAGCCGAAAGTATTTGCGGAAGCGGGTCTTTTTGATGAGGGCCTTTGCCTCCGGATCGATGGTGTCCGCCAGGATCACCAGTGTGACAAAGGAGGACATGTGCTCCTTGTGGGGCTTGACGTTGCTCATGCCCGCCTTCATGGACAGATAGATCTGCTTCTGCGCTTCCTGCGCGTCCAGATGCTCTGTCAGATAGAAATAGACGTATTCGTGATTCTCCACGGCGCTGAGCACATGCTTCTTGCTGAGAAGATAGTTCTCATCCCGGAGAAAGAAGAAAGCCGTGGCGGGAAAAGAACCGCCGTCCACCGTTACTTCCCGTGCGATGTCGTAATGATGGGAATATGCGTTCAGCAGCTTGTCCAGCCGCTCCTGCATGGTCATATCCATAAATCAGTTCCCTGCCTGCCCTTCCTTCGGAGACATCTGCTTTTTATAAAAACACCACAAAAATCTGGGCGTTCACATTTCGTTATTATACACGCTTTCGACGAATTTGTTAAGGGGGTCTTTCCAAATTTGTGTACAATTTGTGAATAAGCCAAAAATAATTGTTTATTTCAGCAACGAAATCGTATAACTCAAACAAATGATTCCGTTGAAATGCTAAAAGATTTTTAAGTTTTTTGTGTTTTCTAACCAAAGACATCACTGGTGAATAGCAGACAACGCGTGACGATGTCCGACAGGATGAGACAAGGCCCCCGCGCGGATGGGTCCGGCGGGGGCTGAAAAGGGCGCATTTCCGCTTTGAATGCGATTTTTGGATGTAAAAGGGGAGACGGACGCCGGAAGGCTCAATCCAGAGTCTGGATGAGATGCTTCATATGGATGCTCATGGCGTAGCTGGCGCCGTCGCTGTCCCGGGCCAGCAGGAACTCCAGGATCAGCCGGTTATCCTGCAGGGCGATGTCCTGCATCATCTTCCGGCTCTGGGAGATCTGCATGATCTCGTTGACGGCGCTGTTGATGATGGGATACAGCCGCCGCATGTACTCATTGTGGGACGCCTTGATGAGCGCCAGGTGGAACTCCTGGTCCGCCAAAGCCCAGTCTCCTCCCTGAGCTGCGGTGGTCTCCACCCGCAGGGCCTTCTTCCGGATGACCTCCAGCTCCTCGTCGCTGGCCCGGCGGCAGGCCAGCGCCACGGTGGCCGGCTCAAAAATCAGCCGCATCTCAAACAGGTCCTTGGCCCGGACCCGGGAGTGCATGGTCTGCAGCACCGACAGATCCACCGCCTCCTCCGGCAGGTCCGGGGAGACAAAGGTGCCCTTGCCCCGGCGGATCTCCAGAACGCCCTGGGCCACCAAAAAGGAGATGGCCTCCCGAAGGGTGGTGCGGCTGACATTCAGCGCCAGGGACAGCTCATTCTCATTGGGCAGCTTGCTGCCGGGAGGATAGATCTTCTCCTCCGCGATCATCTCATACAGGCGGTCTGCCGTCCGCTCCGACAGCTTGATTTTCTTCGTTTCGCTCATTGTGATATCCCTCCGTATTCCGCGCGTCGCACGCAATTCCCTTCGTCATTTTAAATATAAACGATTTTGTCAAAAAGTACAAGATGTCAATTGACATATTACTTCGATTACTATACAATGACATCATACAACATATAAATTAGTAATACAATATAATTTTCCGAAAACGGACAGAAAGGGGGACAACGGGTATGAGGCTCCGCGGAGCGCAGATCACCCTCCACCGTCTGCTGATCATCACCGGACACTACGGCACAGGAAAGACGGAATTTTCCGTAAATCTGGCGCTTGATCTGGCGGAAGCCGGGGAGAAGGTCCGCCTGGCGGACCTAGACATCGTGAACCCCTATTTCCGGTCCCGTGAACGGAAGCGGGAACTGACAGCCGCCGGCGTACAGGTCATTACCTCCTCCCAGGCGTGTTCCGACGCGGACGTCCCCGCCCTTCCGGCGGAGCTGCTGACGGTCTTTCAGGACCAGACCTGCCGGGGCGTGCTGGACATCGGCGGCGACCCGGACGGCGCCCGGGTGCTGGCCCGGTTCCAGCCCCAGATCCTCCGGGAGGACTATCAGATGATCTTCGTCTCCAACGCCAACCGGCCGGAGGTCCGGACGCCGGAGCGGGCCCTTGCCTGTCTCCGGGGCATCGAGGCTGTCACGGGCCTGCGGTGCGGCGGCATCGTCAGCAACACCCACCTATGCGGGGAGACCACGCCGGAGGAGGTCCGCAAGGGAGCCCGTCTGGCGGAGGAGCTGTCCCGGGAGACGAGGCTGCCCGTCCTGTGCCATGTGGCGGAGGAGGGCGTGGCCGCCCAGCTGGACGGCTGGGACGCGCCGGTGTATCCCATTACCATCCGAATGAAAAAGCCGTGGGAAGTGCTCCCCACCGGCAAAAGGGAAGGAGGACCTCAGGTATGACTGCAAAAATTACCTTTGATTCCGACCGCTGTAAGGGGTGCGAACTCTGCACTGCCGTCTGTCCGAAGCACATCGTGGCCATCGACCAGGACGCCATCAACCACAAGGGCTATCACCCCGCCCACGTCACCGATATCACCCAGTGCGTCGCCTGCGCCAGCTGCGCGAAGATCTGTCCCGACTCCGTCATCACCGTGGAGAGATTCTGAAAGGAGGATGTGTATCCGTGGAGAAAGAACTTTGGAAAGGAAATGAAGCCATCGCGGAGGCCGCCATCCGGGCGGGCTGCGACGCCTATTTCGGCTATCCCATTACCCCCCAGAGCGAGGTGCCGGAGTACATGTCCCTGCACATGCCGGAACATGGCAGGATCTTCGTCCAGTCCGAGTCGGAGTTGGCCGCCATCAACATGGTGTACGGCGCCGCGGGCTCCGGTATGCGGGCCATGACCTCCTCGTCTTCCCCAGGCATCAGCCTGAAGCAGGAAGGCATCACCTACCTGGCCGGCGCGGAGCTGCCAGCGGTCATCGTCAACTGCATGCGGGGCGGACCGGGCCTGGGTACCATCCAGCCCGGCCAGGGCGACTACTATCAGGCCACCCGGGGCGGCGGCAACGGCGACTACCGCACGGTGGTGCTGGCGCCCTCCAACGTCCAGGAGGCGGTGGACTTCGTTCAGGAGGCCTTCGACATCGCCGACCAGTACCGCAACCCGGTAGTGGTCCTGGCGGACGGCCTCATCGGCCAGATGATGGAGCCCATCGTCTGGCATGAGGTGCCCAAGCGGGACCTGCCGCCCAAGGACTGGGCCGCCTCCGGCCGCCATGGCCGGGACCACACCAATATCATCAACTCCCTGTACATCGACCCGGATGAATGCGACCATCACAACGTGCATCTGGAGGAGAAGTATCAGGCAATGAAGAAAAACGAGGTCCGCTGGGAGGAGCGGGACTGCGAGGACGCCGAACTGGTCATCACCGCTTACGGCACCCCTGCCCGCATCGCCCTCACCGCGCTGGAGCTGCTGCGGGAGGAGGGGATCAAAGCTGGACTGTTCCGTCCCATCACCCTGTGGCCCTTCCCGGAGAAGGCACTGCATGATCTGGCGGGAGAGGACCACGTGAAGGTCATCTTGGATGTGGAGCTCAGCTCCTCCGGTCAGATGCTGGACGACGTCCGTCTGGCTGTGGAGGGGCAGAAGCCCATCCGCTTCATCGGCCGCGCCGGCGGCGCCATCCCCAGCGTGGAGGAGATCGTGGAAGCCGCCAAGGCGGCGCTGAAGGAGGCGTGAACCTATGGCCATCGTATATCAGAAGTCCAAGGGACTGACGGATAAGGAGCTGCACTACTGCCCCGGCTGCAATCACGGCATCATTCACAAGCTGGTGGCAGAAGTCATGGAGGAGCTGGGCATCATCGACGAGACCATCGGCGTCTGCCCCGTGGGCTGCTCCGTGTTCGCCTACAACTACTTCGCCTGCGATATGCTGGAGGCCGCCCACGGCCGTGCTCCGGCGGTGGCCACCGGCATCAAGCGGACCCATCCCAACACGCCGGTGTTCACCTATCAGGGCGACGGCGACCTGGCTTCCATCGGCGCCGGCGAGATTGTCCACGCCGCCATGCGGGGTGAGAAGTTTACCACCATTTTTGTCAACAACGCCATCTACGGCATGACCGGCGGCCAGATGGCTCCCACCACCCTGATCGGTCAGCGGACTACCACGTCCCCCCTGGGCCGTACCCGGGAGCAGGCGGGCATGCCCATCCGGGTGGCGGAGATGCTGTCCACTCTGGACGGCTGCGTCTACGCCGAACGGGTCTGCGTCACCGACATCCCCCATCTGAACAAGGCAAAGGCCGCCATCAAGAAGGCGTTCCAGAAGCAGCTGGCGGGAGAGGGATTCACCTTTGTGGAGGTGCTGTCTACCTGTCCCACCAACTGGGGCATGACCCCGCTGAAGGCCCGCCAGTGGCTGCTGGACAACATGGTGCCCTACTATCCGCTGGGCGTCATCAAGGACGTCGGTGCGGAGGAAGCTGCGGAGGTGAAATAAGATGAAAAAGGAGATCATCATTTCCGGCTTCGGCGGACAGGGCGTCATGGCCATCGGCAAGAACCTGGTGGAGGCCGGTATGGCCGAGGGCCTGGAGGTCACCTGGGCGCCGTCCTACGGCCCCGAGATGCGGGGCGGCACCGCCAACTGCCACGTGGTGCTGTCCACAAAGCCCGTGGGCTCTCCGCTGTTCACCTATCCCACGGAGCTCATCGCCATGAACGCACCCTCCCTGGAGAAGTTCGTCCCTATGGTGAAGTCCGGCGGACTGGTGTTCGTCAACAGCTCCGTGGTGAAGGACCGGGTGGAGCGGCCTGACCTGAAGGTGGAATACGTCCCCTGCGCGGAGATCGCCTATGAGATCGGCAACCCCAAGGTGGGCAACATGGTGATGCTGGGCGCCTATATCGGCGCCACCGGCGCGCTGAAGCCGGAGACCGTCCGGGCCATGATCGAGCACATGTTCACCGGACCCAAGGCAAAACTGGTGCCCCTGAATATGAAGGCGCTGGAGGCGGGTATCGCCTGCGCCCAATAGACACGGATGAAAAGACCGCGCCGGGCCGGACTGGAAGAGCTTCCGGCCCGGCGGCGTCTGCGCGTTTGGAACGGCGATTTTCGGGCAAAAATCCCCAAATTTTCGCCGCACCGCAAAAAAAACAGTTGACTTTGCCGGCTTGCGGGCGTATAAAAGGGGTATATCGTTGATGCAATGAACGGGACATGTCCCGGAAGGGTCCGCCCTCTCAGAGAGCTGCCGTCACGGTGCGAGGCAGCAGAGCGGCTTCTGTGGGATCTCACCCGTGAGCAGTCCGCCCAACGGGAACCATGTTCCCCAGTAGACCGGATCGGGCGCCTCCCGATACAGAGGCATTCGAGCGGCCGCGCCGGCGCGGCAACGAGAGTGGTACCACGGAAGTTCAGCTTTCGCCTCTCCTGGAGAACAGGATATGGCGGGAGCTTTTTTTGTGGGACGAAGAGAGAAATTCATCATTATATTTTAAAGGAGAGCGTATTCACATGTTGGACATCAAAATCACCAAGACCACCGCGCCGAAGACGAAGCCCGCCGACGAGAGCAAGCTGGGATTCGGCAAGATCTTCAGCGATCATATGTTCCTGATGGACTATGACAAGGGACAGGGCTGGCACGACGCCCGCATCGTCCCCTATGCCCCCTTTGCTCTGGATCCCGCCTGCGTGGTGTTCCACTATGCGCAGGAGATCTTTGAGGGCATGAAGGCCTACCGCACCGCGGACAACAAGATCCAGCTGTTCCGTCCGGAGTGCAATGCCCAGCGTATGCAGGACTCCTCTGACCGTCTGTGTATCCCCCAGATCCCCGTGGAGGACTACATTCAGGCCGTGAAGGCCCTGGTGGAAGTGGAGAAGGACTGGGTGCCCCACTCTGACGGCGCCTCCCTGTACATCCGTCCCTTCGTGTTCGCCACCGACGTGGGTCTGGGCGTCCACGCCAGCAAGAAGTACACCTTCTGCATCATCTGCGCTCCCTCCGGCGCCTACTATGCCGAGGGCATCAACCCCGTGAAGATCTATGTCGAGGATGAGTACATCCGCGCCGCTCCTGGCCTGACCGGCTTCACCAAGTGCGGCGGCAACTACGCTGCTTCCATCAAGGCCGGCGAGATGGCCGAGGAGCAGGGCTTCGCCCAGGTGCTGTGGCTGGACGGCGTGGAAAAGAAGTACGTCGAGGAAGTCGGCAGCATGAACATCATGTTCAAGATCGACGGCAAGATCTACACCGCCGCCTGCAACGGCACCGTGCTGCCCGGCGTCACTCGCCGCAGCTGCATTGAGCTGCTGCGTGACTGGGGCTATGAGGTCATCGAGGGCAAGCTGGCCATCGAGGACGTCATGAAGGCCGGCCACGAGGGCAAGCTGGAAGAGGTCTTCGGCACCGGCACCGCCGCTGTTGTCTCTCCCGTCAAGGAGCTGGACTGGAAGGGCGACAAGGTCTTCATCTCCGAGGGCAAGATCGGCCCCGTCACCCAGAAGCTGTACGATACCATGACCGGCATGCAGTGGGGCAAGCTGCCCGACACCAAGGGCTGGATCGTTCCCGTCTGCGAGGGCTGAGCGTAAAACCGGATACCGAATACAGAGGACCCGCCGCGTTTCGCGGCGGGTCTTTTTTATATCGCGTCTCGGTTTTGCCTGTTCTCCCGCTCCCGCCGCAGCAGGGCGATGATGCGGGCCACGCTGCTCACCAGGGAGCAGCCCACGGCGATGGCTCCGGCGGAAGCCGCCGTCTCCATGCCCCGCTGGACGAACAAGGGCATATCCCCGTTGATAAGAGCCTCCAGGGTGTAGTAGATGCCGCCGCCGGGCACCATGGGGATGATGCCGATGATCAGGAAGATGGTGGCGGGGGTTTTCAGGATGCGGGCGAAGATCTCCGACAGCACCGCCACCACCACGGTGGCGGTCAGGAAGCGGGCCACGCTGCCCCAATTGTCCGGAAGAAGATACACCAGCCAGCCCATCGCCCCGGTGAAGCTGGCAGCCAGGATGAACCGCCACCGCCGCAGCTCGAACACAAAGCAGAAGGTCAGACAGGCCAGAAATGCCCAGAGACAGGGCAGAAAGGTTTTCAGCACAGCGCGTTCCCTCCCTTCATGCCAGGCCGGCGGCCGCCGGAAGGGCGAACCGCACAGCGGTAATCGCCAGCGCCACGCCCACGGCGATGCCAAAGCCTACGATCAGCACTTCCGCCAGACGGGTGACTGCCGTCAGGAAGTCGCCCGCCAGAACGTCCCGGATGACGTTGGTGATGGCGATCCCCGGCACCAGCAGCATCATGGCGCCGATGATGCACTTGTCCGCATCGATCCCAACACCCCAGCGGAGAAGCAGCAGCGGCGGCAAAGCCATGAGCATACCGGCCAGCAGATTGGTGAAAAAGACATTGGCCCGGACCCGTCCCATGGAGGACAGCGTCCATTTGATGATGAGTCCGCAGGGAAAGGCCGCCAGCGCGTCAGTGAACCGCCCACCCCAGAACAGGGTGAAGAAGAACGCCGTCAGCCCATAGGCCAGATAGCTGACCGTCAGGGGATACCGGGGCTCCGCCATGACCTCCGCCAGCCGCCGCTGGTTTTCCTCCATGGGAGGCGTGTCCCGGCAGATGTCCCAGCACAGGGCGTTGAGCTTGTCCAGCTTGCGGAGGTTGTTGGCGGCGGTCTTGATGCGGACGGACTTGGTGTAGTTCCGCTCCCCTTCCTGAATGTTGACGATGATGCAGGAGGGGATGGCGAACACCTCTGTATCCGCGCATCCGTAGGCGTTCAGAATGTGCTGGATGGACTCCTCCACCCGGAAAATCTCCGCGCCGTTCTGCATCAGATCCCGGCCAATGGTACAGCAGAAATTCAGCAGCTTCTCCGTCTCCAAAGCTTGCGCTCCTCTCTGATCAGACGATCAAATTTCCGGTGCGGACGCACCGTCCGCCTGACGGGCCGCGGCGATGTCCGCGCTGATCCGGCGGCGGCTGTCGTCGAACAGCAGCTCCTTGTTGTGGCGGAAATAGGCATCGCAGCCGAAATTCTCCACGAACCAGGAGGTGTCCGGCCCGGCGGTCAGCTCCGTGACGAACAGCACCAGTTCCTGACTGTCCCCGAAGGTCTCCTCCAGGAACCGGAAGGCGCTGTCGAACATGGAACCGGTCTCATCGCCCAGGGCCGCCCGGGCGTCCACCTGTCTGCCGAACCAGTCCCGCAGGGTGTCCATGGCCTCGCTGTCGGGGACGACCTCCCGGACCAGCCGCTGCTGATAGTCCTCCAGCGCCCGGATGACCCGCAGACGGGCGTCCCGGCGGTCCTTGTCCAGCTGCCCGGCGTCGGCGGCACGGCGAAGGGCGTCCCGCTCCCCGGATGCCAGCGACTCCAGCACCGCCTGGGCGGCGGTTCCATCGGCCCGGTCCCGGACCTCCAGCAGCGCCTCGTGGAGGGATTCCGTCAGGGCGTCCTGCCGCCGGGTCTTTCCGGCGGCCTCCGTCAGCCGGGACAGCAGCAGGCCCAGCACCGCCAGCCGCTCGTCAAAGGGGGCGGCCCGCAGCTCCAGAACCGTGGAGCCGGGCCACTTGCCTCGGAGGATGTCCTCCACGTGGTACGTCCGCTGATATTTGTAGTACAGCTCCAGGTAGTTAGCAAAATCCCGGGCGATGCGGGGCAGCTGGATATACTCACCCACCACCTGGGCATTGACAGGAATGCCCAGCTTCTCATAGGCGTACAGCAGCTCGCTGAGATCCTCCCAGCCCCGGGCGGTGGCGAACTGCATGCCGTCTACGGTGGTCTCCATGTGGTAGAAGTTCTCCTTCTTGATGTCCAGATAGGAGATGACGGCGCCATGGAGTCCGCGCTTCCGGGCGTACTCCTTCCAGACAGAGAAGTCCGCCTCCACGTCCATGCGCTTCACCCGGTCCAGCGTCACCACGTCGAAGTCCCGGACGGACCGGTTGTACTCCGGCGGATTGCCCGCCGCGGCGATGAGCCACCCCTCCGGCAGACGCTGGTTGCCGAAGGTCTTGCACTGCAGGAATTGCAGCATCATGGGGGACAGCGTCTCGGAGACGCAGTTGATCTCGTCCAGAAACAGTATGCCGCGCGTGCGCCCCGTCTGCTCCATATAGCGATAGACCCCGGCGACGATTTCGGACATGGTGTATTCCGTGACCGCCGTCTCCGCGCCGCCGAAGCTGCGCCGCACGATCTGCGGCAGACCCAGCGCGCTCTGGCGCGTGTGGTGCGTCAGCGTGTAGGAAACCAGCCCCACGTCCAGCCGCCGGGCCACCTCTGCTGCCGCCTCGGTCTTGCCCACACCCGGCGTGCCCAGCAGATAGATCGGCCGCTGCGCCGCGAGCGGAATCAGTGGCAGCCCCTGCGCGTCCCGCAGCTCATAGGCCCGGAGCGCCAGCTCCGTCTGGCGGATCGCCTCTCGAATGTTCATTGACCTCGTCTCCTCCGGTTTGCGTTCGTTTCCCAAACGACTGGATTTTTCAATACTCAAAATACTCCCTGCCCGTCGGCGGCGGCGCGTCCACCACCAGCCGCCGCACCCAGCCGGGCACGTCGATGGCGTCGTATCGATCCTTCAAAAACACGAACGTCGTCTCGTATTCCGGAGGCACGGAGGGAAAGATTCCGCGCCCGTCCGAGAAGAACAGCGCGCCCTTCAGCCCGCGCAGCTCGCCG
>JALFSO010000006.1 GCA_022778785.1 Dysosmobacter sp. | reverse complement strand
TCTGCCGCTGTGCGGCGCAAACGCCTGCTAACGCAGGCTTTTTGCAGACATTCGATTCAATACGAAGGGGCTCCCGCCCCCTCGTACTCCCCCTGCAAAAAAGAACTTCTTTCCTTCAAACAGAGGATTTTCGACAAGCTGCGGGCCGGACTTTCGTCCGGCCCGGTTTTTCGCATCATTCCTTCTTCTCCGGCTTCTCACCCCAGAGATACTTCACCACCAGCCAGCCCAGGCCCAGCACGATGAAGCAGAAGACGTACACGGCGTTGATCTCGGCGGAGCCGATGCCGGGAGAGGGGTAGTCCTGATCCACCGCCAGATAGTCCGACCTCTCCAGTTGCTCCCCCCGGGCGTCAAAGAGCCAGAGGGCCGGAAAATAGTCCTTGTCCGTCTCATGGATGCGGAAGAACCGAGGCCCCGTCACGTCCCCCTCCGCCATGAGGCTGCCGGGGTTCCGCAGGTCGGCCTGCACCTTGTAATGGGCAATCTCCGGCGGACAGTCCACGGCGTACACCACCCGCACGTCCCGGTCCCTCACCGATGCGCTCCGGATCACCGGCCCCACGGCGTAGGACGCGCTGAGGGGCTGCCAGCCGCCCAGGACGCCCCGACGGAACTGGATCTCCCCCAGCAGGCCCTCAATCTCGCTGTCGCTGAACACCAAGATTCGGCGGTCCCGGATGGTCTCGTCGAACTCCACCACCGGATGGAGGACGGCCCGCAGGGAGTCCGTGTCCCCCGGGTCGGCGGAGGCGTAGTCCACGATGGCCCGCACCCGCTGTTCGCCGGTGCCCAGGGGGATGAAATCCTGCCGGTACACCAGATACGCCAGCGCTGCGAACAGCAGGGCCACGCCCACGGCGGCCGCCCGCCGGGCGCTCCATTTCACGTTCTTCACAGGCATTCTCCTTTCGGCGCTGCGGTTTGGTCTTTTACCCTATCATACAACACCGAACCGGAAAACCCACGAAAAATTTTTCAGAGACCGCGCTCCGCCGGGGCCTCCCGGCTTCTACAGGATGTCGTACAGGCTGGCCAGGGTCAGCCAGGTCTGGGAGAAGGGCCGCATGAGATTCCAGAACCCGGCCCCCAGGAAGCCGTACTCCGCCACAAGGGACAGCTTGGCGCTCATGCTCCGGGCGTCCTCGAACCAGACCTCGTGAATAACGCCGTCCTCGCCGGTGTAGCGGAAGAAGGGAGACTGGGCGGTCTCGTCGTACTGGATGTCCACGCCGTAGTGAACGGCCAGCCGGATGGCCTCCTGGTTGGAGATGGACTGTGCCCGGGTGGTGCCCTGGACGAAGGGCAGGGGCCAGTCGTAGCCGTAGTTGGGCACGCCCAGCAGGATCTTGGCGGCGGGGATCTCGGTGACGGCGTAGTCCAGCACCGCCCGGACGTTGGGCAGCGGCGCCACCGCCATGGGCGGGCCGTATGTATAGCCCCACTCATAGGTCATCAGCAGCACGGCGTCCACGGCGGCGCCCACCTTGGCGTAATTGTGGCCCTCGTAGAGCAGCCCCGGCTGGCCAGCGGAGGTCTTGGGGGCCAGCGCCGCCCAGACGAACCAGCCCTGGGCCCCCAGCAGCCGCCGGAGCCGTCCCAGGAAGGCGGCGTAGGCGTCCGCCAGCGTCCCCGGCAGGTACTCGAAGTCCACGTCCAGCCCGGCGAAGCCCTTCCGGGCCATGGTGGCCTGGATCTCCCCGATGAGGGCGGTCTGGACCGCCTGGTCCGTCAGCACCAGCTCCGCCCGCTCCACGTCGAACCGGTCGTCCTCCGTGTAGGTGGACAGGTGCATCACCGGCTTCGCGCCGTGGGCCCGGGCGGCGGCCAGCAGGGCGTCATCGTCCAGGGGCAGCAGGCCGCCGGAGGCGCTGATGCCGTAGGTGAAGGGCGTCAGGGCACTCTGATAGGGCGCCACCGCGTTCAGCAGCGCCCGGTCGATGAAGGGATAGGCGTAGCCGTTGAAGACCCCCTGTCCCAGTTTTTCGTCAAAATAGGAGATCACCAGCACCTGCCCCGGCTCCAGCGCCGTGCCGCCGCCCAGCGCCCAGTTGTTCTGCCACAGCTGGCGCACCGTGATCCCGTAGTCCCGGGCGATGGTGTACAGCGTCTCCCCCGGCTCCACGGCGTGGACCTGCCGTGGGAACCGGATCACCAGCGTCTGGCCCACCGCCAGAGCGCCGTCCGGCGGCACGTCGTTGTCGCTCATCACTCTCGCCGGGTCCACGCCGTATCCCGCGGCGATGGCGGACACGGTCTCCCCTCTCTGCACAACATGGATGGTCATTGCGCGTCCCCTCCTGTCATCGGTTTGGAATTTGGAATTCACAGCCGGACCCGGCCCGCGGCGGACAGGCCCCCGCTGTATCGTGAAAACTTATGCAGAAAAGGCGGCGTTCAGAACACCGGAAAACGGCGTTTTTCCCCCTGCGAACCCCCTGTATTTCCAGTATTTTTCTGTGTAAATATGGCATATTACACGAAAATTATCTGGAAATTTTGTATTAATTTACTTTCTCTGCGGAGCCGTTTTTATTTTTGGAACGGTTGACATCTTTTTTTGAATTCTTTACAATATCTTTACGAGGTTGCCGGCGGGGATGGACGCGCGGATGTCCGTCCACGGCGCCTTTTCTTTTTTCATTTTTATCCGCCGCGTGGGAGGGAGACCGCCTTGTTTCTGCTGTTCTTTCTGATCTGGATCCTTCTGTCCGGCGAGCTGACCGGATGGGTCTGCCTGTCCGGCGCTGTGGTCTCCCTGGCGCTGTACGCCTTCGGCGTGAAGCTGCTGGGCTACGCCCCCCGGTATGACCTGCTGGCCCTCCGGAAGCTGGGGAAGGGCCTGCGCTATCTGAGCTATCTCATCGCGGAGATGCTGAAGGCGGGCTTTGTGGTGATGAAGCTGATCTACACCCGGGGCCGCCGGATGGAGCCGCTGCTGGTGCGGTTCGACACGGGGCTGACAAGTCCCGCCGCCCGGGCCATCCTGGGGGATTCCATCACCCTCACCGCCGGCACCATCACCGTGGAGGACCAGGACGGACATCTGTACGTCCACGCCCTGGACCGCTCCCTGGCGGAGGGCATTGAAAACAGTGAGTTCCAGCGGCTTCTGCTGGAGCTGGAGGAGCCGGGCGCCCCCTGAGAGAGGCGCGGACAGAAGGGAGGGATCGCCCATGGAACAAGTGAAACACGTGGTCCTGATGGCCGGCGCCGTGGTGCTGGTCCTGCTGCTCTTCGCGGCGCTGGTCCGGGCGGTGCTGGGCCCCCGGTTCACGGACCGCATCATCGCCATCAACGTGGTGAACACCATCGTGGTGGCCATCATCACGCTGCTGTCGGTGTATCTGGAGGAGGACTTTCTGGTGGACGTGGCCCTGGTCTACGCCCTGCTGAGCTTCCTGACGGTGGTGGTCCTGTCCCGGATGGTGACGTTCCGCCAGAAGCGGCGGAAGCTGAAGTCCGGAGAGAGGAGCGAACGGCATGGTACATAACATCGTCACGGCCCTGGGCCTGGCCTTTTTCCTGTTCGGCCTGTTCGTGTTCTTCACGGCGGTGCTGGGCCTGTTCCACTTCGACTACGTGCTGAACCGGATGCACGCCGCCGCCGTGGGCGACGCCCTGGGCATCTTCTGCATCCTCATCGGGCTGATCCTGTTCCACGGCTGGTCCCTGTCCGCCGCCAAGACGCTGCTGATCCTGGTGTTTCTGTGGCTGACCAGCCCCGTGGCCAGCCATCTCATCGCGGAGATGGAGATCTGGACCATTTCCGACATCCATTCTGAGTGCAGGGAGGAGAGACGATGATCATTCTGGAGGGCATCCTGCTGGCGGGCCTCATCGTCACCGCCGTGGCGGCGGCGCTGTGTAAGCGGCTGCTGAACACGGTGATCGTCTACATGGCCTTCTCCCTGATCATGGCGGTGCTGTGGAGCCTGCTGCAAAGCCCCGATCTGGCCATCACGGAGGCCGCCGTGGGCGCGGGCATCAGCAGCATTCTGTTTTTCCTGACGCTGAAGAAGATCCATGGCCTGAAGGGGACGCGGGATGAATAAGACAGAAAAAAACTGGAAGAGCCAGTTCGTCTCCTGGGTCAACGGCGAGCGGGAGCCCAAGGACCGGACGCTGTTCGTCATGGAGCGGCGTCACATCGCTCCGCCCCGGCCCACACCGGAGGAGCAGGACCGCCGTGAGCGGCACCGCCTGTACCGTTTTCTCCACGGCTATCCCCTGGCGGCGCTGATCATCTGCGCCGTGCTGGTGTGCGTCCTGCTGACGGCGGTGGCCGCCATGCCGGACTTCGGCGACCCGGACAACCCCACCAACAACGAGGTGGCGGAGCACTATCTGGAGTACTCCTACGAGGAGACCGGCGCGGCCAACGTGGTCACCGGCATGATCCTCAGCTACCGCGGCTTCGACACCCTGGGGGAGAGCTGCGTGCTGTTCCTGGCGGTGTCCTGCGTGACGCTGCTGCTCCGCCGGGAGCCGGGCTGTGACGAGGAGGACCCGGATGAACTGCGCCGCCGCCGTCAGGAGGACGAGCTGCGCCGCCGGAATCCCGACGTGATCCTGACCCAGGCGGCCAAGCTGCTGATCCCCTGCATCTTCCTGTTCGCCGTCTACGTACTGCTCCACGGCGAGGAATCGCCGGGCGGCGGCTTCTCCGGCGGCACCATCCTGGGCTGCGGCCTGATCCTCTGCTCCTCCGCCTACGGCCCGGAGAACGTCCGCCGCTTTTTCAACAGCCGGATATTCAGCGCCGTGCGGACCTTCGGCCTGCTGCTCTACGCCGGGCTGTACGGCTTCTACATCTTCATGGGCGCCAACGGCCTGGAGTACGGCGCGTCCTTCACCATGGCCATCGATCTGGCGGTGGGCCTGGTGGTGGCCTGCACCGTCTACGGTTTTTTCGCCCTGTTCTCCCGTGGGGAGATCTGATCCCCTTTTCCACAAATTGCTTTCCGACCGCAGAGAGGAGGCCGCCATGCTGGATCTCATCGTCACCAACCGCTTCGCCATCACCGCCGTGGTCCTGTTCGGCATCGGCCTTCTGAACGTGATGGTCCAGAAGAATCTCATCAAAAAAGTGGTGGGCTTCAACATCATGGACTCCGCCGTGTTCCTGCTGCTGGCCTCCCTGGGCTATGTGGACGGCGGCACCGCCCCCATCGTGGGGGATGTGGGCTTCTACCCCCTGTACATCAACCCCATCCCCAGCGGCCTGGTGCTCACCGGCATCGTGGTGTCCGTCAGCATCACCGCCTTCGCCCTGGCGCTGATCCAGCGGGTCTACCGGCGCTACGGCACCATCGAGCTGGACGAGCTGCTGGAGCGGGCGAAGAAGGAGGCGGACTGATGCGGCCCTTTGCTGAGAACTTTCCCTTTTTCTGCATCTTCCTGGCTCTGACGGCGGGCATCGTTTCCGCCGTGCTGCCCAGCGGACGGGCCGCCTGGCGGCTGACGCTGGGGGTCTGCGCCGCCAGCTTCCTGCTGTCCATGGGCGTGCTGGCCTACACCTACGGCGGCCAGCTGAGCTTCACCTATACCATGGGCCGGTTCCCGGCCCCCTACGGCAACGCCCTTCAGGCCGGCCCCTGGCAGGCGCTGATGGCCGTTGTCTTTTCCGGCGTCATGGGACTGTCGCTGCTGGGCGGCGCCCGGGATCTGTTCCGGGATGTGAAGCCCTCCCGGCAGCCGCTGTACTTCACCATGGCGGACATGACCCTGGCGTCCCTGCTGGCCCTGACCTACACCACCGACGTGTTCACCGGCTACGTGTTCATCGAGATCAGCACCATCGCCGCCTGCGCCCTGGTGATGGCCAAGGACTCCGGCCCCAATCTCATCGCCACGCTGCGGTATCTCTTCATGAGCCTGCTGGGCTCCGGCATGTTCCTGCTGGGGCTGGTGTTCCTCAACAGCATCACCGGCCACCTGCTGATGACGCCCCTGTCCGGGGCCGTGGCCGCGCTGTGCGCCAGCGGCGGCTATCACACCACGCTGGTCATCGCCATGGGCCTGATGACCGTGGGCCTGGGCGTGAAAAGCGCCATGTTCCCCTTCCACATGTGGCTGCCGGACGCCCACGGCGGCGCCACCACCGCCTCCTCCGCCATCCTCTCGGGCCTGGTGCTGAAGGGCTACATCGCCCTGATGATCGTGCTGATGGTGCGGGTGTTCTCCCTGGAGCTGACCATGGAGGTGGGCATCTCCAACATTCTGCTGCTGTTCGGCCTGCTGGGCATGGTGATGGGATCCCTGTCCGCCATGCGGGAGCATCACGTCAAGCGGATGCTGGCCTACTCCTCCGTGGCCCAGATCGGCTACATCTTCATGGGCCTGGGCCTGGGCACCACGGCGGGACTGAAGGCCTCCTGCTTCCACATTCTGGTCCACGCCTGCTGCAAGCCCCTGCTGTTCCTCTGCGCCGGGCGGCTCAGCACCGTCAGCGCCCATCACCACAGCCTGCGGAACCTCCGGGGCAGCGGCTACCGGGACGTGGTGGCCGGCGTGGGCTTTACGGTAGGCGCCCTGTCCATGATCGGCATTCCCCTGTTCGGCGGCTTCGTGTCCAAGCTGTACTTTGCCACCGCCTCCCTCTACACGGGACAGATGGCGGCGGTGCTGGTGGTCATCGCCCTGTCCACCCTGCTGAACGCCCTGTACTACGTCCCGGCGGTGCTGTCCATCTGGGGCATCGCCCCGGACGAGCTGAAGGAGGACGTCCGGCTCCACACCGCCCCGGAGGACCGTGCCTTCGATGGCCGCTTCACCCTGGCCGCGGCGGCGCTGGTCCTGGGCGTGCTGGCCCTGGGCACGCTGTACCACCCCGTCATGGACGTGCTGGACGCCGGCCTCAATCTGCTGAAATAACCACCTGCTGAAATCCCCACAGGAAGGAGGGCCGTCATGCTTCTGCTGCTGCCCGTTCTGGTGCCCATCGCCGGCGGTCTCGCCCTGACCCGCCTGAAAACTGAACAGGACCGGAACCGGACTGCCCTCTGGACCGCCGCCGTCACCGCCGCGCTGGCGCTGATCGTCTGCCTGCCGCCGGAGAGAACGGTGAACCTGCTGACCATCCAGGGCTCCCTGCGCCTGTGCCTCCAGAACGACGGTCTGGCCCGGTTCTTCATGGTGCTGATCGCCGTCATCTGGATCCCCGTGTGCGTGTTCTCCTTCCCCTATCTGAAGCACGCCGGGGAGGAACGGCGGTTCCTCTCCGTGTTTACCATGACCCAGGGCATTCTGATGGGTCTGGTGCTGTCCCGGAACTTCGTCACCATGTACATGTTCTTCGAGATGATGTCCATGCTGACCATGCTGCTGGTGCTGCACAACAGCACCACCGCCGCCCGGCGGGCCAGCTTCCAGTACCTGGGCTACTCCGTCTTCGGCGCGGGCATGGCCCTGGCGGGCTTCTTCGTCCTGTCCCGGTTCCAGGCGCTGCCCAACTTCACTCCCGGCGGCGCGCTGAATCCGGCGCTGGCCGCCCAGCACCGTCCCCTGCTGGTGGCGGTGTGGTTCCTGATGGTGGTGGGCTTCGGCGCCAAGGCGGGCATGATGCCCATGCAGGCCTGGCTCCCCGCCGCCCATCCCGTGGCCCCGGCCCCCGCCTCGGCGGTGCTGTCCGGCGTCATCACCAAGGGCGGCGTGCTGGCCATCATCCGGGTGACGTACTACATGTTCGGCGCGGACTTCGTGGCCGGGTTCTGGGCCCAGAAGGCCCTGATGGTGCTGGCCCTGTGCACCATCTTCGTGGGCTCCATGCTGGCGCTGCGGGAGCGGCAGCTGAAAAAGCGGCTGGCCTACTCCACGGTGAGCCAGGTGTCCTACGTGCTGTTCGGCCTGCTGCTGCTGACGCCGGAGGGCGTCCAGGGCGCCCTGATGCAGCTGGTGTTCCACGCCGTGGCCAAGGACACGCTGTTCCTGGCCGCCGGCGCCATCATCATGTCCACCAGCTTCAGTCAGGTGGACCAGCTCCGGGGCATCGGCCGCCGGATGCCCCGCACCGCCTGGTGCTTCACCCTGGCGTCATTGTCCCTTATCGGCATCCCGCCCATGAGCGGCTTCGTCAGCAAGTGGTTCCTGGCCTCCGCCGCGTTGGAGAGCACCGTCCCCTGGGCGGGCGCCGCCGGTGTGACGGCCCTGATCGTCTCCGCCCTGCTGACGGCGGGCTATCTGCTGCCCATCGTGGCGGACGGCTTCTTCCCCGGCGCGGACTTCATCGCCGAGGTGAAGGAGGTGGGCCGGGGCATGACCGGGCCCATGCTGTTCCTGGCTGTGCTGTCCCTGGTGCTGGGACTGTTCCCCGGCCCGCTGATGGCCGTCACGGAGGCGCTGAGCCGCGCCCTGTTCCTCTGACCGTCCCCCCGTCCAACGCCATTCCGCTGTAGAGGAGGTGCCGCCGTGCATCAAATTCTGTCCCTGCCCATTCTGTTTCCCATTCTGGCCGGTGCGGTTATGCTGATCCTCCGGCCCACTAGCCGGCGGCTGCGCAATCTGCTGCTGATGGCGTCGGTGCTGCTGACCACCGCCTTTGCTCTGACGGGCATCCTCCTGTCTTACCGTCTGGGCGGCGATGCCCTGTCCTGCGTGCTGGTGAGCTTCAGCACGTGGCTGTCCATCTCCCTGAAGATCGACGGCCTGTCCATGGTCTACGGCACCATCGTGGCGGTGCTGTGGCCGCTGATCACCGTGTACTCCATCAAGTACATGGAGCATGAGGGACAGGAGAGCCGGTTCTTCGGCTTCTGGCTCATCGCCTTCGGCGTGGTGAACGGCATCGCCTTCTCCCAGGACTTTCTGTCGCTGTACTTCTTCTACGAGCTGCTGACCCTGTCCACCCTGCCCCTGGTGATGCACGCCATGGACGAAAAGGCTCAGTACGCCGGACGGAAGTACCTGATCTACTCCATCTCCGGCGCGGCCTGCGCCTTCATCGGCATCGTGTTCCTGCTGTACTACTCCAGCTCTCTGGACTTCACCTACGGCGGCCTGTTACAGGACGTCACCGGCGACCGGGCAAGGACCACGCTGCTGGCGGCCTTCGTCTGCGCCTTCTTCGGCTTCGGCGTCAAGGCGGCCATCTTCCCCTTCCACGGCTGGCTGCCCGACGCCTCCGTGGCCCCCACGCCGGTCAGCGCCCTGCTCCACGCCGTGGCGGTGGTGAAGGCGGGCGCCTTCGCCGTGGCCCGGCTGATCTACTACGGCTTCGGCGCCGGGTTCCTCCGGGGCACCCACGCCCAGACCATCGTCATGGCGGCCACCATCGTCACCATCGTCTACGGCTCCGCCCGGGCGCTGCGGACGCCCCATCTGAAGCGCCGTCTGGCCTTCTCCACCGTCAGCAACCTGTCCTACATCCTGTTCTCCCTGACGCTGATGACCTCCGGCGGCCTCACCGGCGCCCTGACCCACATGGTCTACCACGCCGTGGTGAAGATCACCCTGTTCGCCTGCGCCGGCGCCATCATCGTCCACAGCCACCGGGAGTACGTCTACGAGCTGGAGGGCATGGGCAGCCGGATGCCGGTGGTGTTCGGCACGTTCACCATCTCCTCCCTGGCCCTCATCGGCCTGCCGCCCCTGGGGGGCTTTGCCGGAAAGTGGATGATCTCCGGCGCCGCCGTGGACACGGGCGATCCCCTGGCCTACGTGGGCATCGCCGCCCTGATCCTGTCCACGCTGCTGACCACCCTGTATCTCATGACCGTCATCGTCCGGGCCTACTTCCCGGTGGGCCAGCCGGACCAGGAGGCCCTGGCCGCCGTCCATGAGCCGGGCCGGATGATGACCGTGCCGCTGATCCTGCTGACCGTCCTGGGCGTCGTTCTGGCGCTGTGCTCCGACCCCATCATCCGGTTTTTGGAGCTGGTGGGCGGCGGATATCTGTAAGGGAGGGACCGCATGAGTCAATTTTTGATCCTGCTGCTGGTGTTTCTCCCCATCCTGGGCAGCTATCCCATCTATCCCCTCCGGGCCCGGGACCGGGGCTGGCGGGACGTCTACATCCGGACGCTGCCCGCCGTGGAGCTGGCGGCGGCGGTGCTGCTGACGGTCTTTCCCGGCCATCTGACGCTGCCGGGCCTGTGCGGCCTGGGGCTGTCCTTCACCGCCGGCAGCTTCCACAGCCTGCTGGCCCTCATCGCCGCCTTCCTGTGGATGATGACGGCCCTGCCCTCCCCGGTGTACTTCTCCGGCACGGAGCACGTCAACCGGTTCTACTTCTTTTGGCTGCTGACCCTGGGGGCCCTCATGGGCGTCTTCCTGGCGGACGACTTCTTCACCCTGTTCGTCTTCTTCGAGATCATGAGCTTCACCTCCTACGTGTGGGTGGCCTGGCCGGAGACTCCCGGCGCCCTGCGGGCGTCCCAGACGTATCTGGCCGTGGCGGTCTTCGGCGGCATGATCCTGCTGGTGGGCCTGTTCCTGCTGTGGCAGATGTTCGGCACATTGCAATTCGACGCCCTGGCCGCCCTGGCATCGGCCCTGCCGGAGGGATCCCGTCCCCGGCTGCTGGCGGCGGGACTGTGCTGTCTCACCGGCTTCGGCGCCAAGGCAGGCATGTTCCCCCTCCACATCTGGCTGCCCAAGGCCCATCCCGTGGCCCCCGCCCCCGCCTCCGCCCTGCTGTCCGGCATCCTGACCAAGAGCGGCGTGTTCGGCGTGCTGGCGGTGTCCCGGTATCTGCTGTGGGCCGACGGGGACTGGAACGCCGTGATCCTGACCCTGGGCACCGTCACCATGGTGCTGGGCGCGGTGCTGGCGGTGTTCTCCATCGACCTGAAGCGGACCCTGGCCTGCTCCTCCATGTCTCAGATCGGCTTCATCCTCATCGGCGCGGCCATGCAGGGCTATCTGGGAGAGGAGAACGCCCTGGCCGCCTGGGGCACGGTGCTGCACATGCTGAACCACTCCCTCATCAAGCTGGTGCTGTTCGTGTCCGCCGGCGTGGTGTACCTGGGCAACCACCACTCCCTGGACCTCAACGAGATCCGCGGCTGGGGCCGGAACAAGCCCTGGCTGAAGATCGTGTTCTTCATCGGCGCGGCCTCCATCGCCGGTGTGCCGGGCTTCTCCGGCTACGTCAGCAAGACCCTGCTCCACGAGGGCATCGTGGAGTACATCCACGAGCTGGAGCATCTGGGCGTCTCCGCCGCCCCCTTCCGGGCGGTGGAATGGCTGTTCCTGATCTCCGGCGGCCTGACGGCGGCGTACATGACCAAGCTCTTCGTGTGCATCTTCATGGAGCCCCGTCCCACGGGCCATCTCATGGGCGTTCAGGAGTACATGTCCCGCCCCACCCGGACGGCCCTGACCATCACCGCCATCGTCATGGCCCTGCTGGGCGTGACCCCCAACCTGACCATGGAGCCGCTGGCCGCCTGGGCCGGGGAGTTCCTCCGGGCGGGCCACGGCCACGCCGTCCACTACTTCGCCTGGGCCAATCTGAAGGGCTCCTGCATCTCCCTGTCCATCGGCGCCGCCGTGTACCTGCTGGTGATCCGCACCGCCCTGCGGCGGTACACCCCTGAGGAGGGCATCGTGTATCCCGACCGCTGGCCCCGCCGGCTGGATCTGGAGGAGCTGGTCTACCGTCCCGCCCTGCGGGCGCTGTCCTTCCTGGGAGCCATGTGCGCCCGGTTCGCCGCCTCCCTGGGGGAGTGGCTGATCCTGCTGGGCGAGAAGCTCCTCTTCACCCGCGCGCCGGGCATCTTCGAGCCCAAGCGGGCGGAGAACTTCGGCGACTACGCCCGGGAGCCCCGGCGTCTGCTGGTGATGGAGACCTTCTCCTTCGACCTGCTGGTGGCGGGCGTGGGACTGCTGGTGATGCTGCTGTACATCCTGTCCAACACCTGAGCGTCCTGAAAAGCCAAGCCGGCGCGCCTTCGCGGCGCGCCGGCTTTTCACATGTGCTTTTTCAGGACGCCGCCGCATACACTTTCCCAGTACGGCGCGCCCGTGGCTTTCCGGCGGGCCGGGAGAGGACGGTGGGCGCCATTGCTCTGGAGAGCCGTATTCATCACCGCCCTGGCCGGGGTGGGCGGCACGGGAATGGGCGGCGCCCTGTCCTGCCTGTTCCGCCGGGACTCGGGCAAGACCGTCAGCCTTCTGCTGAGCTTCGCCGCGGGGGTCATGACCGGCGTGGTGTGCTTCGACCTGCTCAGCGACGCCGTCCGCCCGGAGAACGCCGCGGTCCGGATCTCTCCCCTGCTGGTGGCCGCCGGGGTCCTGTTGGGCTACGGCGTCATCGCCGTGCTGAACGCCCTCATCGACCGGGGCGGCGTCCGCGGTCCGGGCCGCGCCCGCCGCAGCAGTCTGTTTGTGGCGGGGCTGGTGATGGCCGCCGCCATCGCCCTCCACAATGTGCCGGAGGGCATGGTCATCGGGGCCTCCTTCGCCCGGTCCGCCGGAACCGGCGTCCTGGACCGCAGCGGTCTGGTGATGGCCGCCGTCATCGGCCTTCACGACATCCCGGAGGGCATGGCCGTGGCGGTTCCCCTGATCTCCGGCGGCATGGGCCGGGGAAGGGCTGTCCTCATCACTCTCTCCACCGGTGTCCCCACTGCCCTGGGCGGCCTGCTGGGCTACTGTCTGGGGGTCATGGGGCCGCTGTCGCTGTCCCTGAGCCTCAGCTTCGCCTCCGGCGCCATGCTGTACGTGGTGTTCGGGGAGCTGCTGCCGGAGGCCGCCCGGATGTGGCGCTCCAGACTGCCCGCCCTGGCGGCCATCGCGGGCATTCTGACGGGCCTCCTCATCGTCTACTGGTGACGTTCCCGCCCTCTCCGGACAGTCCGGGGAGGGCGTCTTTTTACCCCCCCGGGCGACCGCCGTCCGGGGGGTGTTTTTCCGTTTCCTCATAGAGAACTCTTTTTCTGATTTTTCGTACAATCGGTTTCTTGACAGTAAACGGCGGCTATGATACCTTTTGTAAAGAATAGCAGACCTTCCCCAACAGGAGCCATGCTTTCACCTGAAACTGAACGATATGGAGGAAACGATATGACGATACAAGAGCTTGCCGGCGTCTGCAAAGAAGTCCGCCGTGATATCATCAACATGACGGCCAACGCAGGCAGCGGCCATCCCGGCGGTTCCCTGTCCGCCGTGGAGATGATGACCGGTATCTTTTACACCCAGATGCGGGTGGACCCCAAGAACCCCAAGTGGGAGGACCGGGACCGCTTTGTCCTGTCCAAGGGCCACGCCGCCCCCTGCTACTACGCGGTCCTGGCGGAAAAGGGCTTCTTCTCCAAGGATGAGTTCCAGAACTTCCGTCAGCTCCACAGCATCCTGCAGGGCCACCCCGACGCCAAGAAGGTGCCCGGCGTGGACGCCTCCACCGGTTCTCTGGGTCAGGGCGTCTCCATCGCCGTGGGCATGGCGCTGGGTGCCAAGCAGCTGAAGAAGGACACGAAGGTGTTCGTCATGTGCGGCGACGGCGAGTGCCAGGAGGGTCAGATCTGGGAGGCGCTGATGTCCGCCGCCCACTACAAGCTGGACAACCTGACGGTGGTCATCGACAACAACGGCCTGCAGATCGACGGCTCCAACGACGAGGTCATGTCTCTGGGCGATCTGGCCGCCAAGACCCGGGCCTTTGGTCTGGAGACCATCGAGGTGGCGGACGGCAACGACCTGGAGCAGGTCCTGGCCGCCCTGAACGCCGTAACCCCCGCCGGTAAGCCCAAATGCATCATCTCCCACACCGTCAAGGGCAAGGGCGTCTCCTTCATGGAGAACCAGGTGGGCTGGCACGGCAAGGCCCCCAATGCCGAGCAGCGGGAGCAGGCGCTGAAGGAACTGGCGTAAGGTACGGGTTCTTTTTTCCCTCGCGGGAGTGCGGGGATGCGCCCCTTTGGGGCGCGGGGAAGTGCCGGGGAAGCCCGGCGGCTTTGCGGCTCCGCCGCGGGGCAAAACCCCCTTTCTCTTTTTCCGTGGAAAAAGAGAAAGCGCTTTTTGATGGTGTCAAGAGAAAAAGGCTTGGCGGCGGCATTCCGGGCTTCGCCCAGAACGCTCGCAGCGCCTGTTACGGGGGTTTTGGCCCGGCTGTCGTCGGGAGCTTTGCCTCCTGTACTTTCTCTTGACCGAAACGATAGTCCGGGTCCCGCCCGGATGCTCCGCCCTTCTCTTTTCGCTGCCGCACCCTGGCAGTTTGAGAGGGCCTGGCGCCCACATTTCCGGTCTTCCGCAGCCACCAAACTGCGTCAGCAAAACAGAAGCAGGGGGCATCCGGGAGCGCCCCCAACTTCCGAAACCGCCATGCGTGGTTGAGTGGTCCAAGCCCTCGAATCAGCACCCAAACAACCCCCGTAAAAGGCGGGAAAAGGCATTTCAAACAGAGTTTGAAATGCCGCCGCCAGCGTCTTTTCTCTTGACACCATCAAAAGGCGCTTTCTCTTTTCGGCGAAACCAAATGGGGCACCCCACAAAAGCCCAGCGAAGCGGGTTTTGTGGGGAAGAGGAAAGCGGCGAAGCGCCGCCAGCGGCGGAAAAAGCGAGCCGGTTTCGAGGAAGCGGCGCGATTGGCGGACCCGAAGGGGCCGGGAATCGCAATGCCGCGACGGTGTGCAAGG
>JALFSO010000003.1 GCA_022778785.1 Dysosmobacter sp. | reverse complement strand
TTCTCTTTTATAGTTGCTGCTTTCACGAGAATTGACTACCCGCTACTCGCCCACAACTTTGGTTACAAGCACTAAGGCTTGTTTCCGTCTGGTGCTTTCATTTCGTTACGTTGTTTAATTTACAAGGTACACGCCGTTTCCAGCGGAACATTGCTATTATAACAAACTGTCTTTCGCTTGTCAAGAACTTTTTTCAAGTTTTTTCGAAGCTTTCGGACGGATCCGTTTGTTATCAGCAACTTTTAAAAGATATCACATTCGCATTGGTTTGTCAAGAAGTTTTTTGAACCGCTTTTCAAACTTACGATGGCCGCCGCGAGGTTTTCGCCTCAGCAGCAACTTTGGTAGGATATCACATTCGGCGCATTCTGTCAAGACTTTTCTTTCGTGACTCGACCGTCCGTCTTGAAACTCTTGCCAGTTTTTGCCGTGCTGTTCGAAACAGCTTGCTTAGGATACCAGACGGTCCGACATTTGTCAACAACTTTTTTCATTTTTTCAAAAAAACTTTCAGAGGCAGACAAATGGCCGCGGGGGATATCCCGCGGCCATTTCTTCGCTTTATAGATAGTGGTGCTTACTTGCCCTCCTGGACCTCCTCAAAGGTCTTGACAACACCGTCATCCGGCGCGGCAGTCAGCAGGCTCACCACGACCACCACCAGCGCGTTGACGATGAAAGCGGGCAGCAGCTCATAGACATTCCACACACCGCCCATGGGACGCACATAGAACTTCCACACGAAGACCATGACACCGCCGGCCACCAGGCCCGCCAGGACGCCCTGACGGTTGCTGCGCTTCCAGAACAGGGCGAACAGAATGGCGGGGCCGAAGGTGGCGCCGAAGCCCGCCCAGGCAAAAGACACGATCTGGAACACGCTGCTGTTGGGGTCCGTGGCCAGGAAGGCGGCGATGACCGCGATGACCACAACGGTCAGGCGGGCCACCAGCATGGTCTGCTTGGCAGTCATCTTGACGCCAAACACGTCCTGGAGCATATTCTCCGAGAAGGCGGAGGCGGCGGAGAGCTGCTGGGAGTCCGCCGTGGACATGGTGGCGGCCAGGATGCCGGCCAGGATCAGGCCCGCAATGATGGCGGGCAGGAAACCATAGGAGGAAAGCAGATCCGCGATCTTGACGATGACAGTCTCAGAGGCGCTGCCCTCCAGCATGGGGATGCGGCCTGCCTTGGAGACGCCGTAGCCGATCATGCCGATGCAGATGGCCACGGTCATGGAGATCACCACCCAGATGGAGGCGATGCGCCGGGACAGCTTCAGCTCGCTCTCGTCCCGGATAGCCATGAAGCGCACCAGGATATGGGGCATGCCGAAATAGCCCAGGCCCCAGGCCATGGTGGAGACGATGGTGATGATGCCATAGGGAGACGCGCCGCCGGAGGCAGCGTCGTGGGTCTGGGTGAAGCTCAGGTAGCCGGGCAGGGCCTGAACATTGGAGATCACCGCGCTCAGACCGCCGGCCTGGTAGATGCCGAAGCCGGTGATGACCACCAAGGCGCAGGTCATGATGATGGACTGGATCAGGTCCATGGTGGCCACGGCGCTGAAGCCGCCCACGGAGGTATAGCTGATGATGACCACGGTGCCGATGGCCACGGCCACCAGATAGTTCCAGCCGAACAGGCTGTTGAACAGCTTGCCGATGGCCGCCAGACCGGAGGCCACATAGGGCACGAAGAAGATCAGGATGATGAGGGACGCGATGCACATGATGACGGGCTTCTTCTCCCCGTACCGCTTGGAGATGAAGGAGGGAATGGTGATGGCATTGAGCTTCACGCTGTAGCGGCGAATCTTTCTGGCCACCAGCAGGAAGTTGAGATACGTACCCACCGCCAGACCGATGGCGGTCCAGCCGGCGTCAGCCACGCCGCTGAGATAGGCCAGACCGGGCAGGCCCATCAGCAGCCAGGAACTCATATCGGAGGCCTCCGCGCTCATGGCCGTGACCAGGGGGCCCATCCCCCGGCCGCCCAGGTAGAAGCCCTCGGCGCTCTTTTTGCTCCGCCGGCCGATCATCACGCCGGTGACGATGACGAAGCAGAGGTAAAAAATAATCGTGCCTGTGATACAGATTTGTGCGATTGTCATTGGTTTCTCTCTCCTTTGTACTTCAATGGAAGACATGATATCATACTTTTAACAAGAATGAAATACAGAACGGAGTATAGAATAAATTCTATACTCCGCCGCGCATTCTGTCGAATTTTTCTTGTTATATAAGAATTTTCAAACAAGACGATTCTTGATATGCAAATTTGGGAAAATCATAAAATATTCTCAGGTCTCCGCTCCAGCCCGGTAGCTGGCCAGAAACATGGGGGTCATCTGGTCCGCATAAGCCACCAGGGAATACTCCCCGCCGCACAGGCACCAGTCGTACATCAGCGCCCGCTCCCACAGGGCGTAGGCCTTCACGATCTCGTTGACGGTGCGGTCCCGGCGGAGCTGTCCCGCCCTCTGTCCCTCGCCGATGATCTGCCGCAGGAGTTTGAAATAGGTGCGGTTCCGGTCCAGCAGATGCTTCTCTCCCCGGGCCAGCAGCTGGGTGGACAGCAGCCGGGCCAGCAGGTCCATGGACACGCCGCCGTCGATCATGGCGAACAGCTCGTGGTTCAGGTAGATCAGCTTGTCCATGGCGTCCATGTCCGGCGTCAGGGAGGGCAGCAGCTCCTCGTACTTCTCGTCGAACACGTTGGCCAGGGTGCCCAGAAGGGCGTCCTTGCCGTCGAAATAGTGGTAAAAGGAGCCCTTGGAGGTCTCGGACTCAAAGACGATGTCCTCCACCGTGGTATTCTCGTAGCCCTGCTCATAGAACAGCTTCCAGGCCGCCGAGATGATGCGCCCCCTGGTGTTCCGGGTATTTTTCCGGGCCATGCAGCCGCCTCCTCTTTCTTGTCTATTTTCAGCATACCATATCCAGTCCCATTCCGCAAAGGAATTTCGCACCGGCGGCACAGCATTTTTTGCATGGTTTCCGGCACTTTCCATCGTATATTTGCGGAATCCACATTGATATAATGAGAGCAGAATGAAGACAGGAGGCAGCACCTTGGAATTCTGGAAAATGAACGGAGCAGGCAACGACTTCATCCTGCTGAACAATCTGAAGGAGCATCTGCCGGAGGAGGCCTTTCCGGACATCGCCCGGACGCTGTGCGAGCGGCATCTGTCCATCGGCGCCGACGGCCTGATGGTGGTGGACGCCCCCGTCCAGGGCGGCGACTACCGGATGCGGTTCTACAACTCTGACGGCAGCGTGGGCGAGATGTGCGGCAACGGTGCCCGGTGCATCTGCCGGTACGGCTACGAGACGGGTCTGGCTGGTGAGACACAGACGGTGGAGACCACCGCCGGCATCATCACCGGACAGCGCATCGACCGGCGGAACTACCGCATCCGCCTCAACGACCCCTCCACCGTCCGACTGGACATGGCCGTGGAGGTGGACGGTGTCCGGTACCCCTGCTCCTACGTGGAGCTGGGCAACCCGGGCCTGCCCCACGCGGTGGTGCCCTTCCCGGGCCTGCAGGACGCCGACGAACACGCCCTGCGGGAGCTGGGCCGGAAGCTGCGCTGGCATCCCGCCTTCCCCAAGGGTGCCAACGTGAACTTCTACGAGATCGCCGGGGAGGATCTGGTGTACGAACGGACCTTCGAGCGGGGCGTGGAGGATTTCACCTACGCCTGCGGCACCGGCACCGGCAGCACCGTGACGGCGCTGACCCTTCAGGGAAAGGTCAGCGGGCGGGACGTCCGGGTGCGGATGCCCGGCGGCGAGCTGCGGATCGACACCGTACGCCAGGGCTCCCGGATCACGGATCTGTTCCTGACGGGCCCCACCAACATCGTCTGCAAGGGCGAGGTCACCGACGAGGACCTGCGCCTGACAGAGTCATCTTCCAAAACCAGTTCCGTATGAGAAACGATCAGGAGGGAGTATTTATGGAAGCAAAATCTGTGGCGAAGAATTACCGTTTTATGGCCATCATGCTGGCCGCCATGGTCCTGGGCGCCATTCTGGGCTGGTGCTGGCCCGTGGTGAAGGGTACTGACGGCAGCACCGTCAGCGCCGGCGCCACCGTTCTGAAGCCCTTCGGCACCGTGTTCATCAACATGATGTTCTGCATCGTGGTGCCGCTGGTGTTCGCGTCCATCTCCAGCGCCGTGGCCAACATGCAGAGCCGCAAACGAGCCGGCAAGATCATGGGCGTCACCGTGGGCACCTTCGTGATCACCGGGGCCATCGCCGCCGTGGTCATGTTCCTGCTGGTGAAGGTGTTTCCGCCGGTTCTGGCCCCCTGGACGGAGCTGCCCTCCGAGGAGATGGGCGAGTACGCCACGCTGTCGGAGCTGGTGGTCAACTTCTTCACCGCCAGCGACTTCGTGGGCCTGCTGACCCGCCGGGCCATGCTGCCCCTCATCGTGTTCTCCCTGCTGTTCGGCTTCGCCGTGAATCTCAACGGCGGCGCCGATACCCCCGTAGGCCGGTTCCTGGAGGACCTGACCAACGTGATGCTGAAGTTCATCAAGATCGTCACCTACTACGCTCCCATCGCCTTCTTCGCCATCTTCGCCGATCTGGTGGCCAGCTACGGCTCCCAGGTCATTGAGAACTACGGCCGGGCGCTGCTGCTGTACTATCCCCTGTGCTTCGTGTATATCTTCACCGCCTGGCCCCTGTTCGCCTGGTTCGGCGGCGGCAAGGGCGCCGTGAAGACCATGTTCCGGCACATCACCCGCCCCGCCGTGGTGTCCCTGGGCACCTGCTCCTCCGTGGCCACCATCCCCACCAACATGGAGGTGGCCGCCGAGACCGGCATCTCCAAGGACGTCTCCGACATGGTGCTGCCTCTGGGCGCCACCATGCACATGGACGGCTCCTGCTTCTCCTGCGTGCTGAAGATCGCCTTCGTGCTGGGCGTGTTCGGCCAGCCCATGGGCTTCGACCAGCTGATCCCCGTGGTGCTGGTGGCGGTGCTGTCCTCCGTGGGTATGAGCGGCGTCCCCGGCGGCGGCTATATCGGCGAGTATATCATCTGCTCCCTGTTCTTCCCGGAGCAGATCGAGGTGGCCTTCCCCATTCTGGTGGCCATCGGCAATCTGGTGGACCCCCCTGCCACCATGATCAACGCCGCCGGCGACTATGTGGTCAGCTACATCGTCTCCCGCTTCGTGGACGGGAAAGACTGGCTGCAGAAGGTGCTGGCAAAGCAGTCCGAACAGTGAGTTCGCTCCTCCGAAACGAAACGATCCCGCCCGCGCAGCCTTGCGCAGGCGGGATCTCGCTTTTGCCGCCGCGTTCCGCGGCTCAGGGCTGGGGGAACACCACGGTCAGCAGCATCTTGAAGTTCTCCGGCGCGTAGACCGCGTGGGGCTTCTTCGCCGGCATCACCAGGCTCTCCCCCGCCTTACAGCGGTAGACCGTGCCGTCCACGGTGAACTGGCCCTCTCCCTCCAGGACGGTGACCATGGCGTCGCCTGCGGAGTCGTGAGTGCCGATCTCCTCCCCCGCCGCGAAGGCGAACAGTGTCAGGCTCACCGCCGGATTCTGGGCCAGCGTCCGGCTCACCACCTGTCCCGGCTGGACGGAAACCAACTCCGCCAGCGACAGGACCTTCTCATGTTCCATGTTCTTGATGTAGGGCATGACGCCCCTCCTTTCCGTGCTTACGATACCGGGATAATACCACGTTTTCAGATGCCTGTCTGTTGGAATTCCAACGGATACGGATCTTTTTCCGCCGGAGACGGCGAAAGGGACCGGCCATGGGCCAGTCCCTTTTCTGCGTTCAGAAGAAACGCTCAGTCTACAATATCAACAGAAACCTTGACGCCGGTACGCTGGGCATAGGAGCGCACCACCGTGCGGATCTCCTTGGCGATGCGGCCCTGACGGCCGATGACCTTGCCCATGTCGTCGGGCGCGACGCGCAGCTCCAGCGTCAGCTCCTGATCGCCCTCGATCTCCGTGACGGAGACGGCGCCAGGATCGTCCACTAAGTTTCTGGCGATGTAGAGCAGCAAGTCTTTCATGCTCTGACCTCCGAATTACTGGAGGACGTCCATCTTCTTCAGCAGGGCGCGGACGGTGTCGGTGGGCTGGGCGCCGGACTTGATCCAAGCCTGGGCACGCTCGGCGTCGATCTTGATCTCAGCGGGGGAGACGCAGGGATTGTAAGTGCCGATCTCCTCGATGAAGCGGCCGTTGCGGGGGAAGCGGGAATCCGCCACCACAACACGGTAGTAAGGAGCCTTCTTGGCGCCCAGACGGCGCAGTCTGATCTTGACCATAGTATTGTACCTCCAAAAGTAAAATAAATAAGATTTATCTATAAATGCGAGAGCATCTATATCCGGTTTGTGGACAGCGGCTCACTTGAACCGCTTTTTCCGGCCCATGCCGTGCATCCTGCCGCCCATGCCCGGCAGACGGCCCTTGCTCATCTGCTTGGTGAGCTGCTGGATCATCTCGAACTGCTTCAGCAGACGGTTCACGTCCACCACCTGCAGTCCGCAGCCGGCGGCGATGCGCTTTTTCCGGCTGGCGTTCAGGATCTGGGGATTTTCCCGCTCCAGCGGGGTCATGGACAGGATGATGGCCTCCGTGTGGGCCAGGGCCTTGTCGTCGATGGTGGCGTTCTGGAGCTGCTTGCCCGCCACGCCGGGGAGCATGCCCGCGATCTGGCTGAGGTCGCCCATGCCCCGCAGCTGCTGGAGCTGCTCGAAGTAGTCCTCCAGGGTGAACTGGTTCTTCCGGAGCCGCTCCTGCAGCTTGGCGGCCTGCTTCTCATCGTAGGTGTTCTGGGCCTTTTCGATGAGGGTCAGCATGTCGCCCATGCCCAGAATGCGGGACGCCATGCGGTCGGGGTGGAAGGGCTCGATCATGTCCAGCTTCTCGCCGGTGCCCACGTACTTGATGGGCTTTCCGGTGGCCGCCCGGATGGACAGGGCCGCGCCGCCCCGGGCGTCGCCGTCCAGCTTGGTCAGCACCACGCCGTCGATGCCCAGCGCCTCGTCGAAGGCGGAGGCCGCGTTGACGGCGTCCTGGCCGGTCATGGCGTCCACCACCAGCAGGATCTCGTTGGGACGGACGGCGGCCTTCATCCGCTTCAGCTCGTCCATCAGCGCCTCGTCCACATGAAGACGGCCGGCGGTGTCCAGGAACACGATGTCGTTGCCGTAGTCCTTTGCGTGGCGCAGGGCGTGCTGGGCGATCTCCACGGGGTCGCCCGCGCCCTCCTCGAAGACGGGGATGTCCAGCTGGCCGCCCACCACTTTCAGCTGCTCAATGGCGGCGGGACGGTACACGTCGCAGGCCACCAGCAGGGGCCGCTTGCCGAACTGCTTCCGGAAATAACCTGCCAGCTTGGCGCCGTTGGTGGTCTTGCCGGCGCCCTGAAGGCCCACCATCATCACCACCGTGGGGCCGTTGTTGGCCATGGCGATTTTGGAGGTGGTGCCGCCCATCAGCGCGGTCATCTCCTCATTGACGATCTTGATGACCTGCTGGGCGGGGGTCAGGCTGTCCAGCACGTCGCTGCCAACGGCCCGCTCCGTGACCTTGGCCACGAACTCCTTCACCACTTTATAGCTGACGTCGGCCTCCAGCAGCGCCAGACGGACCTCACGCATGCCCTCCCGGACATCGTTCTCCGTCAGACGGCCCTTGCCCCGCAGCTTTTTGAACGTGGCGCTCAGTTTTTCTGTCAGGCCCTCGAATGCCATAGCTCCTCCTGCTTACTCTCTCAGCGCGGCGGTCTCCCGCGCGATGGTATCGGCCAACTCCCCCAGTCTGGGGTCCTCGTAGAGGCGGTAGTTCAGCTGCTTGATGCCGTCCACCGCCGTCTGGATGGCGTCCAGATGGCCGCGCATCTGCTCGAACCGCTTGATGAGGCCGGTCTTGTCCTCGATCTCCTGCATCTGGGCCTCCGCCCGGACGATGACGTCCCGGACGCCCTGGCGGGAGATGCCGGCGTTCTCCGCGATCTCCGACAATGAGAGATCGTCGTTGTAGTACAGGTCGAAGAACTCCCGTTGCCGGTCCGTGAGGAGATCCCCGTAGAAATCGTACAGCATGGTCATGCGGTAGGTCTGATTCTTCACGGAAAACCCCTCCCTTTTATTTCTGTAAAGCCGCTTCGCTTTACAACGTCAAACAGTTTACAGGAATCCCGTTTAAAAGTCAAGGGAAAAATGGCAGAAAATCCGCCGCTGCGGGAAAAAAATCTTCCTGTTTTGCCACAGACCGTGCCGGACGGCCCCGTGAAGGGCCAGCGGCGCCTCTCCATGCGGTAATTGGTCAGGAAGACGCCCCGGCGCTCCACGGTCTGGGCCGTCAGGATCCGCCAGCCCCGCTTTTCGAAAAAGGGCCGGGCCGTAATGGAGGCGTGGGTGGTGAATCGCTCCGCCCCGGACGCGCCCTCCAGGGCGTCACAAATGGCTTTTGCCACGCCCCGGCGCTGGAAGTCCTTATGGACGAACAGGCGGTCCAGATACCCGTCCGCCGCCATGTCCCCGAAGCCCACGATGGTCCCGCCCTCCACGGCCACCACGGTATGATGGGCCGCCAGGGACGCCGCCCACGCCGAGGCGTCCATGTCCGCCGGGGCCCAGGCGTCCAGCTGCGCCAGGGTGTAGTCCGCCGCGCAGACAGCGTGGACCGTATCGTAAAACAGTGCCGCCAGGACCGGCAGGTCTTCCGGACGGTACTCTCTGATGACCATGGCGTTCCCTCCTCCGCAGCTGCTGACGTTCTGTTCATGATACGCCCTTCATGCCGTCTTTGCAAGGTCCGGCATCGCCTTCCCGGCTTGACAGAGACGGGCCACGCATCTTATAATGAAGTTATCCGTAATCAGACAGGAGGGTCCGCCATGTTCGTCATCAACGGCACGGATTACACGCTGTTCGTTCTGGCCGCCGCTGCGGCGCTCGTCTTCTTCGCCGGACAGTATGCCCTCTGCCGGTGGTCAAGGCGGTCCGTTTTCCGGTGTATTTCCGCCTGCGCCGTGGTGCTGCTGCTCCTGCTTGCCCAGTATGTGCTGAGCTCGGACAACCGGGGCTCCTTCATCGACCTGCGGGGCGCGGCGGCGGCTGTCATCGCGGGCTTCGCGCTGCTCTGCGCCGTTTCAGCGGGCCTTGGATGGCTGCTCTGGCGGCAGAAAAGCAGGAAGAAATAGGATTCAGGACCCCGCTCAGTGCCTGAGCGGGGTCTTTTGCCGCCATCGGGACTGTTTTTCTGCCACTTGCAGGAAACCGCTTCTGCGTGGTATACTATATTCCGTATTTCATATTGGGACATTCCCGTGAGGAGTGAAATCGTGAAAGTCATCCGAAAACAACTGGCGGAGGGCGTGTATCTCACCTGTCTCCCCGCCCGGAAATTCAAGACCAGCCTGCTGTCCGCCCAGTTCGTCACCCCCCTGACGGACAAGAACGCCGCCGTCCACGCCCTGCTGCCGGCGGTGCTCCGCCGGGGCACCATGCGCTTCCCGGACATGGGGAGCCTGTCCGTGGAGCTGGACCGGCTGTACGGCGCGGAGATCGACTACACCGTCCGGAAAAAGGCGGAGAGCCAGTGCGTGGGCTTCGTGGCCAGCTTTATCGACGACGCCTTCGTCCCCGGCGGCGAGAAGCTGCTGGAACCGGTGTCCGACCTGCTGGGGGAGCTGATCTGCGCACCGGCCACCAAAAATGGCCGCTTCCTGCCGGAGTACGTGGAGGGCGAGCGCACCAATCTGGTGGACGCCATCCGGGGCATTCTCAACGACAAGCGGGACTATGCGGACCTGCGCTTATTGCAGGAGATGTGCGCCGGGGAGCCCTACGGCGTCAGCCGGTTCGGCGACGAGAAGTCCGCCGCCAAAATCTCCCCCCAGCGGCTGTACGCCGCCTACACCGCCCTCATCGCCTCCGCCCGGCTGGAGCTGTTCTACAGCGGCTCCGCCGCGCCGGAACGGGTGGAGGGTGCCCTGCTGCGAGCCTTCTCCGCCCTGCCCCGGGAGAACGTCCGGGAGCTGGCGCCCGCCGCGTTCCATCCCGCCCGTGAAGAAGCCCGGACCGTCACCGACGTCATGGACGTCACCCAGGGCAAGCTGGGCATGGGCTTCACCTGCGGCAGCCGGGACTTCCCGGCCCTGCTGCTGGGCAACACCCTGTTCGGCGGGTCCAGCAACTCCAAGCTGTTCCTGAACGTCCGGGAGAAGCTGTCTTTGTGCTACTACGCCTCCTCCATGTACCACCGGCAGAAGGGCATCATCACCGTGTCCTCCGGCGTGGAGTTTGAGAACTTCCAGAAGGCCTACGACGAGATCATGCTCCAGCTCCGGTCCGTCCAGAACGGGGAGCTGGAGGACTGGGAGCTGGAGGGCGCCCGCAGTACCCTGCTGAACGCCTACGCCTCCATGGGCGACTCCCAGGCCCGGCTGGAGAACTTCTACCTGGGCCAGGCCGCCACCGGCCAGAGCGAGACGCCGGAGGAGCTGGCCACGGACGTCCGGAACACCAGCGCGGCGCGGATCTTCGAGGCCATGCAGACCGTGACGCTGGACACCGTCTATTTCCTGAAGGGAAAGGAGGCCGCGGAATGAGAGAGACCTTTTACGAGCGGGTAGGCGAGTCTGTCTTCCGGGAGACCCTGCCCAACGGCCTGATGGTCTGCGTGGTGCCCAAGCCCGGCTATGTCAAGAAGTACGCCTTCTTCGCCACCCGCTACGGCGGCATGGACGTGCGCTTCCAGCTGAACGGCAAGTGGCTGGACACCCCGGCGGGCATCGCCCACTATCTGGAGCACAAGATGTTCGACACCAAGGAGGGCAACGCCCTTCAGGAACTGGCGAAGAACGGTGCGGAGCCCAACG
The DNA here is from genome assembly GCA_022778785.1 of Dysosmobacter sp. Taxonomy (GTDB): domain Bacteria; phylum Bacillota; class Clostridia; order Oscillospirales; family Oscillospiraceae; genus Oscillibacter. The sequence goes on along the minus strand of JALFSO010000003.1, from coordinate 11,529 downwards.
CCTTCACCTCCAACGCCATGACCGGCTACTACTTCGACTCCACGGACCACTTCGAGGAGAATCTGAAAATCCTGCTGTCCTTCGTGTCCATCCCCTACTTCACCGACGAGAGCGTGGCCAAGGAGCAGGGCATCATCAGCCAGGAGATCCGCATGATCGAGGACAACCCCGACTGGCAGATTTATACCCGGATGATGCAGGCCCTGTATCAGAACCACACCGGCCGCATCTCCGTGGCGGGCAGCATCGAGTCCATCCGGGAGATCACCGCTCAGACGCTGTACGACTGCCACAAGGCGTTCTACACCCCCTCCAACATGATCCTCACGGTGGTGGGCGACGTGGACCCGGTGCACATGGTGGACCTGGCACGGCGCATCCTGCCCCGGGAGGGCGGCCCCGTCATCCCCCGGGACTACGGCGAGGAGCCGGCGGAGGTGGCCCAGAAGGAGACGTCCCGGGAGATGGAGGTCTCCATGCCCCAGTTCCTGACGGGCTACAAGTGCGTCCCCGCCAAAGACGGGGCGGACTGGCTGCGGCTGGCCGTCACCGGCGACATGGCCTGCGACCTGCTGCTTGGCGAGTCCTCTCCCCTGTACCAGCGGCTGTACAGCCAGGGTCTCATCAACGGCAGCTTCGGCGGCACCTTCGAGATGATGCCCGGCATGTCCTATCTCTACGCCGGCGGTGACAGCAACCACGCCCGGGCCGTGGCGGACGCCATCCAGAAGGAGGCGGACCGGCTGGTGCGGGAGGGCATCGACCCGGACTTCTTCGAGCGGACCCGGCGGGCGTCCTTCGGCGACAACCTGCGGGGCCTCAACTCCTTTGAGAACATCGCCGTCAGCCTGACGGAGGGCTACTTCCACGGCTACGATCCCCTGACCTTCCCCCAGATCTTCGACGCGGTCTCCCAGGAGGACGTGGTTTCCTTCCTGCGGGAGAATATCACCCCGGACCGGGCAGTCCTGTCCCAGATCCTGCCCCGGACCTGACCCTGTTTCATAGAAAGAAGGCAATGACCCTTGACTGTTATGCAAGATTCCCCTATCAGCTTTCCCGGCCTGCTGGGAGACTGGCAGTTCACCGCCAGCTCCGTGGCCTTTTATCTCGGGCAGAAGCCCATCTACTGGTACGGCATCATCCTGGGCCTGGGCGTCCTCCTGGGCCTGTGGCTGTGCACCAAACAGGCCAAGCACTACGGCCTGACAGAGGACAACGTGGTGGACATGGTGCTGTGGGGCGTGCCCCTGGGCATCCTGGGTGCCCGGACTTATTACGTTCTGTTCTATCTGGACCTGTTCCGCAACGAGAGCGGCGGTCTGGACTGGGGCCGGGTGGTGGCCATCTGGGACGGCGGCGGCGCCATCTATGGCACCGTCATCGCCTGCGTCATCCTGGCCATCGTCTACAGCCGGTGCCAGAAGATCAAGCTGGGCGCCCTGACGGATCTGTGCGTCATGGGCCTGCTGGTGGGCCAGCTGGTGGGCCGGTGGGGCAACTTTATGAACCGGGAGGCCTTTGGCGCCGCCACCGCCCTGCCCTGGCGGATGCGGCTGTGGACCAGCGCCAGCCAGTATATCGAGGTCCACCCCACCTTCCTGTACGAGAGCCTGTGGAACCTGCTGGGCCTGCTGCTGATCCTGTTCGTCATCTCCAAGGGCCGCCGGTTCGACGGGGAGAACACCTGGTTCTACTTCCTGTGGTACGGCCTGGGCCGCTCCTGGATCGAGGGCTTGCGGACCGACAGCCTGTACCTGTTTGACTGGAAGCTGTTCGGCGAGCCCATCCGGGTGTCCCAGGCGCTGTCCCTGGTGCTGGTGGTGCTGGCGGCGTTCATGCTGTTCTACAACATCCGCATCAAAAAACGGTCGCCGGAAGACCTGCTGGTGAACCAGATGGCCCGCGCCGCCGAGGCGGCGGAGGCCGCGGAAGCCGGGGAAGCACCGGAAGCGGAGATCACGGCCGCGGCGGACGAGGCTCCCCAGGAGCCCATTCCCGGTGAGACAACGATTCAGGAGGACATTCATGGCGACGATCATTGACGGAAAGGCTCTGGCCGCGGAGCTGAAAGCGGAGATCCGGGACGTGGCGGCGCGGCTGCCCTGTCAGCCGGGTCTGGCGGTGGTGCTACTGGGAGACGATCCCGCCTCCCGGAAGTACATGGCCGGCAAGGAGCGGGACTGCCGGGAGTGCGGCTTCCGCAGCATGGAGCACCGCCTGCCGGCGGACACCACCGAGGCGGCGCTGCTGGACCTGATCCGGCAGCTCAACGGGGACGACGATGTGGACGGCATTCTCATCCAGCTGCCCCTGCCCCGGCACATCCGCCACTGGGCGGTGCTGGACGCCGTCTCACCGGAGAAGGACGTGGACGGCTTCCATCCCGTGAACGTGGGACGGCTGGCCTCCGGGGACCCGCTGTTCGTCCCCTGCACCCCCGCCGCGGTGATGGAAATTCTGAAGAAGTACGGAATCTCCCCCGCCGGTCAGCGGTGTGTGGTGGTAGGCCGGTCGGACATCGTGGGCAAGCCCATGGCCCGTCTGCTGCTGATGGCCGACGGCACCGTGACGGTGTGCCACTCCAAAACCCCGGACCTGGGGGCCGTCACCCGGGAGGCGGACATTCTGGTCACCGCCGCCGGACGGCCCGGCCTGGTCACCGGCGATATGGTGAAGGAGGGCGCCGTGGTCATCGACGTGTCCACCAACTGGACGCCGGAGGGCGTCTGGCGGGGCGACGTGGTGTTTGACGACGCCGCGGAGCGGGCGTCGTACATCACGCCGGTGCCCGGCGGCGTGGGCCCCGTCACCCGGGCGGTGCTGCTGAAGAACCTGCTGCAGGCGGCGGAGCGCCGCACGCAGGCGTAAGTGCATAGCGAAGCCCCCGGCGCGGTATCCGCGCCGGGGGCTTTTTTCATGGTCTTCCGTTCACGCCAGCGGAAGCCGTCCGGGGCCTTTTACCGTCCTGCGGCCCGCCGGACGGGCAGCAGCTCAATGTAGCCCCGCTGGCCCCGGGGCTCCAGCTGGATCCTGGGGTTCTCCCGGTCCCACTCATAGCCGATGACCGACGGGTCGTACTTCTCGACGGCACTGCGCAGGGCCAGGATGGCCTGGCAGTAGTCCTCCTCCCGGAAGGGCTCCCCCTGGAACATCAGGTATTCCGCCGGGGGCAGCTGAATGACGTCAAAGCCCTCCGGCACCGGGCCGTCGTAATCCGTTGCCGTCTCCACGCCCTGCACGTAGGTAGACGTCCCGGGCTTTTTGTACTTCGGCGGTAGCCACAGGCACACCGGCTCCCCGCACAGGGAGTCCATGCTGGTCAGGATGCCCCAGACGTCGCAGCCCACCTCCTCACAGTAGGGGAAGTAGTCCTCGGCCTGAACGCCCCGCTTGATGATCACCTTCCGCTCCGGCTTGCTCACCATTTGAATAAACACGCTCCGCACCTGTTCCATGTCCATTTGCTCCTCTCTGATGGCTCTGAATTTGACGCCGTAGGGAATGAACAGCGGGATCGGCACCTGATGCCGGGCGTATTCGCCGGGATTGCAGCCGAACTCCCGGAGAAAGGCCCGCTGGAAGCCGTCCACACTGCCGAAGCCGAAGGCGTAGGCCGCGTCGGTCACCCGGCAGCCCCCCTCCTTCAGCCGCAGGGCGGAGCGGGCCAGCCGCAGGCGGCGGATGTACTCCGCCGGGGCCAGTCCCGTGTACCGCCGGAACAGCCGGCAGGCGTACCACGGGGAGAACCGCGCCGCTCGGGCCAGATCCGCCAGAGTGATGTCCTCCGTCCCGTGGGCCTCGATATAGTCCTGCATCCGCTGGACCGCCAGGATCTGCTCATTCATTCTCTCACCTCCGACACACATATCATAACAGGCAGGCGAAGCGTTCACTCGACATTCCCTGCGCTTTTCGCGCCGAACGGCCATAAGTTCGTTTACAGTTCCATGATACCTCCCGCGGCTCTCCGCCGCAAGACGCAAAAAAAGGCGGCGCGGGTCCGCCGCAGTGTGCGAAACCCGTGCCGCCCGACAAAGAGGGTAGCCTTTTCATAAAAGGAGACCAGACGCTCCCCCGCCGGAGGGACCGGAGAAGGCCGTCACAGCCCCTCCTGCTCCGCCCGCCGGAAAACCTCCTCCATATGCCCGTCCAGGGCCACGCGGAAATAGGTCATCATGGTATTCTCCGACAGGTCCATGTCCCGGCGGACCCACTCCATCACCGTGCCGCTGAGGGCCGCGATGTAAAAGTCCGACAGGAAGTTGAGATATTCCTCCGACACCTGATACCGTCCCTTCACCTCGGCCAGGAACAGGCTCATCAGATGCTTCAACTCCTGATAGAACATGTCCCGCAGGGCGTCCTGCCCCAGACTGTTCAGGGCGCACTGGATCACCGCCCTGTTTTCCCGGACGCTGCGGAGAAACAGCCGGAATCCGTCCTGCCAGGTCAGGCAGTTGTCACTCTTCTGGATCAGTGACAGCGCCTCCTCCTGAAACATCCACTTCAGAAGATCGTAGATGTCCTTGAAGTGATAGTAGAAGGTGTAGCGGTTGATGCCGCAGTCGTCGGCGATCTCCTGAATGGTGATCTTTTGCAGGCTTTTCTTCGCCATCAGCCGCTTCAGGGACTGGGCCATCTGTTCTTTTCGTCTCCGGGAAAGCTCTTCCTGCTTCATTGCTTGCGATCCGCTCCTTTTCCTGTATTAATATAGCACGTCCGCCGGAAAAAATCATTAAACAAACTGTGTACATTTGTAAAACCATTCCGCCGCAAACGCTGCACAATTTTCAAAAAATGTGTAGTTTTGCACGTTTGCGGTGAATTGCGGATTGTTCCCCGCCGGAGGCCGGAGTATGTTGAAAGCATCTTTGACAGGAGGAGACGATACCATGTCCGATCAGATCTACCGCATTCAGCTCCACAGCCCCATGGGCGTCAAGGAGGGCCGCGCCCGCGTTCTTCCCGGGGACGGGCGCATTCAGCTGGACCTGCTGGGGGCGGAGAACACCTTCAGCGGCAGCTTTGCTGTGGAATACGCCTTTGAAGCCTCCGGCACCCTGAAAACGGCGGTGAGCGAGATGTCCGGCAGCCTGCAGGGCAGCCTGACGGCCAGCGGCCTCCGGGCGGTGTTCCACACGGATCAGGGGGACTTCCCCATCGAGGGCGTCCCGGAGGAGCCGTCCGCGCAGCAGTGACCACGGCAGTACAGAGAGCATATGGAACAGAGCGATCAGAAAGCCAGCCTGTTTGTGCGGCTGGCCACCGGATCGTGGATAAGCGGAGCCTGTTTTTCCTGATCCACGCGGCGCCCTGATCGTCCTGCGGCACGGAAAACAGAGACCACCGGCGCCCCGTCAGGAGCAGCAGCCTGCCGTCGCAGGCGTATCAATGAACACAGCCTCCGGAGCGGCGGAAACCGCTTCGGGGCCGTTTCTTCGGAAATTCGCCGCCCCGGCCCCCAGTCCCCCGGCGCTTCCGCCCCTGCGGCCTGACAAAACGGCTGAATTTCGGCGCGGCGGTCAAAACCCGCGGCGCCGCGGGCCATCCTTTTTCAAATTCCGCTAATTTTTTTTGAAATTCTTCTTGACTATTTCCGGATCTTGCAGTAATATGTTTAAGAACTTCATCGCTTTTAAGTACTAAAGTTTAAAGCAGCAAAGTTTTGTCGGATATGGAAGATATCAGAATCAAAGGAGAGAGAACCCCCATGAAAAAAATCATTGCCACCCTGCTTGCAGCCCTTATGGTCTGCTCTCTGACTGCCTGCGGCTCCGGCAACACGCCCGCGGCCAGCGCCGGCGCGTCTGCTTCCGGCTCCTCTCAGCAGTCCGAAGCCCCCGCCTATCCCACCAAGAACATCCAGGGCTCCATTATGTGGAGCGTCGGCGGCGTGTGCGACACCATCTCCCGCGCGGCGGGCCTGGTGGCCCAGGAGGAGCTGGGGCAGTCCATCGTGTTCACCAACCGGGCCGGTTCCGGCGGCGGCGTCTCCACCGCTTACGTCAACGCCCAGGCGGCAGACGGCTATGAGCTGCTGTTCGGCGCGGAGAATCCTCAGATTGCCAAGGTCATGGGCACCAGCGAGCTGGACTATGACGACTTCTATCCCATCTGCCTGCTGACCAACAGCTACGGCGGCATCTTCGTGGCCAAGGACTCCAAGTATCAGACCCTGGAGGACCTGATCAACGACATGCTGGCCAATCCCGGTAAGGTCGTGGCCGCCACCACCGGCGCCGGCGGTCTGCCCGAGACGTGCGCCACCATTATCCGCAGCATCAGCGGCACCGAGGCCAACATGGTCCCCTTCGACGGTGAGAACGAGTGCGCCATCGCCGTCATGGGCGGCAACGCCGACTTCGCCGTCTCCACTCTGGGCTCCATCGCCAGCTTCTATCAGTCCGGCGACATCCGCATCCTGGCCATGTTCCACAACGAGCGCCTGGAGGGCTTTGACGATGTCCCCGCCATTACCGAGATCTATCCCGAGTACAATGAGATCCTGCCCTGGGGTCCCTTCTACGGCGTCTTTGTGAAGCTGGGCACCGATCAGGCCATCATCGACACCCTGACCGCCGCCTTCTCCAAGGCCTGCGAGGATCAGGAATTTCAGGAACTGGTTGCCTCCAAGGGCTGCTTCATTATGAACATGACCGGCGACGAGGCGGTGGAATACCTCCAGAAGTACCGCTCCACCACCAGCTACATGCTGTATGACTCCGGCGTGGCCACCATCGATCCCGCCTCCGTGGGCATCGAAAAGTAAATTCCTCAACCAAACAGCAATACGCGGAGAAGCAGTCCATGTCTCATGGCCTGCTTCTTCCCGTGTTTTCTCCCGCTGATTTTCGTCCGAAAGAAAAGAGAGGTATCATGGAAAAACGTACACAGCAAAAGGGGGAGCGGGGCTTTCTTCTGGTCCTCGGCCTGTTCTCTCTGATTTGTCTCATCGCGTCCCTGAAGATGTTCATGACCGCCCCCAAGCTCTCCGGCGAGGGGACGGTCCCGGCCCTGTGCGCACTGGTGATGCTGGTCTCCACCGTCGTGATCCTGCTGGAGCTGCGGGGGATGCCCCGGCCCTTTGAGGACGGCATTCCTCTGGTCCGAAAGACAAAGGAGACCTTCGCCTACCTGTTTCCCGGCAAGGTGGGGATTATTATTCTCTACTGCGCGCTGTACGCCGTCATGCTGAACTTCATCGGCTTCGCGGTGTCCACGTTCCTCTTTCTGGTCTTTTCCATGATGACGCTCAACCATCAGAACAAACTCCGTACCCTGGTGATCTCGGCCATCACAGTGCTCTGCATCCTTGTGGTGTTCCAGTACATCTTCCAGGTACAGCTGCCCTGAAAGGAGGGTCCTCATATGGCATTTACACAGGCGCTGAGCTACGCCCTCCAGGCGCTGACGGACCCGGTCCTTTTGCTCTGTCTGGCCGCCGGCGTGTTTCTTGGCATTTACGTGGGGGCCATCCCCGGTCTGTCCGTCACCATGGCCACTTCCCTTCTGATCTCCTTCACCTACTCCTGGGCCACCCTGCCCGCCCTGGCGGCCATGGTGGGCGTCTACATCGGCGGCGTGTACGGCGGCTCCCGCTCCGCCATTCTGCTGAACATCCCCGGCGCCCCTGCCGCCGTGGCCACCGCCCTGGAGGGCTATCCTCTGGCCCGGAAGGGCCTGGCGGGACAGGCCATCGGCGTCACCGTCATCCAGTCGGTGCTGGGCGGCTTCATCGGCACCCTGATTCTGTGCCTGGGCGCGCCGTATCTGTCCAAATTTGCCATGCGCTTCGCGCCCCGGGACTACTTCCTGCTGGCGGTCATCGGCCTGTTCCTGGTCAGCAGCCTGGGCAACGACAGCCCCACCCGGGGCATCCTGTCCGCCGCCCTGGGCCTGTTCATCGGCTTCGTGGGCCTGGACAGCCAGACCGGCCACAACCGGTTCGTGCTGGGCCCCAGCGGCTCCATGTTCCGGACCTACATGATGCTGGGCGTCAGCTACGTGGTGGTGATGATCGGCCTGTTCGGCATGTCCGAGGCCCTGATCCAGCTGCGGGACTTGACCACAAATCCGGTGAAGCAGAAGGTGGACAAGATCATCCCCAGTTGGAAGAACACCATCCGCTACGTCCCCCTGACGCTGAAAAGCTCCCTCATCGGCGCGGTGGTGGGCGCCCTGCCCGGCACCGGCGGCGACATCGCCGCCCTGCTGGCCTACGATCAGGCCAAGCGCACCACGAAAAACCCGGAGACGCCCTTCGGCGAGGGCGCTATGGAGGGTCTGGTGGCGCCGGAGAGCGCCAACAACGCCGCCGTGGGCGGCGCCTGCATCCCCATGTTGTCCCTTGGCATCCCCGGCGACGCCGTCACCGCCATCATGCTGGGCGCCATGTACATCCACGGCCTGAATCCCGGCCCCCTGCTGATGGCCAACAGCCCCGACGTGTTCTACTACATCATCGGCGCCATGTTTGTGGGCAACATCTTCCTGCTGATCTTCGGCTTTACCGGCATCAAGATGTTCTCCAAGATCGTGGAGATCCCCAAGACCATTCTGATGCCCATTATCATCCTCCTGTCCGTGGTGGGCGCGTTCTCCATCAACAGCTCCATCATGGACGTCTACTGGATGATCGCCTTCGGCGTCCTGGGCTACATCATGAAGCTCTACAAGTTCCCGGTAGGCCCCACGGTGCTGGGCATCATCCTGTCCGACCTGCTGGAGCTGAACTTCCGCCGGGCCGCCACCATGACCAACAACAGCATCCCGGCCCTGCTGGCGGATCTGGTGAGCCATCCCGTCTCCCTGGTGCTGCTGGTCTTCGTGATCTGCATGGCCGTCACCTCCAGCGGACGCTACAAGCGCTGGCAGGCCAAACGGGCCGCGGCGAAAAAGTAACACCATCCAACAGACAGCCCCGACAGCGCGGAATGCTGCCGGGGCTGTTTTCATCTTCGGCGGGCATTGGGGCGCCGCTTCCCTGATGATCGCGGTGATCTGTTCAGAAGATTGCCGCCTTTAACAGTGGGGCTGGAATAACGAAAGGCACCGGCCGTCCTGTTGGACGGCCGGTGCGCGTTTCATTGCGTTGCCGGGTCAGATCCCGCTCAGTGCTTGCCGTTGTTGGGCTTCTGGGTTCCGAAGGCATTGCCGGGCTTCTGGGCAGAGTTGCCGTTGCCGGGCTTCGCGGGGGTCTGGGGCTTCCCGGGTTTCTCCGGCTTCGCAGGCTTTTCCGGCTTGGCAGGCTTCTCCGGCTTTGCGGGCTTGGAGGGAGTCTCCTCCTCTTCAATGATGCCCAGAGAAGTCAGGGCGGGGATCAGGTCTTCCTCCGTCAGGACGCCCAGCGTTGCGTTGGGATCGTCGCAGACCTTCAGGAGGGTGACGGCCAGGATGCCGCTGCCGGTGTTGGTGATGGTGATGGTGATGGTCTGCTCGCCGGAAGTACCTTTGTTCAGCACGGTGTAGAACATATCGGTGCTGGTGGTGATGTCCTTCGATTCTCCATTGATGGTGCAGCTTGTGCTGGCATTCAGCGCCTTCAGGCCGATCTGAACCTCACGTTTCGTAGTGATATTCAGGACGAGGGCCTGCTCAGGCTGGAGATAGATCTCGTTCTTCGGGCCGTTGGCCAGCAGGTCATTCACATTGTCCTGCGTATACTTCGTAGAGGATGCGACAACAGCAACCGTAGTATCGGTGGGGAGCGCGGCATTGGTCTGATTGGAACCAGTAGAAGTAACGCTCAGGCCAGCCAGCACCTGGTCACGCAGTTCGATGAAGGTGGGGTTACGTGGCATCGCTGAACATTATGAACGCAAAAATCCTCTTCTCCAAGAGCAATCTGCTTGTATCAAAGCTGTTCGAGCCCGGAACAGACGGTAACCGCAAGTCTCTGGAAAAGCATCACCTTTTCCCAAAGGCTTACTTGAAGTCCCAAGGATACTCTGATGCGAAGATTAACCAGATGGCAAACTACGCATTCATCGACTGGAAGGACAACATGGACATCCTGGATGATGCTCCGTCTGTGTATTATCCGATTGTCTGCGCCGGATTGTCTGACGAGCAGATCCGTGTTATGGAAGAGGAGAACGCTCTGCCTCACGGTTGGGAAAATATGGCCTACGAGGACTTCCTGATTGAGCGCAGGAAACTGATGGCAGCAAAAATCAAGGCAGCCTTTGAGATTCTGAAAAAGGCAGCGACTTGAGCAAGACCACATTTTAATTTTCCCACACCTATTTACTATCGGGAATGCTGTAATTCAACGATTATCCCTGTAATTCAACGAATACCCCACTAAAACAACGATTGCCCTTGTAATTCAACGATTTACGCTCTTTCAACGATTGCGAGGACCACGAAGCCCACGCAAAGGCAAAAACCCCGACCAGGAAAACAACCTGGCCGGGTTTTCTTTTGGGGCCGCTGGGTGCAAAAGTGCCGCAAACACAGTGTTTTAGCATAAAAATTAAGAACCGTAACCCCGATACGCTTTGTATCAAAATTACGGTTCTTATTTGGCATTGGACCTAATGGTTGATACAATGCACCCGTTTCCTATTCCAGGTGCATTGCATAAAACGCAATCCATATACCACTAGAATATCCATCCTTCGGCAATGCACAATCCTGTGATATTCACAGTGCGAATTCCGTAGTCCCTGCAAATACTTGGAATCTTATTCCGCTTATCCCCCTCTTCCGTTATAATCATAAGATTATATTTCATCGCTGTTGCGATCAGGAATGCATCGCCCGATGAGGACCCTTGTCCACCAGAGAAACTAATCATTTTGGGATGCTCCGTAACTATTTTCCTGACATTTAGCTGCACATCGTCATCGATCGGGAGAATAACACACTGCTGAGAACTAAGCCATTTACCGACAACATCATCATTTTTCACTTCTTCCTCAATCTCTGAACAGGTTACAATACTTTTTTTACGTATGCATTCTTCAATCTTCTCCCACATACTTCTGTGCACAAGTCGAGGAAATGCATCTGTGGGCTTCTGTGCCAATATTGACGATGCGTCAATAAGATATTTGTACGGAGGTGGAAACATAGTCATCTGTTCCATTTTGACACCTCCGCCAAAAACTTTTCAACATGCTTTTGCGCTATTCTCAAGTGCTGTGCAATATCACGTTTGCTATATATTTCCTCGCCATATCCGTAATAGAGCGTTTTACATACAATTGAGCTGGTCCTATCAATTGCATCTCGGCTAACGTTTGTACGAAATCCTGTTTTCAAACCTGCTTCCCGCGCTAATCTCTGTTCCTCTCGCTCTCGCTCAATTTCTCTGCGGAATTCATCGGCATATGTATCATACTCTGCATCGTTTATGCGGCCCGTATCAAGTAAGCGCCGAATTATTACTTCTCTGCTGACAGAAAACCTATTTGCAATCAGACGGATACTATCTGTTGTATACGGATGCTTATAACATCCATTAGATAAAACAATCATTAGCGCGTCTTTCGGAACTAACAGTTCACCTGCAACCGCATTACA